>DAONSQ010000012.1:0-14009 GCA_035411265.1 bacterium | reverse complement strand
AACTACCAAAAGCTCAATGAGGGTAAAACCTTTTTTCATAAAATAATATTTTTTAATTACCTTTAAATTATACAACAAAAAAAATCTATTGAATAGACCCCGGTGTTGCCGTAGCCATTCCTGGACCAATTTCATTAATCTGTCCTTCCAGCCAATAATTGACATTATAGCTTATTCCATCACTGGAGTAAACATAATGATTACTACTAGGCAAAGGATCACTAGGTATTTTTTTCATAAAAATCAAGCCAGCACAGCTACTGGCAAAATCACTATCCGAACTCAAACACAAATTATCTATATTAGTAGCGGTGTTGACGATTGGATACTTACCATCAGATTTATTGCTAGCATACATTTCTAAAGCTGTCTGCACTTGCCTAATATCAGCTAATCGCCTAGTATCGCGAGATTTTCTTCGAGCACTATTTAAAGATACAACTGACAAAGTTGACAGCATCGCAATAATGGCAATGACCACTAGAAGTTCAATCAACGTGAAACCGGCTTTACGCATAGATTTATTAGAAATTACCAACCATACTATACATTGGCATAATAACTGCCGCCACCATTACACCAACACCAACACCAATTAAAACCATAACCAAAGGCTCAAGTAGACTCATCATGTTGGCGAGCATATTATCAACTTCCCGACTATAAAATTCAGCAACTTTACTAAAAACTAAATCCAGCTTACCAGTTTCTTCACCGACTTGCATCATATAGGAAACCATTTTTGGCACTAATGAACTCTCTAGGAAAACCATTGAAATTGAATTACCATCTTCAACTGCCCTAATTGTCTTTTCAACTAAGTTTTGATAAGTCATATTGCTAACAACATCGCCAGCAATCGACAAACTATTTTCAATACTGACGCCACCAATTAACAAAGTATTCATCGAACGACAAAAGCGAACCAATAATATTTTTTGAAACAATTTACCAAAAACTGGCACTCGCAAAATCAAGCCGTCAAAAACAATCCGACCAGGTTTTGATTTTAAAACCATTCTTAAGGCAACTATCGCTGCTACCAAAAAAGCAATCACTATCCACCAGTAACCGGTTAAAAAATTAGAAATACCAATTAAGATTCTTGTAGCCAAAGGCAAGGCTGTACCAGTTTCCGTTAAAACGTCCATTAATTTTGGTAAAACAAAAATCATCATCACCAAACCGATAGCAAACATGGCACAAATAACCACCACTGGATAAATCATCGCCCCTCTAATTTTAGAAGTCATGTCATAATCCTTGCCAATTTCATCAGCCAAATAACTCAAAACATCATCTAGCTTACCGGATCGTTCACCGGACTTAATAACACTGACAAAAAATTGAGAAAAAACCTTTGGCCTTTTAGCTAAACAATCAGATAAGGGTGAGCCGCCATCAACTTCATCGGCAATTTCAGCAATAACTTTTTTCAAATTAGGGTTTTCAGTCTGATTAACCAAAATCCTTAAAGCCTGTACCATGGCAACGCCAGCACCAATCATGATAGAAAATTGTCGAGCAAAAACAACTAAATCTTTTAAAGAAATCCGATTTAAGAAAGGTATATTAAAACCCTTCTTAACACTTGTAACTTCCAAATTTAAAAGAATCAGACCATTATCCTTTAATAAAACAGCCGCTTCTTGACTATTAGCCGCCTCGACTAAACCGATTTTTTTTGTTCCCTGATTATCAGTTGCTTCGTAACGAAAAAACATAAAAACTATTCTGATTGAATAACTCGCATAACCTCTTCAATTGTCGTTAAGCCCTGCAAAGCTTTGATAAAACCATCTTGCTCCATATTAATAAAAGGCTGAGTTGCTTTAATTGATTCTTCATCAAAATCATTACGCTGCATAATCATATCACGGACCTTATCATTAACTTCAATAATTTCCGCAATAACCGAACGGGAGCGATAGCCAGTCTGACCGCAATAAGGACAGCCGACACCCCGGCTAAACTTCAGTTGTTCCGGATTATAATTAGGTAATCTTGCTTGTAAAATCTCAGTCGGAACCTTAGCTAAAAGCTCTCTAATATGACTTAAAACATCATCGCTGACCTTTTCTTCTTCTAAACAATGATCACAATTTAATCTGACCAAGCGTTGAGCAACTACTAAAACCAAACTAGAATTAAGTAAAAATGGTTCAATCTTCATATCAACTAAGCGCGGAATGGCCCCAATGGCATCGTTGGTATGCAGAGTCGACAGCACTAAGTGACCAGTAAGCGAAGCATGCACCGCTAATTCAGCTGTTTCATTATCGCGGATTTCACCAACCATCATGATGTCCGGATCTTGACGCAGTAATGAACGCAAACCAGTTGAAAAAGTAAAATTAACCTCTGGTCGCACCTGAGATTGATTAATACCTTTTAAGAAATATTCGACTGGATCTTCTAGGGTCGAAATATTTACATCCTCCTTATTAAGAATATTTAATAAAGAATACAAAGTTGTAGTTTTACCAGAACCAGTTGGACCGGTAATCAGGATTAACCCACTAGTCCGATCAATACTTTTCTTTAGCGATTCGTAATGATTGGGGGCAAAACCAAGCGCCTCGATAGTTGGCGCCCCGCGGCTAACATCGAGAATTCTCATAACCGCCTTCTCTTGGCCCATTAACGGTAAAATAGACACACGAAAATCAATATCACGATTATCAATATTTAAACTAATACGACCATCTTGCGGCACTCTGGTTTCGTCCAGCTTTAGCTTGGACATAACCTTGACTCTTGAAATCAAGGAATCATGAATATTGCGTGGTAAAACCAAAGATGTTTTTAAAATACCATCAACACGATATCTGATTCGGCTTTCTTTTGGTAAAGGCTCAATATGAATATCACTGGCTCCCAACTCAACTCCATGACGAATAATAGCCGAAATAATTTTAGAAATTGGCGCGCTTTTAGTAATTTCCTCAAACCGCAAATCATCTTCTTCAACATTTTTCTTCACTTCTTCTTCATCTTCTTTCGCCTTTAATTCCAAAGCACTTGTAATTTCCTTGTTAACAGTTTGATATTTTTTAAAAGCAATTTCGAAACTAAGCTTGGAAATTAAAAAATATTTAACTCTTAGGCCATTTTTCTTTGCCAAAAAACCAATCGCCTCAATAGCTTTAATATTATCAGCATCCAAAAGACCAACCTGAACTTCATCAACTTCCCTGTGAAAACAGACCGCTCGATAATTATTGGCCACCTCAGCTGGTAAAATATTTAAAGTTTCATCATCAATTTCCACTCCTGAAAGATCAATATATGACAAACCCGATAAACTAGCTTTAATTTCAGTTAATTTTTCTGGATCTAAAATTTCTAATTCTATCAAAACCTCATCAAGACCCTTCTCTCCATTAGCTAAAGCTTGATTAACTAAATTTAGTTGATCATTACTAATCAGTGAAGCTGAAATTAAAAAGTCTAATAATTTATTGCTTGTTTGCTTGCTCATAAAATTAATACAGGAATGGCCGAGAGTTGCCAATTTTTAAACCATCCAGGTCTTCAAAACCCTCGGTAGTTGTTGAAGCTGCTGGAGCTTTATAATTACTTTTCAAATTTTTAAATTTATCATCGCTCAAAACACCCAAGGTTAAAAATTCTTCAACACTCTGCCGTGATAAGCCGCTTTTCAAGGCCTGTCTTTCAGCTCGAGTTAGATTTTCATTACCGGATATCTGATTAACAAAAACCTTAAAAGCCGCCTCATCAACTTCCGTTAATGGTCTCTGATTTTGGGAAAATTGATCATACCAACGAATAACAAAAAATAAACCAACCAAATTAACCACGATACCGAAAATCAACCAAACCATTTTAGAACTGGATCTTTTTTGTTGAGCATTTTTTGACCTAATTACTTCAACCATAAAATATGCTTAATCTCCCAGATAATATATTTGAATACTTAAGACAACTTGATTTTTAGCTGGAAAATATTCAACATTCTTAATATTCATTAAATGTAAATTATTTTCAATTGTCCGCAATAAACCTTTAAAACTATCGTATTCTTTACCTTGTAACTCCAGTTTAATCATTGCTGAATTAACTTTATTTTCTTGTTTAGCCTTTGGTTTAGCTTCGTTAGTTTCACCTTCTTTTTTAGCTTCATCTTTAATTTCAACTGACTCATCATTAACCGCCTTAACATCAGAAGACTTAATCATTAAGCTATTAGCCAAACAAATTGCTTCAATTTCAGCTAAAATATTTTCTTTATTTAGCTCGACTGGCAGCATATCGAAAACTTTATCACGAGTTGCTTTGTCAATGCTACGATAAAATTCGTTTAGCTTTATCAAGTTACTCTGATATTTTTGCTTATTATCCAGTTCAATTTTAGCTTGCTGATAATTATCACTAACTTCCAATAAGGTGTTTTGATATTCTGGCCAAAAGTAACCTAAGAAACTAACAATCACTGCCACCAAACAAATCAATCCGATAAAAATTGAATAATTATTGTTTAAAAACTCTAGCAATTCATTTTTATCACCACCATTTTGACCGTTCGATAGCAAAGCATTCTTAACATTCTTACGTGTTAAGCTCGATAATTTAGGTAAACTAATTTTTTTGTTTAAAAAACCGCTCATAGTCTATCGTAGAAAAACTTCAGGTTTAATTTTTATCTTAATGGAAAAAGTTAACTGATTGGTCAATTTAGTTTTGGTGTCTTTTTTGTTTCCGTCTTCATCATTAACTATTAACTGATCATCAGTTTTAATACCATCTTCTGCTTTAGATTTTTCTTCAACTTTAATCATCTCGCCTCCCTCACTACTAACCTCAATAACCTCTGGAGCTCGACGAAAAACCTTTAATTGTTTAGCCATACTATCGAAACTATCGGTTCTGGCTTTTAACAAATATTCCCCGGAAGTATCGCCACTGAAATCTTGATAAAAAACATTGGGTAATGTATTTTTTTCTAAAAAACTAAAGAAATCACTCCAATAAATATGATTTTTTAGTAAATCATTAACTACGATTAAGCGACCACGAAAATCAAGAACATCACCAACTTCATTTTCAGTTAAACTAATCAGCTGATCAATTCGACCAAATCTTTGTGAAACTTCCAGTGATTGCCGTCGCTGTTTCTGTTGCCACAAATAAAGCATTGAACCAGAAATAGCAATAAAAAACAAAGTCACCACTAACCACTGAATTAAAGCTAGCCAGAATTTAGACCAATTAAAATAAAGAGTTGTTCGACCGCTAGCTAAATTGGTTTCGGTTAAGCTTGGCTTATTCCAAGACTTCTGTTCAAAATTTTTGCGCAGATCAGTAAAAACCCTTTGCTTGCTGGGCTTTTCTATTTTATCTACCTCTATTTTTTTCTCAACAATCTTTTCAATTTTTTGATTATCATTTTTTTTAACCACAGCTGGCTTTAGATTAAAAGACGCTACTTGATTCATCTTTCGCGCTGCAGCCTTGAGTCGTAAATCCTCTTTGGCTAAATATTCATCCTGACTAATCGATTCTTCAACAGATTTTAAACTATCGGCAAAACGTTTTATTTTTTTACGATCTATTTTATTGAGCTGTTTTATTTTTTTAGCGGCAAAATAATTTTTCCAACGATCCAAAAGACTTGGTTTTTTATCTTTAGTTAACTCTTTATTTTTTTGTTGATGATGGCTTTCCTTAGCTTTAAAGATATCACTCTTTCTATCTTCCTCTTGCTCACGACTTTCTTGACCAGCTTCTTTTATTTGCTGATTTCTTTCCTTGTTTGTTTTTAAAACTTGCAACTTAGCTTTTTTAGCAGCCTCTTCTGCTTTAGCTTTAGCAATAGCTTCGGCTTCGGCTTCGGCCTTGGCTTTGGCTTCGGCTTCGGCCTTAATCTTCAGTTGTCGCTTTTTTTCTTGCTCAGCTCTTTCTTTAGCAGTCTTTTCTTGCAAAACTTTTTCCTTGGCAATTTTTTCTTTCTCAAGCCTTTCTTTTTCAGCCATCTCTCGAGCAAGTCTTTCTTTCTCAAGTTGCTCTTGTTTAATTTTTTCTTGCTGCTTTTTCTCTTGCTCAGCTTTTTCTTGAGCTATCTTTTCTTGTCTGACTTTCTCCTGTCGAATTTGCTCTTGCTTATTTTTTTCTAACTGAATTTTATTTTGCTCAGGCTTGCTGCTCTTAAATAATGTTTTTAAAAACAAGCCTAAATCAAATTTAGGTTTTTCTACTTTTTTAATCTTCTTTACTTCTTTTATCTCTTTTACTTTTTCAACTTTTTTAACTTCTTCAGTCTTTTTAGCTTTTTCATCCTTGCTATTACCCCAAACCGAAGGCCAGCGCAAGCGATTGTTAACTTGACGAACAGCATCATAGCCCTCAGTTGAAGACCAATTAATCACCTCCTGGCCATCGAAATTATCGTGGCTAGTTGATTTTCTTTCCTTTTTACTTGAACCAAAAATCATAATTAATTAATACCGCGCATAGCTAAGCCAACCGAAACGGACAACCTTGGCCCAATTTCATCAAGTAATGGCTTAATATTTAAAGGATACGATATCAGTGACCACGGACTGCCGATAATTGTATTGATATCTAATTCTTTTGACAGATGGTCAACAAAACCATAAAGCAAAGATGATCCGCCAGTCATGATAATTTTTTCAATATTCTTACCGTTATTATTTTGGAACAAATTAAGTGAATACTTGATTTCGCTTGTTACCGAATTAACCAAGTTTTTCATTGCCTCCGGCACTTCACCAGCCCTCATTCCAGCAACACCTAAATCATATTTGAACTGCTCAGCTTGCTGCAGATCAATATTTAAGCTCTTGCTAATTGCCTCGGTAACCGTCTGGCCACCCAAATCTAAGCTGCGATTAAATACTGGAACTCCTTGGTCAATAATCACTAAATCGCTAGTCGAAGCCCCAACCTCAGCCAACATGATTGTTCCCTTATCATTACCAATTAATGAACGGATCAAGGCAATGGTTTCGCCCTCTAGAAAAACTAGGTTGAGTTCTGCTTTTTTAAATATCTCAACATACTTATTAACCAAGGCCTTGGGCGCTCCTGTTAATAGTATTTTGGTAATAACTTTAGCACCACTATGAATATCAGCTGCGCCACCTTCAACTTCGGATTTTAAACCAACTGGCACAGCAATTTTTTTCCAATCCAAAACCATTTCTTCTAAAGGTAATGGCATAACTTTTCTTGCTTCAGCATCAACAGCTGCCGATAATCCAGCTTCAGAAACATTAACTAAAGTAATAATTGAAGAAAATACTGAAAAATTTGGCAAACCGGCCACCACGCGGCGGCTAGTCATACCAGCTTCTTGATGTATTTTAACTATCGTTCTGGCGATTTCATCAGTTGAAGCATTGAGAGGATTAACGCCACCCAAAATTTCACTAAAACCATAAGTTGATAAAACAACCCTTTTATTATCGCGCTTTAATTCAACAATTTTAATACCTGAACTACCGATATCAACACCTAGACAGCCGCTATTTACATCAGAACCTAATAAACCCATATTTAGACTGAAGTTTAATAAATAAAACTTTGACGGTAATAAGCCAATCTTCTATAATAAGATTATTATAGCATATTGAGCCATTTAGCTACAATAGCTCATATTGATAAATAAAAGACACTTATGAACTTTTTTTCTCGCCACAAAAGAGCCCTCCTAATCCTACTTTTTATTACTGCCGTGATTGGTATTGGCTATCTTTTATTTATTGTTTTCTTTAGCGATTTTACTCCAGCTCCGGGATCAAAAACACCCACTAGCAGTATTGAAGATAATAATAAATTACCGCAAGCCGGCATTGGTTCTAATATTAATCCAGCTAATCCCGGAGGAACCCTGCCTCAAACCGGTGATAATACCACCACCCCAACCTCCACAACGCCATCGTTAATTGAAAATTTCAATCCTTACGTCAGTAACGTGGCAAAGGGCGGCTTAACTAACACTGAAAAATTAGTTAGTTCACCAACCAGCGGTCAAACCTTTAATTCCCAAAACGGTAACGTTCAGTATTATAACCGCAATGACGGTAAGTTTTATAGCGTCAATAAAGATGGTCAGATAACTGCTCTTAGTAATAAAGTTTTTCATAATGTCAAAGATGTTACCTGGTCCAATAGTGGCGGCAAAGCTGTTTTAGAATACCCTGATGGCAGTAAAATTGTTTATGATTTTGATAATAAAAAACAGGTTACCCTTCCTTCTCATTGGGAAGATTTTAACTTTTCAGCTAATGGAGACAAACTCACCCTCAAAAGCTTAGGTTTGGACAAAGATAGTCGCTATCTAGCAATCGCTAACAGCGACGGCAGTGGCGGTAAAATTATTGAATACATCGGTGAAAATGAAAAAAGTGTTTATCCTAGCTGGTCCCCCAATAATCAAATAGTTGGTATGTATACCGAAGCCCTGGATTATGATCGTCAAACGGTTTATTTCCTTGGTACTGATAACCAAAATTTCAAATCAATGACCATCCAAGGACGAGGTTTTCAACATCAGTGGTCACCCAAGGGTAACCAGATGTTGTATAGTGTTTATTCCTCAGATAATGAAATGAAACCTGGACTCTGGATAGTTAATGCTGAAGGTAGTCAAATTGGTGAAAATCGCAAACGCTTAAATATTAATACCTGGGCTGAAAAATGCACCTTTTCTAGCAATGAAGAGATCTATTGTGCCGTACCAACTTCACTTGAATATGGGGCTGGCTTTTTGCCTTCACTCAGCAATCAAATTCCTGATCAAATTTACAAAATCAACACTAAAACTGGCAGTCAGCAATTAATTGCCATTCCGGAAGCGGATACAACTATTAGCAATTTATTTGTCAGCCCTGACGGTTCAACTCTTTATTTCACCAACAAGAATGATAGCTCAATTAATAAGATTAATTTACGTTAAATCTAAAAGAAGTATAACCATATGACAGCAAAAAAAATCAATCCAAACAAACTTGAACAAATAACTAATAATCCTCTATTAATCAGTCTAATCTTGGTCTGTTTAGCTTTATTAGTCATTTTTCTAATTAATCTCTCCGCTAGCTGGCCCGGTTTAATTTCGGCCGAACCAACCAAACAGGTTGCTCAATATTTTCTCCAAGAAAATTATTTAGAAAATACCGACAATGACGGCAATTTAACCACCAAAACAGCTGCCAGCCCTGCTAATTTACGCGGACCAATAATTTCCAATAACGATCCGGCTAAGGGCGCTGCTAACGCGTCGATTGTTATCGTTTATTATGCTGATTTTACTTGCTCTTTTTGTAAAAAACAGGAAGCAATTTTTAATCAAGCCCTGGAACAATACCCGGACCTAGTCAAGGTAATCCGTAAAGACTTACCTGACACCAATAAAAATAGCCTTTCCTATCTATCAGCCAAAGCTGGCCGTTGCGCTTTTGAACAGAGTCTGTTCTGGCAATTTAACGACTTAATCCTTAACGAAACAATTTCAAGCTCAGCTGATTTAGAAAAAATAGCTCTGCGCGCCGGTCTAGATCTGCCCCGATTTAAAACTTGCTATAATTCCTCAACTGCTTCAGCTATTGAAAAAAACTGGCAAGAAGCTGACGCTCTAGGTATTAGTGGCACCCCATATATCTATGTTAATCAGCGTGATTTTTTGGGTGAATTAAGCTGGAACGATTTAGAAATGATCATCCAGACTGAAGGAAAATAATAATTTTCTCCCCACCAATAAAATTATGATTAAAACAATTTTTTCTTGCAGCAAATGCGGTGCCCAATTTCCTAAATGGGCTGGTCGCTGCAGTGAGTGCGGAGCCTGGGGAACTCTAGCCGAAGAAGCTGCGCCGACAGCCGACAGTCGCGTTACACAAAAAACAGAGCTGATTGCCAAAGCCAAACCAGCTCAATTAATTTCTTGGCAAGATTTAGAAACTGGACCAGTTAAACGCTATTCTACTAAACTATCTGAAATTGACCGCGTTCTTGGTGGCGGTATTGTACCTGGCTCCTTAGTTCTATTAAGTGGCGAGCCTGGTTGTGGTAAATCAACCATTGTCGCTCAAATCGCTAAAGCTCTAGAGATTGAATTAGCTATTCTTTATATCAGTGGCGAAGAATCAGGCCAACAAGTTAAGCTGCGACTAGACAGGCTCGACTACCAACCGCAAAAAATGAGCTTTGCCAGTGAAACTAATGCTGACTCAATAATTGCTACAGCCATCAAAAACAAGCCGCAATTATTAATTATTGATTCGATTCAAACTATTTATTCTGATCAAATTCCTTCCGAACCAGGCAGTATCAACCAAATCAAAGCTTGCACTATCAAGCTTTTAGAAATGGCTAAAGAGCACGAGATAAGCGTTATCATTATTGGCCATTTGACTAAAGATGGTAATGTTGCCGGACCAAAAACACTAGAACATTTAGTGGATACTGTTTTGTATTTAGAGCAAGAAACACGCCACAACTACACTATTCTTCGCTCTAGTAAAAATCGCTTTGGTTCAACCAATGAAGTTGGCTTGCTGGAAATGACTAGTACTGGTTTTAGACAAATTGAAAAAACTGCTAGCCTGTTTATCCAACCAGCGGAAAAAGTTAACGGCTCAGCTTTAAGTTGTCTAATGGAAGGCACACGGCCTTTTCTACTAGAAGTCCAGGCCCTAGTTAGCAAGACTCTCTTTGGTTATCCGCAACGCAAAGCCATTGGCTTTGACAATAACCGCCTACAAATGCTAACTACCGTTATCACTAAACACAGTAAAATTAATCTAGCTAATCAAGATGTAATTATCAGTGTTGCCGGCGGCTTAAAAATAAATGAAACTGCCCTAGACTTAGCTATCTGTGCTGCTATCGCCTCCAGCTATAAGGATCAACCGCTACCAGCGAAAAGTTTATTCCTCGGTGAAATTGGTTTATCTGGTGAAATTAGACCGGTCAGTAAATTAGAAAATCGCATCAAAGAAGCAGCTAAATTGGGTCTAAAAAACATCTTTTTACCAACTCAAGCCAAGATAACAAGTTCTAAAATAGCTATAAAACAATCTGACAATTTGAACACTTTTTTTGCTCAACTCTGGTAAATACTCAATAAAAATGGACTAAAAGCTACTGCGGTAATAGTCCATTACTGACTTCTTGCCAAATTTGGCTAGCAAAAACTTCTGTTTGCCATTTATCTTTATTCATTATCTCCTCAGCAACCTCTTTAGCTAAAATAATCAACTCTTGATCAAAGATTGTGGCTAATTTAAGTTCACCAAAACCAGATTGTTCATAACCAGCCAGTTCCCCTGGACCACGCCAAGCCAAATCAAGCTGCGCTAATTCTTGGCCGCTATAAGTTTTAACCATTGCTGTTAAACGACGATTATCAGATGGATTATCCTGGCTACTCAATAGGAAACAGTAGGCCTGCTGCCCTCTGCGGCCAACTCGGCCACGATACTGATGAAGTTGAGCTAAACCAAATCGTTCAGCACTTTCAATAATCATAATACTGGCCCCCGGTATATCTACCCCCAATTCAATTACAGCAGTTGCTACTAAAACATCCAGTTTTCCTTGAGAAAATTGGTCCATTATCTTTTGCTTATCCGCTCCTGACATTTTACCATGTAACAACCCTACTCGATATCCAGATAATTCTTGATCGATAATTCTTTCATATTCTTTTTTAGCTGATTTAGCCACCAATTTCTCTGACTCCTCCACCAAAGGGCAAACAATAAAAACCTGCTCACCTTGCTTGATTTTTTGTCGAGCAAATTCATACATTGCCGGACGTTGCTCATCAGCCACCACTTTAGTAATAACCGGCAAACGACCCTCAGGCATCTCCTTGATCAATGATAGATTAAGCTCGCCATACAAAGTTAAAGCTAAGCTTCGTGGAATTGGTGTTGCTGTCATTGATAAAAAATGCGGTACTAATCGCTGGCTAGTCGATAGCTCTTTTTTATCCAATAATAGCTGCCGCTGCTCTACACCAAAACGATGCTGCTCATCAACAATAACCAAACCAAGCTTATTAAAACTTATCGAATCTTGCAGTAGAGCTTGAGTCCCGATAACAACTTGGCACTCACCGCTATTTATTTTAGCGATTAATTTTGCTTTACTGATTTTTGTAATTTCACCAGACTTTTCGCTGTAATATTGCTGGGTTCTAGTCAATAACCCAATTGTGCAATACTTACCAACTGCTTTAAAAAAACTATTAAAGTGCTGGCTAGCCAGCACTTCACTGGGCGCTAGCATCGCTGTTTGAGATCCTGCAGCTGCAACATTAATGGCTGCGATAAAAGCCACCGCTGTCTTGCCACTGCCAACATCACCTTGCAATAGTCGCAACATCGGATAATCTTTCTGCATATCTTGCAAAACTTGCCAAGCTGCTCGTTTTTGGTCATTAGTTAACTTAAACGGTAGCTCGGCTAAAATTTGCTTAGTTAAATCTTCTTTAAAATCAATTTTAACTGCTTTTTCTTTAGCCCAAGCTTGACGAGTCAATTTCCCGCGTAATTGCAACAACAATAATTCATCAAAAGCTAAGCGCTGACGAGCTCTGCTAACATCAGTTAAGCTTTCTGGTCGATGGATAGTCTTAATTGCCAAAGACAATGGCCACAATTTTTTGGCTTCAATAATCTCAGAGGGAAGCCAATCTTTAATAACACTACTTTTTAAAGACTGATCAATAATTGCTCGCAATTGTTTAATGGTAATTCCGCTAGTTGTCCGGTAAATCGGTACTAACCCGCTCGTATGTTGAGTTTTAGCGCTATCAGAATAAATCTTTTCATATTGCGGCGAGGTTATTACTAACCCCAAAGCGTCTTGACTCACCCTTCCAGCCACCGACAATTGATCACCAGCCCTAATTGTTTTAGCTAAAAATGGCTGATTAAACCAAACTAGTCGCAATTGACCAGTACCGTCATTAATAATTGCTTCAGTCAAATACATTCGCTTCCGCGGACTGCGCTTGGTATCAATAATATCAACAACACCAGTAAAATTAACCACATCCCCCAACTTCAGTTGCTCAATTTTAGCTTGCTGGCTAAAATCATCATAACGGAAAGGATAATAATTAATTGCCTGATTAATTTTAATAATACCCAATTTAGCCAATTTATTAGCCAAAGTCGGACCCACTCCTGGCAAGGCACTAATTTTCATTTCTCCAGATAACATGATTACATTTTAACACAGTCTATCAATCAAACAAAAAAACAGACGACAAAGCGCCTGTTTTAAGCTGTACTCTCGGTAGGAATCGAACCTACATTGCAAGATCCGCAATCTTGCGTCCTATCCATTGAACGACGAGAGCCGAATAAATTAAAGCTTTAACAGCCGACCCAAGGTTTCTGAAAAAGGTTCGTCGGTTCGAGTTAAATCTTCTTTGAGGTATTTTAGCAGGTTTTCACGAATTGGCAAGGGATTGTGATCCAAAAGAGGAATTATCAGATCACGCTGCCAAAAATTTTGGTAATCAAAATACAGGGCTTTTAAATCTTCATTAGGCTTATAGAGGACAGAAAAACTTTTAAAATCATCATAATCATAAAACTTTTCACCCAACAGAATCCCCTCAGTACCAATCATAAATCTAATTTTTTCCGGTTCATCACCTTCATTAAAAACAATAATAAAAGCAGCAATCAGAATAATCAGTGCAAACAAAAAATTGTTAGTTAAAACAGCCACCGCCACCAAAGCTAAGCCAACCAAAGAAGCACCAATCTTCCAACGAAAACTGTGTTCATAATGCTCTCTTTCAGGTATCTTCCAAGAATGCAGTTCCTGGCCGATTAATGATTTATTGTCCATATTTATAAGCTAAATTGCGGTTGACAAGGCGATAGTTATCGTCTATCATAAACCTAGGCAATAATGTTATTATAACATTAACGGCCCACTACAACAAGTTGGAGAGATGCCTGAGTGGTTGAAAGGGGCACCCTGCTAAGGTGTTAGTCGTGAAA
>DAONSQ010000011.1:0-14840 GCA_035411265.1 bacterium | reverse complement strand
AATTGAGCTCTTTTGTTATAACACTGTTGGAAAATAAAATCAAGATGTCGTATAATACCAAATATGTTAAAAGATGACCTTAATCGTTTTCTAGAATACTTAGAAGTCGAGCGCGGCTTAGCTAATAACACTCTTATTGGTTATAGCTTTTATTTAAAGCGTTTTTTAGCTTTTGCCACTGCGCAAAATGTTAATAAAGTCAGCCAGATTAGCCAAGACTTAATCCACCGCTATCGCCTCCATCTCAACCGTCTGGCTAATCGAGAATATAGTAACCTTAAAAAAAATACTCAAAATTATCACCTGATTGCTCTGCGACAATTTTTAAAATATCTGAGCAAGAACGATATTGAAAGTCTGGATTCTAATAAAGTTGAACTCGCCAAACAAGAGCCGCGCCAGGTCACTTTTCTAGAAGGCTATGATTTGGCTGCTTTCCTGCAAGCCCCCTTAGCCACACCTAAATCTAGTAAGCTAGTAAAATTGCGTGATCGAGCTATTTTAGAAATGCTTTTTTCCACTGGCCTGCGCGTTAGCGAGTTGGCCCGATTGAGGATTAATGACGTTAATTTAAAAAAAACTGAATTTACAGTCCGTGGTAAAGGTAGTAAATTACGCCTAGTTTTCTTATCTAACGATGCCAAAATGGCAATTAAAACCTATCTTGAAGCCCGTCAAGACACTGAACCTTTTCTGTTTATTGGTCATGGCAAAATTAATAAAGATACCAATCCACAATACGGCCTAACCCCACGCTCAATTGAACGCTTAGTAGAAAAATACGCTGTTGCCGCTGGAATTACTAAACGCGTAACTCCACACACCCTGCGCCACAGTTTTGCTACCGATTTATTAATCGGCGGCGCTGACATTCGCAGTGTCCAGCAGTTACTTGGTCATGCTTCCATTACCACCACTCAAGTCTACACTCACGTTACTGACCAGCAATTGCGTCAAGTTTATCAAAATTTTCACGGCAAAAGCCGTCAAAAAATCGATAAATAAACAATCTAGACTTTTCCCAAATATCTTCCTATACTTAAACAATTACTTATTAATCAATTACCTATATGACATTAATTCCAACCGTTATTGAATCAACTAGCCAGGGTGAAAGAGCTTACGATATCTATTCTCGCTTACTTAAAGACCGCATCATTTTTTTAGGCGAACCAGTTGACGATCATATTGCTAACCTTATTATTGCGCAATTATTATTTCTCGATGCCGAAAATAGCAATAAAGATATTAAATTTTACATCAACACCCCTGGCGGTTCTGTTACTGCTGGTATGGCTATTTATGATACCATGCAATTTATCAAATCTGATGTTAGCACCATTTGCGTTGGCATGGCAGCTTCAATGGGAGCAGTCCTTTTAGCCGCTGGTGCTCCTGGCAAACGCTTTGCTCTACCTAATAGCGAAATTATGATCCACCAAGTCATGGGTGGATTTGAGGGTCAAGCGACTGATATTAAAATCCGTTCTGAACATATTCTCAGAATCAAAGAGCGTTTAAATAAAATTTTAGCTCAACATACTGGCAAAGATATTAAAACTATCGAAAATGATACTGAAAGGGATCATTATTTGAACCCAACTGAAGCCAAAGCCTACGGTTTAATTGACAAAATTATCAGTCGTTAATTACCGGCTAAAGAGCTTAGCAACTTGCTTTTTTAGCGTTACCGTGTTAGGATAACACCAGTTTAGATTACCTATAATTTACCTTAAATTGAGTTTTGGTTCTTGTCAGCACTGGTAGACTTCAGACTTTTCTCCGTATTTCTTTCCAACAAACCATTTTTAAAATATCTACTTTCCCATACCGAATTACCGTCATCGGCTGAATTACCTTGTTGGCCCAACCAAAGCCGCACTACACTATGCCTTATTTTATTATCGCAACTCTATCAATCGCCATTGGCGGTGGTTTTGGCTATTGGCTGCGCCGCCAATTAGCCTTAAAAGAAGCTAACAGCGCCGAGAACAAAGCTGAAAAAATTGTTGATGATGCTCGCATTAAAGAAAAGGAGCTTTTACTCAAAGCTCAAGACAAGGCTCTGAAGTTGGTCGATGAAGCTAAGCAGGAAAACGAAGAACACCGCAAAGAAATTAATGCTTGGCAGGCTCGCCTCGAGAAAAGAGAATCAGCCTTTTCACAAAAGATCATGGAACTGCAAGACAAGCAACAACAGCTTTACGATAAAATCGCTCAAGTCGAAGAAACTAAAGAAAAAATCAATCAAATCAAGCAAGAACAGGAAGTCAAATTAGAAGAAGTTGCTAAGTTAAGTAAGGATGAAGCCAAAAATCTCTTACTAGAGAAGGTTGAAAAAGAAGCTTCTGACAGCTTGATGTCTCGTTTAGATAAATTAAATAAAGAGGCTAGCGATCAGCTCGAAGAAAAATCACGAGAACTCATGGCTAGTGCCATGCAGCGCTTAGCCTCCACTTTTACTGCCGAAGTTACAACTACTGTAGTTGATTTACCTAACGATGAAATGAAAGGCCGCATTATTGGTCGCGAAGGCCGTAACATTAAAACCATTGAACAGCTAACTGGTGTTGAAATTATCGTTGACGACACCCCTAATGCTATTACTGTTTCCGGATTTTCTGGCATCCGCCGCCAAATCGCCAAAAGAGCTCTAGATCATTTAATTAAAGATGGCCGCATCCATCCAACCAAGATTGAAGATGCTATTGATCGCGCTAAGCAAGATTTAGCGGTTGATATTAAAAAAGCCGGGGAAGACGCCCTATATGAATTGGGTATCGCTGGTTTTGATACTAAATTAGTCCAGATTATCGGACGTCTTAAATATCGCACTAGTTATGGCCAAAATGCTCTACGCCATAGCGTTGAGGTGGCTCATTTGTCCGGACTTCTAGCTGCCGAATTGGGTGCCGACGTCACTCTAGCTAAAAAAGGCGGCCTACTTCATGATATTGGTAAAGCTGTTGACCATGAAGTCAAAGGTACTCATCCAGAAATTGGCGGCAACATTGCTCGTAAATTCAATTTACCTCAAGATATTATTGATCCAATTGAAACTCATCACGACGACCATCCTCGAGGTTTAGTTTCGGTCATTGTTAAAGTAGCTGATGCCATCTCCTCTTCTCGTCCAGGTGCTCGTAACGATAGTCTCGATCAATACATTCAACGTTTAGAAGAACTAGAAAAAATTGCCAATAACTTTGAAGGTGTTGATAAAACTTATGCCATCCAAGCTGGACGTGAAATCCGTGTTTTTGTCAAACCAGATGAAATCAATGACCTTTCAGCTCACGAAATGGCCGTCAATATTGCCAAACAAATTGAACAAGATTTGAAATATCCTGGTGAAATTAAGGTTAATATCATCCGTGAATTGCGTGTCATTGAATACGCCCGTTAAACAATCGCATGAACCTAGGCCGATTATTCAAATTTTCCAAAAAGAAAAAACTAGCCGATAATCATCATCAGCTAGATCAGCAAATTGTTTTTCGCTTATCCAAAAGTCGACTACCAGGCTGGCGGCAATGGCGCTATTTGCCAAAATTTCTTTCCAATACGGAAAAAATGGTTATTATCGGCTGTTTACTGATCCTTATCAGCAGCCTCGGTGTTTTAATTAATCATTATTACAAAAATAACTGGCAAGTCAGTCCGAAAATTGGCGGCTACTATGTTGAGGGCCTAATTGGTACTCCACGCTATATTAACCCACTTTATTCTTCCATCAATCAAACTGATCGCGATTTAAGCCGCCTAATTTATTCCAGTCTACTAACTCGCGATAGCCTAGGAAAACTAACTAATGATTTAGCTGAAAGTTATCAGGTTAGTCCTGACGGCTTAGTTTATACCATTAAACTTAGAGACAACGTACTTTGGAGCAATGGCAATAAACTAACTGCCGAAGATGTTGTCTTTACCTATAATGCCATTATCGACTCAGCTTATGGCTCACCACTATTTAATAGCCTGAATGGCGTTGAAATAACCAAGCTTGATGATTTAACTATTAAATTTACCTTAGGCCAGTCTTATAATGCTTTTCTTGACCTTTTAACTATTGGCATTATGCCAGCTGAATTATGGGGTCAAGTTCCAGCTGAAAGCGCCAGTTTGGCCGACCTCAATCTTAAGCCAATTGGCAGTGGTCCTTATCAATTCAAATCTTTAACCAAAGATCGAGCTGGCACCATTAAATCCTATCAATTAGCCATCAACCCTAATTATTTTGGCCAAAAACCATATATTGAGGAATTAACTTTTAAGTTTTTCGCCAACTACGACGAATTGGTTGCCGCCTTAAATGATGGTTCAATTGATGGTGCAACTTACTTGCCACAAATAACTGCTCAAAAATTATTAACAACTAGCCGTTATAAACTTAACTACTTTAATACCCCACAATTGGTTGGTGTCTTTATTAACGAAAACGACACTCTTTTAAAAAATACCAAGATTCGCCAAGCCTTAGCTCTCGCTCTTGACAAAAATCAACTTTTGCTGCAAAATAATAATCTAGTTAGCCGTTTGGCTGCCGGTCCAATTCTAAAAAACAACCAGTACTACGACAAAGATTTGCCGCGCTGGGATTTTGACACTGCCAAGGCAGCTCAGCTTTTGCTAGATGATGGTTGGCAATTAAAAACTATCACTGAAGATGATCTTACTAAAGCCAAGCAAGATCTAGAACAAGAAACTAATGACAATAGCCAGGCTAAATTAATAGCTGAGCTAGGCATTGGCCAATGGCTACAAAAAAACAACCAATATCTAGCCTTAAATTTAACTGTCGTTAACGAACCTGACTATATTGCGACTGCCGAATGGCTCCAGCAATCTTGGAAAAAAATTGGCATCAATATCAATCTAGACATTATTGATCCCGAAGATATTAATAAGCAAATTATTAGACAAAAGTCTTATTCCTTGCTAGTCTATGGCCAGAACCTCGGGTCAGAAAATGACTTAACCGCTCTCTGGCATTCTAGCCAAAGCGGTCCTAGCGGCTTTAATTTAAGCAATTATCGCAATGAAAAAGTTGATAAAGCGCTAGAAACCCTGAGAACATCGACCGATCAGGCTGGCCGTCAACAGGCAGCTAAAGACTTACAAACGCAAATCAACACTGATTTGCCTGGAATTTTCCTATATAATTCTTCTCATTTATATATTCAAAACAAAAAAATAAAAGGCCTGGCAACTGATTTTATTATTGAGCCAGCCGATCGTTTCAATGATATTGAAAATTGGTATATCAAAACCAAAATAAACTGGAAAAAATAAAATAACAGGCCCAAGTGGCGAAACTGGCAGACGCGCAACGTTCAGGTCGTTGTATCCGCAAGGATGTGGAGGTTCAAATCCTCTCTTGGGCACAAAAAAGATTACTCTTTTCTTACTCACAAAAGCTGATTTAGGTCAGCACTAATTTATTTATGATCACAAAGTACAAAGCAAAAGACTCGGTTAATCAAACAACCAGTCAATACGGCACCTCTCGCCGTCCTATTCAGCGAACCAACTATCGCCAAAATAACGATAATCTAGTTCGACGAACAGACAATAACTCAGAGAAAATCAGAGTTATTGTTCTTGGCGGCCTAGAAGAGGTTGGACGCAACATGACTCTTATCGAATATGATCGCGAGATTATTATCGTTGATATGGGCTTGCAGTTTCCTGAAGAAGACATGTTAGGCATCGACTACATCATTCCTAACACTGATTATTTAGTTGGCAAAGAAGACTGGATTAAGGGCGTTATCATCACTCATGGCCATTATGACCACACTGGCGGCATTCCTCATTTGATGGGCAAGCTTAAAAACCCACCAATGTTTATGGGTAAACTGACTGCTGGATTGGTTGAAAAGAAAGTTAAGGAACACCCTCAGTGTCCAAAACTAAAAATCACCAGAATTGAAGATGATAGCAAGATTCAAATCGGTAAAAATTTTCGCGTTGAATTTTTACGCATGAACCACTCCATTCCAGATTGTTTTGCTCCGATTATTCATACGCCAATTGGTACTGTCATGCACACTGGCGACTTTAAAATTGATTACTCCCCAGTTAATGATAAACCAGCCGATCTACAACGAATTGCTCAAGTTGGCAGCCAAGGTCTATTAATGTTACTAGCTGACTCAACCGATTCAACTCATCCTGGCTATCAGGTTTCTGAATCAAAAATCGGTGATGAAATGGGTCATTTATTCGAAAAAATTTCAGGTCGAATCATTATTGGCACTTTTGCTTCACAAATCAATCGTATTCAAAAAATATTTTCTCTAGCTGAAAAATTTGGCCGAAAAATCTATTTACAAGGCCGCAGCATGAACGATAATGTTGAAATTGCTAAACAAATCGGTTATATGAAGTTTAATTCTCAAACTATCATGTCCGATAGCGAACTAAAACATTTACCAGACAATAAAATAATTATTTTAGGTACTGGCGCTCAAGGTGAAAACAACGCTTTCCTTATGAAAGTAGTTAATGGCGAACATCGAACTGTCCGCTTAAAACCTGGCGACACCATTATCTTCTCTTCTTCAGTTATTCCAGGTAACGAACGCAGCATCCAAAGCCTTAAAGACCAAATCGTCCGTCAAGGCGGTAAAGTTATCCATTATGAAATGATGGATGTCCATGCTGGCGGTCATGCCAAACAGGAAGACTTGAAACTAATGATGCGCTTACTCAAACCGCAATATTTCATGCCGATTGAGGGCAATCACTACTTGCTGCAAGCTCACGCTGAATTAGCTCAACAAGTCGGTATTCCCAGCAGCAATATTTTTGTGGCCGATAATGGCCAAGTTGTCAGTCTAGAACGCCGTGGCCGCGATATTGTCGGCCAGCTGACCAAAGAAAAAGTTAATACTGACTATGTCATGGTTGACGGCCTTGGCGTTGGCGATGTTTCAGATATTGTCCTTCGTGACCGCAAGACTATGGCTGAAGATGGTATGATTGTTGTTATTGCCACAATTGATTCCAAAACTGGTGATCCGATCGGCAATCCTGACATTATCTCCCGTGGCTTTATTTATATGAAAGATAATAAAGACCTGATTCAAGACACTCGCATGCGGATTAAAAAGATTGTCAAAGAAACTGACTTTTTAACCGGAACGCTTGGCAAAAACATTAGCGGCGATGATGATCAATTAAAAAATAAGATCCGTAATGATGTTAACCAATTCCTTTTCAATAAAACTAAGCGGCGGCCCATGGTCTTGCCAGTAGTAATTAAAGTCTAGAAATATCTGGACTTAAATATAAAAACAGCCTCGTAATGAGGCTGTTTTTATTAAACAAAAAACGCCCAATGGGCGCCTTCTGTTTTGTGCGACACTAACAATAAAGCTAGATAACTGTATTATAACAAAACACTAAATAACGGTCAATAGTTATCGGCCTTTTAGCGTTCATCACCACTGCCATGCAACTGGCCTCTTTCCTGACGAGAAAAAAGCTTCTCCAAATTATTTTGAGCCACCTGATCTAAGGATAATTCTAATTCAGTAGCCAATTGGGCTAAATACCACAAAACATCGCCTAATTCCTTGGCAATGGCTTGACGATTTTCTTCAGTAACCTCACCAGCTTGATCGCGAAATAATTTTTTAATTTTTTCCACCACCTCCCCGCTCTCGCCAGCCAATCCCAAAGCTGGATAAACAAAACCCTTGCCAATCGCTGGATAAACAGCGGTCTGGCGGCTTAATTTTTGATATTCGCTAAATTCCATATAACTTAATTTCAATTAAATTAATATTTTAACTCCCATGGTTAATAAGGTAACAATAATTGCGGCAACAACAACACCAGCAAAAATCGGACCAAAGGCTTTGCGTGGCGGCACGCCAAAAAGCCAAGCGGCCACTGAACCAGTCCAGGCTCCGGTCATTGGCAAAGGAATGGCTACAAATAAAAACAAAGCAATTAAACCATATTTTTCAAATTTCTGCCAAGTCTTACGCCTAGTCCGCTGAAAAACTGCTTCAATAATCCTGGTCATGGCTTTTGAATATTTTTGCGACAATTCAACTACTTTATTTAAGCAAAACATTACTAACAAAATCGGCAAACTATTGCCAATAATTGCCAAAAACATGGCTTTTAAAGGATCCAACTGCCAAACAGTAATAGCTAATGGAATAGTGGCCCTAAGCTCGGTTACTGGCACAGCCGAATAAAGTAAAGTCCACAATTCTCTGGAATTAACTATTTTTTCTAAAACTTCTAACATGCAGTTTAAAAATAAAACTAAATAAGTCGACTATCATAAGCCCAATGCAATACTGCTTGTCGTTGACGACGACGGCAATTTAAATCACCAGGCAAACAATACTTTCTAATCTGAGCAATATGTCTGGCCATTGCTCTCCAGCGCCCAATCTGGCGCCGATCATCTTCATGGCGCCGTCCCAGATAATAACGGCAATACCATTGAAACCAGCCGCGCGGATCATCGGGATGAATCCAACCCTTACTACGCCAAACTGACAGTGGCTGACTGGCATTAATACCAAAATAATTCAATTCAGCTCGGTGTTCTAATGAGCAAAGCTTAGCTCTAGTAAACCAATCAGTCGGAAATTCATTTTGACAATCAGTTAAATAACGACCGCCAAAAACTCCTAAGGCCAACATTTCTTTTGGCGTTAACTGTGGCTTAAAATCAGTGGCAAAATTAGACCCGCTTGGCTCGGTTAGTTGATAACGATAACCTTGTTGCATCTTATCATTTACCGTAACCCAGCGACCGGGCATAAAAATTATTGATTAATCACCTCAATAAAACTCTCGACTTCGCCTAAACAATCATCTTCCAGCACTTGTTTAGTCCGAATGGCCATTGTCGCTTTAGGTTGACGATTAATGGCAGCCGCCATTTTACTAAACAAGCCCTGGTCGTTAGCCCCACCCATACTACAGAAAAAAGCCAATTCTTTAATTTTGCTCTGCTCTTTTTGCAAGAAAGTTCGAACCGCTGGTGCCATGGCGCCAGCCCAAATCGGCGTACCAACGATTACGCAATCATAACTAGACAAATCATGACTCAAAGATTGGATTTCGGTAGTCTTGCCAGTTAAAGCCTGCCAACAAGCCTTAACATAACCAGAAAAACCTTGCCTATTTTGGCTATCCATTAGTTCTAAAATTTCCCAACCAGTCAAACCCTTAATTTTCTCAGCTAGCTGCTTGGTTACCCCGCTGCGAGAATAAAAAACAATTAAATTCTTCATAAATATTTATTTTAAAAACTATCAACTATTTTAACATCTTGTTCAACTGGAGCTTCTTGTTCACTGAAAGTAAACTTAGCTCGCACTTTTTGGCCAGCCAAAACTTGCGGTAACCAAAATTCATCATCAGACCACATCTCTTGATAAGGAATATCAGCAACCTTAAACCACTGCGGCCGCATCTCTTCAGTTTCTATAGGGTTCCCCTCCCAAGATTCAGCCAAATAAGCATGAACCTGCTGATTGAAGCCCGGATTATGGGGAAAATAAAAATCGATCACTGCCACTTTTTCTATTTCGGTCAAATCAACACAAATTTCTTCTTGAGTTTCCCTAATTGCTGTCTCTTCAATTGTTTCACCTAAATCCATTTTACCGCCAACACCATTCCAACGATTAACACCAAAACCTCTTTTTTTCATAGCTAAACAGACATCAGTAATCTGATTATTTTCTTTTTTAACTAAAAAAACTAAGCTCACTTGTCGCAGCTTATCTTCACCCCAACGCCAGCGAGCTTTTTCCCCAGTTTTATAAGAAACATAAATCAAGACGGCTGTTAATAGTATTACCCAACCAAAATAAACAAATGGTTGACGCTCAATATATTGCGGAAAAAAACTGCCGGTACCAATCAATAACAACACGTAAATAGCAATCGTTAACCAGCCCTCCCAAGTAACTGGATACCAGCCATAACCATATTTTTTTGCCTTAAACCACAGTTTTTTCATATATTTTATTTATCTTTAAAGAGATTTCTAACCTGAGTTAAATCAATTTCAATAAACTTTCGGAAAAATTTAACAATATTATATAAATCACGCTCTAAAAGTTTATTATACTCAGGATGATGGCGAACATCAACGGCCTGAGGAAAATCAATTAAATAAGGTTTTTGTTGCCAAAGTAAAATATTATACTCTGATAAATCAGCATGAACCAGACCGGCTTGCCAAAGAATCAGCATGGTTTCAATCACTTGTTTAAAAATATCATCTGCTTCAGCAGCTGTTAATTTAACTTCACAAAGCCGAGGAGCAACTTGCTGTTCATCACCTAAAAGTTCCATGACAATAGCCTGCTCACTAGCTAAAATTGGTCGAGGAATCAAGGCGCCCAACTGATATAATTTTTCCAAAAGATAAAACTCTCGCTTGAGCCAATTGTCTTGCTTTAATTTTTTAGCAAAACTATTGCCCTTAGCCACTGCCTTGCGCTGCGACAAACGATGATAATTTTTGCCAGCTAAGTATTGATCGGTCTTGTTAAAATTTTTCTCATTAGTGTCACGATAAATTTTCAATGCCGCCAATTGCCCATCAAAAAACACACGGTAAACTTCCGCTTCCTTGCCTGACTTGATTTCAGAAATAATTTCAACTTGGTGATCAAGTTTTTTTATCTGTTCAATGGTTTGTTGTAAATAATCATTCTGCATATTTTTATTATACAGTATTTTTAACTTTTTTGTTGAAAAAAGCGGTCCCCTAAAGAACCGCTTAAAAGTTAAATATAAGTGGCCAAAAAACGACCACCCTCTTTTTTTAGATAATCAAGCATTACTGACTGATCTTCAAGCTCAGCTGATAAGAAATTTTCTCGCAAATTATAATAACAGCTTTGAAAAATTTTACCATTTTGATCAACGACATTAAGTCGGCCATTAACCAAACTACCAATGGTTTCGAGATGATACTTTTCATGAATAAATAAAGCTTTCAAAATGTGACCATAATAAAAGCTAAATTTATTCGGTTGAGTTAAATCTGGTAACAAATCAATTAAATTGTCATAGCCTTTGTTTTTCAGTAAGCAAATAGCTGCTAAAACCAAATCATCATTCCAATCCATTGACATCAGCTCTTCTCTCATGACATCGACATGGGCTTGATTTCTGTTATAAGGTACATCGTTATTTTCTTGCCAACAACCAAGAACGCCACCTAAATTAGTTAGCATAGCTCGCTGTTGACCACGCCCTTCAAAAACATGCCACAGTCGCGCTGTCTTGCAACAGCTCTGACCATTGGACAATAAAACCTCAAACTCTTCGTGAGGACGATAAGTTGCCATATTCCACCTCCTTTATTTTATCTTGGCAATACTCAAACCTACTAATTATTGAGACTTTTGTCAAACATCTTAAACCAGTCCTTGAGCGAGCATGGCATCAGCAACTCGTTTAAAGCCGGCAATATTGGCTCCCTTAACATAATCAATTGTCGAGCCCTGCTGGCCATATTCAGCAATCTTGGCATGAATATCGCGCATAATCTGTTGCAGATTTTGATCAACTTCCTGGCGAGACCAAGACAAACGTAAACTATTCTGGCTCATTTCTAAACCGGAAACTGCTACTCCGCCAGCGTTAGAAGCTTTGCTTGGCGAAAATAGAATTTGCTTATCACGAAACAGTTTCAAAGCTTCTGGCGTGGTTGGCATATTAGCGCCTTCACCAACCAAAATAATCCCATTAGCTACCATTTGTTCAGCATCAGTCAAGCTGATTTCATTTTGCGTAGCACAAGGCAAAGCAATGTCAGCTTTAACTGACCACGGACGCTTATTAGCCAAATACTCAGCACCATATTTTTCAGCATATTCCTCCAGCCGACCGCGACGGACATTTTTTAACTCTTTAATATAAGCTAATTTTTCTAAAGTTATTCCAGCTAAGTCATGGATTGTGCCATCAGAATCAGACATAGTCACCACTTTAGCGCCGAGTTGAATAGCTTTTTCTACAGCGTATTGAGCCACATTACCTGATCCAGAAACAATAACCGTCTTGTCAGCTAGTTCCTGACCCTTAGTTTTTAACATTTCAGCCACAAAATAAACCAAACCATAACCAGTGGCTTCAGTACGAACATTGCTACCACCCCAGCCAAGTCCCTTGCCAGTAAGAACGCCACTATACTCTTGCTGCAAACGTTTATATTGGCCAAATAAATAGCCGATTTCTCTAGCGCCCACCCCGATATCACCAGCCGGAACATCAGTATCTGCACCAATATGACGATAAAGTTCGGTCATAAAACTTTGACAAAAACGCATGATTTCTAAATCACTTTTACCATGAGGATCAAAATCACTGCCACCCTTGCCGCCACCCAAAGGCAGACCGGTTAAACTATTCTTAAAAATCTGTTCAAAGCCAAGAAATTTCAAAATACTTAAATTAACTGTCGGATGAAAACGCAAACCGCCCTTATAGGGACCAATAGCGCTATTAAACTGGACTCGAAAACCGCGATTAATTTGAATCTGGCCAGCATCATTAGTCCAAGGTACTCGAAAAATAATCGTCCTTTCTGGTTCCACCAAGCGTTCTAGTATTTTTTGCTCCAAATAAATTGGATTATCATTTAAAAAATCAGCCAGCGATTCAACCACTTCCTCAACAGCCTGAATAAATTCCGGTTCATTAGCGTTTTTGAGACGAACGGCCTCAACAAATTCTACAGCATTAAACATATCTAGTTTTAGTTATAAGACTTACGGATATTTTCAGCCAATTCTTTTAGGTCATCTTCACTGGCCATCGGACCGGCTGACGAAGAAATCCAGCCGTCATAGCGGTCAAACCAAAACTCCTGGCCCGAAAGATATTGCCGCCACTGACCATTTTTTAAATCCTCAGTCTGATGCATTGGAACTAGTTTGATATGAGCATGATTGATGCCAGTGCCTTCCATAACCAAACCGACTCGGCCAACATCGGTAAAATAGTTTTCCAAAATAGCTGCGACTCTTTTAGCTGCTAAAACAAACCGAGAAAGAACCTCATCCGGCATCTTTAAGACATCGCTACCATAGTGCTCTTTAGGAATAACACAAGAAAACCCCTTAGTATTAGGATCAATTGATAAAAAGGCCATAAACTCCTCATCCTCCCAAAAAACTCCCGGCGTCTTGATACGACCAGCGACAATTTCACAAAAAATGCAGCTGTTTTGCATAAAATTAAAACTCAGCGTTATTTAAGACACGAGGGAAAGGAACAACATCGCGGATATTAGCCATACCGCTCAGATACATAATCAGTCTTTCAAAACCTAGACCGAAACCAGCATGTTCGACTGAACCATATTTTCGCAAATCAAGATACCACCAATAATCTTCGGGCTTAAGGCCGAGCTCGGCAATTCTTTTTTCCAGATTAGCTAAACGCTCCTCTCTTTGGCTGCCGCCAATAATTTCACCAACTCCCGGAACTAACAAGTCAGTGGCTGCTACAGTTTTGCCGTCATCATTGAGGCGCATATAAAAGGCTTTGATGTCCTTGGGATAATCAGTCAAAAAAACCGGCCCCTTGATGACTTCTTCGGTCAGATAGCGCTCATGTTCAGTCTGCAAATCAATACCCCATTCAACCGGATAATCAAACTTTTTACCGGATTGTTTCAAAATTTCGACGGCTTCGGTATAAGTCATCCGTTTAAATTCGGAACTCACTAAAGCATTTAATCTTTCCAGTAAAGTCGGATCAATGAATTTGTTGAAAAACTCCATTTCTTCCGGCAGTTCTTTGAGAACATAATT
Organism: bacterium; assembly: GCA_035411265.1. Classification (GTDB taxonomy): domain Bacteria; phylum Patescibacteriota; class Patescibacteriia; order Patescibacteriales; family Patescibacteriaceae; genus UBA1359. Next base: position 1,026 of record DAONSQ010000011.1, on the reverse strand, counting down.
AACTAAATATTTGATCATCTTTTCAGCCAAAACCATATCATCCTCTAGGTTGGCAAAAGCCATTTCCGGCTCAATCATCCAGAATTCACAAGCGTGGCGTGGCGTAGTTGATTTTTCGGCCCGAAAAGTCGGACCAAAAGTGTAGACCCGATTGAGACCCATAATCATAGTTTCAGCTTCCAGCTGGCCACTGACAGTCAGGCCAGTTTTGCGGCCAAAATAATCCTTAGCGTAGTCAACTTGGCCAGCTTCGGTTTTAGGCAGCGGCTGATTTAAATCAAAGGAAGTTACCGCAAACATTTCACCAGCTCCTTCGGCATCACTGCCGGAAATAATTGGGGTATGGATATAGGAAAAGCCTTCGTTTTGAAAAAACTGGTGGATAGCATAGCTCAAAACCGAACGCAGACGAAAAACCGCCATAAACGTATTGCTGCGCGGTCTTAAGTGGGCGATTTCTCTTAAGAATTCAAAGCTATGCCGCTTTTTTTGCAAAGGAAAATCAGGCAAAGCAGCATTAACAATAATAATATTTTCAGCTTTAAGTTCAAAAATCTGGCCTTCGGCTGGCGACTTAATCAAAGTGCCTTCGATTTTTAAAGAAGAACCAATCGATAATTTTTCAATATCGCTAAAATTGGCTAGATTGCTTTCAAAAACTACCTGAAGATTCTTGAAAAAAGTTCCGTCGTTAAGCTCAATAAAACCAACCTCTTTAGACGACCGAGAAGTCCTGATCCAGCCAGCTACGGCTATTTTTTGGCCGAGATGCTGATCTGTTTGCCGATAAAGGCTTTTAATAGTAGTGCAAAGCATATGTTTATAACAGTAAAATTAGTTTCAGTATAGCCAATGATATGGTTTTTTACAAGGAAAATAGGCATTTTAACAAATAAAAAAGGAGTCGGTTAAGACTCCTTAAGAAAGTTTATTAAATTCCGTGAACCATGGCCACATAGGAAGCCACCTTGTGGGAGGTACCCATTTTCTTAGACACATTGTCCATGGGTCAATTGATATTGCCGG
>DAONSQ010000010.1:0-14923 GCA_035411265.1 bacterium | reverse complement strand
ACTTTCACTACAGGTGTTGCTGGTGATAAATCTATCCGAGTTAACTTGGATAAATTAAATGGTGCTGATGCTACCAATACTGCTACTGGTGCTAACATCGCTTGGAAAGATGCCAACGAAATTGGTGCTACAGGTCGTTTTGCTTTGAGAATTAAAGGTTTGAATTCCATTACTGGTACTCAAATCAAAAATAACTAGTTTCTAGTTAAATTCTTAAAGTCAGGTCTTCGGACTTGAATAATAAAACCACCCCCTTTTTGGGGGTGGTTTTATTATTGGGAAAAGGCTGGGAAAAATTTTCTTTGCTTGACAATTTTACCTATTCGTTATTTACTATTAGTAATCAATTGTATCTTAAAAAGAAAGGAGGTCGAGATGAATATCGGTCACATTCAGCTTGATTTTAATCGCGCTTTGCCAGCTTGCCTAATTATCTTTACTCAACCCAATGCCGTCATGATTATTCCCTCGTTTTCGGACAATCGTTTTGGCTTTACAGTCTTGCATAATTCGCGCATCGTCTTGTTTAAATTTGATCGTTTTGCTACTTCACCTGGTGAAGCAGTGGTTAAAGCTAGAGAATTGCTGATGGCAATTAATGACTATATTCTTAATCGTTGTCAGCGCCTAGATTTGGTGAATGATGCTTTAAGTCGCTATCCAGAACGGCTTGACGCTAATTGGATTAATCTACTCATTGCTGATTTGCGTGATTTCTATCGTCTAATTCCGACTAGGGGTTGACTTTTTGCTTTAAATCTGGCAAATTAATGGTGAGGGGTTTGTACCTTAAATAATAATAAGGGAGGAAGACTAATGGAGTCTTCTATTATTGGGAAGGATTTTCAAAAAACTTTTCGAGACAACCTAAAAAACTGTCTCGATCTTTATGGTCAGCCAGACCAGATTAAGATCATCGCCAACTCAATTAATCATAAATATAATTTTGTGATTAGTCAGCGGAACGGGCGAGTCCTTTTTATTCATGAAGCTGAGTTTTATTATCTGCAAGATGCTACTAAGCGACTACGTGAATTTTTGTTAGCTTTAATTAATTTTGTTCGCGAGGAAGCTATAGGCAGTGACTTTATTCAGCAGTATTTAAGCAAATTTATTGACCAGCCAGCCCTTGACTTGGATCAGGTTGAGACTTGGCTTCGTCATTTTGCTGTTACTGCCACTACGGATAATAACAGCTTCAGAAGTGACCATGATTTAATCTGGTCGGAACATAGTCGATACTTTTTCGTTTATTAATTTTCATTTCGCAACATTGTTCTTTTGTTTTTAACTGTTTTCATTTTTAAACTCCCAAAGGGCCAGCCTAACGCTGGTCCTTTTCTTTTTGGTTGAATTTTTGCTATAATAAAAATAGAAAAATTGTTCTTTATCAGGAGGTGAACATGAATTTAGCCATGAATATCAATGAAGATTTTTTGGCTCGTTATCATGATCAATGTCTTCTGCTTTATTTTAATCCAGAGGACATTGATATTTTATTCGGCCAATCCTTTGGTGGTTTTGGTTTCAAGATAACCAAAAAGTCTAACGAGATGGTCCTTTTTCATTTTGCTGGTAGTCACAGCAAAGAAGAAGTTATTAGATTGATTGAAAATTTTTTGCTCGAAGTTATTGATTATATTGCTAGGCACAACCTAAGTGTTGATGTTGAAGGTAATATTATCAAGTCGTCAGTCTTGAGCACGACTAAAGTCAAAAAATTGGTTCAAAACTTAACCTATCAATCAACTATTTTCGAAACTTTTACTCTAGCTTACGCTAGTCTTTAACTTAACTTGTCATTTTTTCCTCTCTCTTCGCCAGTACTTCGGTACTGGCTTTTTTTATTAAAGTTGACTTACTGACCTAAATAGTATGTATTTGAGTCAGTGTGCTGACTCAAATAATATTTTAGCTTTTGTGAGATTTTTTCTCAAAACTTGTTTATTTTTTAAATTTATGTTATATATAAAATATCTTTAAACATTTATGTCATTTTTATGCTAATTGAATTTAGCGTTGGAAATTATTTATCTTTCAAGGATCGTCAAACTATTAGCTTGGCTGCTAGTAGTATTACTGAGTTTCCTAATAATTTAATTCAACAATCAGGTCGTCAATTTTTAAAAGGAGCGGCTGTTTTTGGCGGTAATGCTAGCGGTAAAACCAATATTATCAAGGCTATGGCTTTTGTTAAGAATTTTTTTCAAAATTCTTACAATATTTCACTTCTTGATCGCCCCATTGAAGTCAAACCATTCTTACTTAATGCTAATAATAAAAATAAACCTAGCTTTTTTGAATTAGTTTTTTTAGCTGAAGAAAATATTTATCGCTATGGTTTTGAAGTAGATAGCAATAAGGTTTGTAGTGAATGGTTGTTTTTAACTAGAGTTAAAAGCGAATCAAAAATTTTTATCAGAGATGGCCAAAATTTTTCTTTTGGCCCCAAACTTTCTAAAAGTAAGATTGAGCCGGAAAAAATTAGGCCAAATGCTTTACTCTTGAGCCGGTTAGCTCTGGAAGGGCAACCGATTGCTGAAATTATTTTACAATGGTTTAAGCGTTTTAGGATAATTTCGTCTATTAATGATGAAAGTTGTCACAATTTTACTTCAGACCAAGTTAATAATAATAAAGTTTTTAAAAAGAAGGTTTTAAATTTTTTACGCCAAGCTGATTTTAATGTTAGCGATATTCTAATCGATACTCAGAGCTACCAAAGCTTGGACAACATTCCAGCTCAATTTAAGCGGGTTGTTGAAGGAATTTTACCGAGCAAAACTGATACTTTTAAAGCCACTTTTAAAAGTATTGCTTTTACTCATGATCGATATAATGAATCTGGACAGGTTGTGGATACGGTTAATTTCGACTTAGAGAATTTAGAATCAGCTGGAACAAGGAAGTTTTTTAATTTAATTGGACCGATTATTGATTGTCTAGAAAGTGGTAATGTCCTAGTGATTGATGAAATTGATTCTCAATTGCACCCAGAATTAGTTAATTTTATAGTTAAATTGTTTAACTCTAAAAAGAATAAACAGCAGGCTCAATTGATTTTTAACACTCACAATATTCCATTGCTTAATGCTGGTATTTTGCGGCGTGATCAAATCTGGTTTGTTAATAAAAATTATCTTGGCGAGAGCAGCTTGTATTCATTAGTTGATTTTATTTCGGAAAGTGGTCAAAAAATTCGTAAAGATGAATCATTTGAAAAAAATTATTTAGCTGGTCGTTATGGTGGGTTGCCTTATATTAAAAATGATTAACTAAAAATATGGCAAATAGACCTTGGAGGAGGAATAATAATCAAGAAATTGGTTATCGTTCGGTCAAAAGAATAGCCGATCGAAAAAATATCTATATTTTTGTGACCGGCAAGGGAACTGAATGTAATTATTTCAATAGCTGGATCAAAAAACTTCGAGCTAGTAATATTAAAAAGACAATTTATATTAGGTGTCATGCTAAAGACCCTAAAACTGCTGCTGAGCAGGTTGTTAGAGAGATAGATAATCAGCATTTGGTTGGTAAGTTTTGGCTTGTCTTTGATATTGATCCTCACGGATATCTTGAAAAAAATATTCGTGAATGTTGTCAAATTTTACGAGACAATAAAATTAATATTGCTTATTCAAACAAATCTTTTGAGCTTTGGTTTATTTTGCATTATTGTTCTGAGCCTTCAAGCAATTGGAATCAGCAAGAATATGAAAAAAAGTTAACGGAATATTTGGGGCGAAAATATAAGAAAACAGACAGTAATCTTTTTAATGATTTTTATCCTTATTTGGCTCAGGCTAGTAAAAATGCTCGAAAAATTTTAGATCAATATAGCGATGGTGTTGCTATTTATCAACGCGATCCTTCTACTACTGTTCACTGTCTTGTAGAGCAACTGACTGACCAAATTAAATATTGATTTAAATTTAAAATAGCTCTCATAATTGAGAGTTATTTTTCTTGCCTTAGTCTGTCTTTTTCCGCTATACTGATAGGACATTAAATATCCTCCCATTTTTATATTTTTATGAAAAATAAAAATCAAGAGGAACTATCTCAACTAAAAAATAAAATTAGACTTAATTATTCTAATATTAAGTCTGCTTATTGCCCAGCTCTTGATAGTCGAGTTATTTTTAATTCTGATGGCTTTCACCATCTTTGTTACGATAATAACCGTAGCGAGCGTTCAGTTTTAGTCCAGAGAAATAAACTTAATGCTTTTAAAAATGTTGTAAAAATATTGTCAAAAACCACAACTATACAAGAATACAGATCTTCTTTATGTTCTATTGGTAAGGAAGATCGGCACGGTTTAAGTCTGGCTAAATTTGTAGAATGGTTTGGTTTTTGGGCTATAATTAATTTGTCTAAAAAAGTAAGGATAAAAATAGTTGTTAGGCGAATTGGACAAGCTAATGGTCAGTATCATTTTTGGAGCGTCATGCCATTTTGGCAACAAAATAAAGACTTTAGAAATATTGGTTCAAATAGCTTAATTAATGATTAGGTAAAACAAAAACACCCTCAATAATGAGAGTGGTTTTGTTGTGCTTGCTTAGCGGCTTATGATCTATGATAATAGACTTAGCCGAACGGGGCTTTCGCCCACAAGCACATTTAAATAATAGCTGGTTTATCTTTTTTTGTCTAGGTAGCTATGGCCGAGTTCTGATTATCGGTTTTTCTTGCCTTACTTTATCTTTTTCCGTATACTTAAGATAGCGCTGTTATTTAGCGATTTTTTGTCTAATTCTTATCAAAAATATGTCCCAACCCTGGTATCGTTTTATTCTAAAATTAGGCACTTATGCCAGTTTGGCATCGCTTTTTTTACTCAACAAGCATTTTTATTTTCCTTACATTACTTCCAAGCAGCTGTATTTTAATATTCTGATAGAAGTTTTGGCGGTTATTTGGGTGGCTTATCTCTGGAAATATCCGGCTGATCGGCCGAAAAAATCGTGGATTACTCGCGGCTGGTTGGCTTATTTAGCAGTCGTGCTTTTGACTTGTTTTACTGGAATTGATTTTAATCTTAGTTTTTGGGGTGATTTGGAGCGCATGCTCGGTTGGTTCCCACTATTTCATTTTTTCCTACTTTATCTCATTGCGATTACCGCTTTCCGCAACTGGCGTGATTGGCAGCCGTTGTTAATTACTATGTCTGGGGCTGGGGTACTGCTTAGTTTGATTGGTATTTTTCAAAATTATAACGCTTCCATGCTCGGTAATGCTGCCTATATGGGCACCGTGACCTTGATGGCGATTTTCATTACTCTTTTATTGATTGGCCGTAGTCGTAATTGGCTACTAGCTTTGCCCTATTGGTTTGCCTTAGCTATTTTGGCGATTGGTTTTGTTCGGGCTGATATTTCTGGTGCTTATGCTGGCTTGGCGGCTGGTTTACTGTCCTACGGCATTGTCATGTCGCTACTCAACCGTTCCAAAAAGATTCGTCGAATTGGCTGGATTGGTGTTGCGACTTTTGTTGTTGCGGTTGGTTTGGTTTTTTCACTGCGCTGGTCAGAAACTCTTAATAATAGTCAGCTCGGTAAAGTTTTTCGTGACTTTTCGCTAAGTAATCCTACCTTAAATACTCGCTTTTTATCCTGGCAGTATGCCCTAAAAGATTTTCCCGAACATTGGCTACTAGGGGTTGGCTATGGTAATTATTCGCTAACTTTTGATCGTCAGTTTACTGGTAAATTTTATGATTTTGGTAAAGGCGAGGATTACTTTGATCGCGCTCACAACAACATTGTCGAAATTGCCACCACCACTGGTTCTTTGGGGCTTTTGACTTATCTTTTTATGTTTGCTTGGGTTATGATTTATCTGATCCGAGCCTATTGTCATAAACGACTTGATTTACCAGAGTTTGCCGCACTATTTGCTTTAATGGTGGCTTATTTTGTTCAAAATTTAGCCTTATTTGATTGTTTAGCCAGTTATCTTTACCTGATGTTGATGTTAGCTTTTATTAACAATGCTTATCGTCAGCCAGAAGCTACCAAATGTAACAATCCTGGCTGGAATAAAAAAGAAACTATCGTTTTAATTGTTGGCGGGGCTACGGTGGCTTGGGTGATTTGGTTTGCTAATACTAGTACTATTAAAATGCTCAATAAGACCATTGATGGTATTATTGCTATCAACCAGGGTCAAGTTTATTCAGCCTTAACTATCTTTAAAGAAGCTGAGGCTGCCAATTCGCCGCTAATTCGTGATGGTCGTTCAGCTATGGCTAATGCTTATATTGGCGGCAGTTATTATTTGGAGCAATTATCAGGTAGTCAGTTAGCTGAAATTATTAGCTATGTTGATCAGCAAAATGCTAAAAATATTAAATACAATCCCAAGGATAGTCATCTCAACATGCAGCGGGCGCAATTCTTGTCGCTAGCGAGCCAAACGAGCAAGAATAATCTATCAGCTGGCTATGCCAAGGATGGCCTAATGGCCGCGGAAAAAGCAATCGAAAATGGCTACAATCATGTTTTGCCGCATTATGTTAAAGCTCAGATATTGTCTGACTTGGATCAGCCTGACGAAGCTATTGCTGAACTCAAGGCTACTTTGAAAATTAGTGAAAAATATTGGGACACTTTCTGCCATCTATCCCGGATGCAGCTCAATCGCGGCGTCGATAAAGACGAAGCTTATCGTAATTTAGAGCGCTGTCTAGATGAGGGTGGTGTTACCTTACTAGGCCCAGGTAATTATTTAAATGAAGCCCTGAAATATTATCAAGAAAAAAATGATAATGTTCGTTTAACCATGTTAACCGAGCAGTTAGTTCGACTTTATCCTCAGGGCGCTGAAATTTGGCTACGTTTGTCTCAACTTTATAGTCGTCAAGGCCGCAACGAAGAAGCTCAATATGCGGCCGAACAAGCTGCTCAGCTCAAACCTGAGTTAAAAGAACAAAGTAAGAATATAAATGGCAATTAGTGGTTTGATTAAAAAATATATTTTTTCAAAATCATTTTATCACCATCCAGGCTTTTGGCGATATTTTAAAAACGCTAGCTGGTTATTTGTTGGACAGTTTTTTTCCTTAGCCGCTTCTTTTTTTATTGGAGCTTGGGTGGCTCGCTATTTGGGTCCAGAAGAATATGGTTTAGTGAACTATGTTCTCTCTTTTGTTGGTTTATTCGTTATTGTTACTGCTCTAGGAACTGACAACATCTTAAATCGAGAATTAGTTAATCACCCGGAAAAAAGAAATGAGTTACTAGGTACTTGTTTTCGATTAAGACTTTTGGGTGGCCTGATAGCATTCTTGTCTATTATTGTTGCGATTTTTTTATTTGGCGAACAGAACATTGTTTGGCGAACATTAGTTATTCTTTATAGTATTAGCTTTTTTTTCCAGGCCCCTTATGTAATCAGTAATTATTTTTTTTCTACTGTTCAAGCTAAAAAAAATGTCCAGGCTCAATTTTACGTTACTTCGGTTTGTTCAATCTTGAAAATTCTTTTAATTTTATTGGGTGGTAATGTATATTGGTTGGTTGGGATTTATGCCATTGATTGTTTGTGTCAAAGTTTTTTCTTGATTCTTTTGTACCGTGCGCAGGGTTTAAAGGTAGCTGATTGGTGTTTTCAGCCAAAACTTGCTTATAAAATTTGGCTTGATTCTTGGCCGCTAATGTTATCATCAGCGGCTTATTTTATTTATTTACGAATAGATCAGGTTATAATTGGACGCATCATGAATGAATCGTCAGTTGGTGTTTATGCGGCGGCGGTTAGAATTGTTGAGATTTTATATTTTATACCAACTATAATTTGTAGTTCTTTGTTTCCAGCTATAATTAATGCTCGTCGAGTTAGTGCCGAACTATTTGCTCGCCGCTTAAAGTATTTTTATTTGTTGCTTGGCTTTACTGGGTTAATAGTGGCTGTTGTGATTTCATTGTTGGCTCGGCCGTTAGTTGTTGGAATTTTTGGATCAGCCTATTTATCGTCGGTTGGTATTTTGAAGATTTATGCTTGGTCATGTGTTGGGTTATTTTTAGGATTGGGTATAAATCAACAACTAACAGTTGAAAACAAGACTAAAACTATTTTTTATATCAATCTAGCGACCATGGTTTTTAATATTGGCCTTAATTTATTTTTGATTCCAGTTATGGGTCTATCTGGAGCTGCTGTGGCAACTCTAATATCCTATTGTGTTATTCCTGTTATTTTTTTGTTATATTTAATCAAAGGTTAAATTTTTTTATGTTAAAAATAGTTAGACTTTTAAAGTATCTTAGCAGAAGTTTAAGTTTTATTTTTACGTCTGTTTTTTGGCGAGGTGGTCTTTATTCGTTAATGATTTTATTGCCAGCACCGCTTTATCATTTGTTTAATAAAAAAAATAGCGATGTTCTGGCTGGTTTGGCTTGTCGAGTTAATAGTGGTTTCAAAGCAACAGCTTTGGCTAATGATTGGCAGGTCGAAATGGGTGGCCTAAATATTTATTTAAATTATTTGACCAACGATTTGTTAGATGTTGGCTACTCTTTTATTCCGGAAAAAAATCAACAGCTGGTAGCTTGTCTCAGTAATCCGATTTTTTTTGAAGGTCCTTATATTAATGATTATTGTAAAATTAAAACAGGTGATTATGTTTTAGATTTGGGTGCTAATTTGGGTCTTTTCTCTCTTTTTGCTAGTCGTGTTGTTGGCTCTAATGGACAAATTTTTGCCTTTGAACCAAATAAAACTGCCTCCAATTTTTTAGCTAAAAATTTGCAGCTTAATAATCTTGAAAATGTAAAAATTTTTAATGATGCTGTTGGGGATAAAAAAGAAGAAGTTTTCTTTAATTTTGATCAAGAAGATACTTATGGCTCCTCGCATATTGATAATAATTTAGAAAATGGTTTTTCACAAAAAGTACAACAAATTAAAATTGATGATTTTGTTGTTGAGCAGAAATTAGAGTGACTTGATTTTATTAAGGCTGACATTGAAGGGGCTGAAAGATTGATGCTCAAAGGAGCAGAGCAAACCATTCGTCGATTTAAGCCCAGTATTGCTATTAGAATATATCACTTACCCGATGATCCAGAAGTTATTGAAGCGATGCTCAAAGAATTTGTACCGGAGTACAAGATTGAAAAGTTTGGCCGTAAAACGCTGTATGCTTATCTGGAAAAGTAATTATTCCTATCAAAATAAATTTTTCGTTAAATTAGCCACAATTATTGACAAAATTGGTGGCTGGCTTTTTTTTGCTAAAAAACGATCAACCCTTGATCCGCAGAAAATAAGAAAAATATTAGTCGTTAAGCTTGATAATTTGGGTGATTGTTATTTATCTTTACCCTTATTTTATTATCTACGACAGTTAAATCAAACCGTCGTTGTTGATTCTTTATCACTAGCTAGTTCTCGGCAATTCTTTGAAAATTGTCCAGAGGTCAATCATTGTTATAGTGTTCAAAAAAGATTAGGGATTTTTCAGAAAAAATTATTGCGAACAGTTAAGGAAAATAACTATGATTTAATTATTGATGCGCGAGGTTATTTTAGTGTTGCGTTATTTGGTTTCTTATCAAAAATTCCGCAGCGTTTTGGTTTTGCTGAAGAGGTTGGTCAGTGTTTCTATACTAATTTATTTCAAATCAACCAAAATCAACACGAAACAACTAAGTATTTTAATGTTTTGCAATCTCTAGGTATTACTGTTGATAGTTGGCAGCCAAAATTATCTTTAAATAATTTTGATTCAACTCAAGTTAATGCTTTCTTGAATTCAGCTCCCAAAGTGGTTGTTGTTCATCCAGTCGCTAGTCAGCCTTATAAATATTGGCCCTTAGCTTATTGGCATGAGTTGATTGGCTTTTTGCTTGAGAAAAAAGATTGTCATATTTTTCTTTTGGGCAGTTCACTAGATAATGATTTTATTAATAAAATTAAAGATAAATTTCCCAACGATAATGACCGACTTATTAGTTGTGCGGGTAAACTTAATTTAGTGGAAAACTATGCTCTAATCTCTCGGTCGAGTTTATTTATCGGTAATGATTCTGTTTTTGGTCATTTAGCTGGATCTTTGGTTATTCCAACTATTGTTTTGATGAATCGAGCTATTAATCGTCAAAGGTGGTCGCCGCTTGGTCAGAAAAGTCAGGTTTTTGTTGCTCCAGAAAATAATCATTGTTGCCAGTTTGACCAGTGTGGTTATAATTGTCCAAATATGGTAGAGATTAAACCAAGTGTTATAATTGATTATATTGCTAATTTAGAAACTTAGCTCTAAGCTAATTTTGTTTGTTGGGTTGATTATGAAAGACTATCGTAATATTTTTGTTAAAATTGCTATTACTATTTTTGATGCCATTGGCTGGCTGTTGTTTTTTTGGTTACCTAAACCCCAGGTTGACCCGACCAAAGTCAAAAGTCTGTTAATTTTGAAATTTGATCGTTTGGGTGATACTTTTTTAGCTGAGCCAACCATTAAAGCTTTGCGCCAGCTTTTTCCCAAAGCTGAGTTGACGGTTGCTTGTTCACCTTGGAATCAAGCTGTTTTAGCCAATAACCCTGCTATTGATCGCTTGTTGCCGATTTTTTCCATGCCTGATGTGCAAAAAAACGGTTGGCTAGATTTTTTTAGTCGCCCTCAGCGTAAATATCTAGCTTATTTTATTAAAACCCAAGAAGTTGATCTGGCCATTGATTTACAAGGTAATCCACTTAATGTTTTGGCGATGTTTTTGTCTGGTGTTCGTCGAAGAATTGGTTTTGGCCCCAAGATTTTTAGTTTTCTTCTAACTGGTCGAGCTTATTATCGCTACAACCAACCGCAAAGTGAAATTTATTTTTCTTTAGCCAAGCTTCTTGGCTATACTGGAGAATTGGAACAACCCCAGATTTATGCCAATCCAGTTGAACAAAATCAGGCCGTTAGCTTTATTCGTGATAATTCGCTAAATAATTTTATTGTTTTTCATGTTGGTGCTGGTCGTAGTTACCGGCAATGGCCAATTGATAATTTTGCCGAGTTAGCCCAGCGCCTGTTAGCTCAGTATACTAGCCACCAAATCGTGGTTATTGGCGGGCTCGATGATGACTTGCTGTTTGATCGTTTAGCGAGTCAAATTAAAGCTGGCGATCGTCTGGTAAACGCCGCTGATCGCTTGTCTATTCCGGCGACTTATGAATTAATTCGCCGTGCTCGTTTATTTGTTGGTAATGAGTCTGGACCAGGCCATTTAGCGGCTGCCTTAGGCGTGCCGACTGTTTCTTTGATGAATCCTTGGTCAGGTGTTAATCGTTGGCAGGCTCGTGGTCCAAAGGTAAGCTATTTTTATCAACAAGCTCATTTTTGTCGCGGTGTTGGTTGTCACCACAAACCGTGTCCCAATATGGCTGCTATTACAGTTGATGAAGTTTATCAAAAAGCGAGTTCTTTACTCTAATTGATCCAGGGTTTGGCTTAATTCGGTTTTAAAGTTTTCTTTATTAAAAAGATTTGAAACTCGTTGCTTAGCCTTTTCTCCATAGAGTTTGCTCAATTCTTCGTTATTGAGTATTTTTTGAATTGCTTGTTTTAGACTTTGCTGATCTTTTAGGGGTACAGTTAAGCCAGTTTCTTCATTTAAGCTAACTTCTGGCACACCAGTTGGTAAATCGGTGTTAATAACTGGTTTTTGAAAGGCCATGGCTTCTAGCTGAACTAAGCCAAAAGCTTCACTGCTAGCGCAGGATGGTAAAATAAATAAGTCGCAGGCAGCGTAATATGGCCGAAGATCGTCAACTGGATCAATAATGGTGATTTTATTTTCCAAGTGTTGGTCTTGAATTAGACTAGCTAAGGCTTCTTTTTCTGGACCAGTTCCAATAATCAAAAGCTGAGCTTCAATTGAAGTCATGGCTTGAATTAGATATTGGTAGCCCTTGTAATAAACTAGTCTACCAACTGATAGCAATAATTTTTTATCCGAGCTGTAATGTTCTTTAATTTTTTGGGCTGCCAAGGCTACTTCTGGAGTTAGTTGGTAATGATTTAAATCAAGGCCAAAATGGATGGTCTGACATTTATGTTTATACTTTTTAAGGAGTGGTGAAAAAGCTGTCAGTCTGGAAGTGCTAACTACTATTTTATTGGCAATTTTAAGGCCGTAATGGATAAAAGGTAGAAAAAATAATTTACTGATTTTTTGTCGAATAATGTCACAGTGATACCAAATAACTAAAGGCTTTTTAGGTAGAAAAAGTAGGGGTAAAAAAGCTAATGGAAAAGGGTGGTGAATAATAATAATATCGTAATGTTTCCAGAGCTGTTTCATTAAGCGGAAAAAATCTAAAGACAGGGGCATTCCCAAAGCCTTACCAAAACTGGCAGCTCGATAAACTTTGTTATTGCCAATAGTTTCAACTGACCTGGGGCCTTTACTTTGGCAAACCAAAACATCAACTAACCAATTATCGCTGTCTAGTTCTTCGGCAATATCTTTGACAACCGTTTCCACGCCACCTAAATGCGGATAATAAAATTTATTAATTTGTAAGATTTTTTTGGTCATAGATTAGCGGCCCTGTCGAGAAATAACTGTGGCGAGTGTTTTTAAAACAATGGTTAAATCCAGGTAGATAGAGAAATTTTTGAGATAAAAAAGATCGTGCTGCAGTTTCTTGTAAGTATCTTCCAGTGACGGGGAGTGGTATTCGCCAGAAACTTGATCCCAGCCAGTCACACCGGGCTTGATTAGGGTACGGATATGATAGAAAGGTAATTTGGCTGACAGTTCATCAACTAATTCTGGCCGCTCTGGGCGAGGGCCAATAAAGCTCATTTCGCCTTTGATGATGTTGATTAGTTGTGGTATTTCATCAAGTCTGGTTTGACGTAAAAATTGGCCAAGGGCAGTGACGCGACTGTCTTTTTGAGCAGTTGGTTTAAAATCATTGCCTGCCACTTTCATGGTCCGAAATTTGTAGATATTAAATAACTTACTATTGCGACCAACTCGTGATTGCTTAAAGATGATTGGCCCCGGGCTGCTAATTTTTACTAGCAGGGCAATTAGCGGCCACAAGGGCAGGCTAATAATCAAGCAAATAATGGCCAAGCTAAAGTCAGTCAATCTTTTGGTGGTCAGATAAATTCTTTTTTCCGTTAGATTGAGATTTTCCAAAAACCACAGCTGGCCAATGGCAGCTAGTGGTACTTTGCCAGTTAGTTGTTCATAAAAGCTAGAGAGAGTCAAGTAGGTTAAGTTTTGTGGTAAAAGACTAAAAAGAATTTGATTGATTTGTTCATCAGCTCGGTAGCGATCAACAATAACCACCGTGTTTATTTTATTGGCTATTACGGCTGCGGCTAGTTTTTCAACCTGGTTAATTGTTGGCCATGAAATGGGCTCAGCTGGTAATTTTTCCTGAGGACTAAATAAAAGACTAGGGCGATAACCAAAATGAGGAGTGGTGGTTAGTAATTGCCACAGCTCATCAGCCATCTGATCATAGCCAATAAGCAGGACATTGTTACGGGGTAGAGCTTGGCGTAAATTACGGCGCCAAAGATAGCGCCAGGCTAAAAAACTAGCGGTAAAAATAAGACTAAAAATTGCCAAATTGGTTTTGGGAGTAATGCCAGCTTGCGGCCAAAGATAGAAAATAACTAAAGATAGTAAAACAGTGGGAATAATAGTCTTAAGAACTCGTTCAGTAAAACGTGGGCCTTTAGCTAGGATATTGAGATTATAAAGATTGGCAATATAAAAGATGGTTAGCCATAAAAGAAACAGCCAGCCAAAAATGGCGGTGTGTTCTTGCCATAACTCCCTACTGGGCCACTGTTGATAGCGGATAGTTAAAGCTAGAAGTAAGCTTAAATAGAGTAAACACCAATCGCCCAAGAGTAGAGCTAATTGTCGAAATTTAGTTTTTATGGTCATATATTTTATTATAATGTTCATCCATAAAAAAGCAAATAATTTTTGTCTAATCTTGGTAAAAAGGTTATTAAAATATTTTTTAGCACTCTGTTCTAGAAAAGTGTTTATTTTTAGCCAATAAAAAATATTTGCCCGCTTTTTAACTTTGGACTATAATTATCTTGTAAGCTAGCTTAACCCTCTCCTTTATGATTTGCACCCGCTGCAATCACCAAATGGCCGACAATAGCACTGTCTGCCCTAAGTGTGGTCAACCAGTTGTTCCACCGGAACAAATTATCAAAGAAATCAAAGTACGCCGTCTACAGCGTTACATCTTCTACTTTATTGCGGGAGCAATTGTTATTGCAGCTGTGGCTATTATGGTGCGCATTTACAATACTAACACCAATCTTCTTTTAGAAGTTAGTCAAGTCAAGCAAGATTTAGAGGGTGCTCAGGGTGAGCTAACAACCGCTCAGGCTGATTTAGAAAAGAAAAAGCAAGATTTAGCTAAAGTTCAAGCTGAATTATCAGCCAGCAATCAAAAAATGCAAACCGCTGATAGTCAGTTAACTGAGAGAACAACCGCTTATCAGGCCTTATTAGATGAAAAGAGTCAGCTAGAACAATTGCAAAAAAAATGTTCAATTGATTTGAATATGTCTGATGCTAATGTTTATGCCTTGATTGTTAAGCTTGGCATTGGTGTAACCAATAAAAATTTAGCTAGCATTCCTTTGGCTAATGCCAATCTTGGTGGCCAAGATAGTGATGGTGACGGATTGTCTGACGTTATTGAAAAATCCTTAGGCACTGATATTAATAAAATTGACACCGATGATGATGGTTATGATGATAAAAGTGAGGTTACTACTGGTTATAATCCAGTTGGTAAGGGTATGCTGCCAATTAATCCTAAATACGTTGATTCAGTTAAAGGTAAGATTTTATTACAAATTGAAGGCGATAAGTCAGCTTGGTATGTAGCTAGTGATGGTAAACGTTATTATTTAGGTAATCCAGGTGATGCT
>DAONSQ010000009.1:0-15983 GCA_035411265.1 bacterium | reverse complement strand
TATGGGTAATCAGTTCTTGGTAGCTATTGAAGGTAAAGAATTAAAGATGTATGACCTTAAAGCTAGACAATGGACAGCTAGTGCTAATCTAACTATTAAGGAAAATAGTAATCGTCAGATCTACAATGACGTTTTAACTAGCAGTGTTTACATAGCTGATGATTGGGCGGTTAAGCAATTTGACTTAGCTGGTAATCTTTTAAAGAGTTTTAGGTTTACTGCCAATACTGGCTACGCTGTTGTGCCGGCTAATAATGGCCGCGATATCTATGCTAGTGATGGTGTTGGTGTTGTTAAATTGAGTAAAAATAATCTTGAAGCTGATAGCTGGGCTTATGCTAGCGAATCTGGCGTTAAAGACAGTTGGTCTATGGGTCTCAAGGCTCTTAATTGGCAGGGTAGCGAACATTTAGTAATTTTTAATAATGGTGCTATTAGTGTTCTTGATGGTCAAATGAAAAAAGTTGCTAACTTTTTATCAACTGAAGAACGAGGCACTGTTGTGCCAGAAATTACTGAACCTTTAATGTTGGCTCTAGATAAGAATCGTACTTCTGTTGGTAGTCAGGTTTCTTTACGTGGTGCTGGTTTTGCAGCTAACGAGGATTTAGAAGTTCAATTTTTGTCTAATAAGACAGCCACTACTTCAGTAGCAGCTGACAATCTTGGTCGTTTCCAAAAATTGGTAACTGTTCCAGAAATTGCTGGTCAAAACGAATATACTCCAAATCCATTACCAACTGATATCAAAGTAATTGGCAAGACAAGCGGTCGTCATTATAGTATTAATTTCTTTATTGAAAACTAGGTTTAATTAATAACCGTAAAGGTTCGTTATGAAAATATATTTCATCGGACAAAAGGGTATTCCAGCCAAAAGCGGCGGTGTTGAAAAACATGTCGAAGCTTTGGCGGTGAATTTGGTAGAAAAGGGGCATGAGGTCTTTGTCTATACCAGACCCAACTATACTGATTGTAAATTAACTAACTACCGAGGGGTTAAGTTAATTAGTCGAATTAGTTTTCCCACCAAGCATCTTGATGCCTTTAGCCATACTTTGATCTGTAGTTTGGATGTCTTATTCCGCCAAGCTGATGTGATTCATTTTCAAGCCATTGGTCCAGCTTCGCTACTATGGTTAGTTAAGTTGTTTAAGCCGAGAACTAAAGTAGTTTTTACTTTTCACTGTCAAGATTATTATCACCAGAAATGGGGTGGTTTTGCTCAGAAATTCTTGCGTTTTGGTGAAACGGTGGGGTGTAAATTAGCCGATGAGGTTATTGCTGTATCACGTAGTCTGGCTGATTATGTAGCTCGCAAGTACAATCGTGAAGCTAAATATATCCCTAATGGTGTCCAGATAATTGATGAAGTCAAAGATAATAAGGTTTTAGAAGAGTTAAATTTAAAATCAGGCCAGTATATCTTGGCGGTTTCGCGATTGGTCAGACACAAGGGTCTGCATTATCTGATTGAGGCTTACAATAATTTAGAAATTGATCAAAAATTAGTTATTGTTGGTAGCGGCGCCCATACTGATGATTATGTTGAACAAGTTCAGCAATTAGCAACCAAGAACGGTAAAATCGTTTTGGCTGGTGAACGGACTGGCGATGATTTGGTAACTTTATTTAAGAACGCTAAATTGTTTGTTCAGCCGTCAGAATCAGAAGGCTTGTCTATTGCTTTACTCGAAGCTATGGCTTACGGTATACCGGTATTGGTTAGTGATATTCCGGAAAATTTGGAGGCTATCGGTGGTTATGGTCGAACTTTCCAAAGCCGCAACGTTGATGATTTAGCTTGCAAATTGCAAGAAGCTTTAAATGCGGAAGATAGTCAAGAAATTGCTGCTCAAGCCTTAGTGCGAGTCAAGCAAGAATACGATTGGCAAAATATTACTGAGAGTACTATTGCTGTCTATAAACCGTCTCAAGCTTAGGTTTGAGGCTGGTTAAGGGTTGATTAAATTAATCATTCCTTAACTGGCAAGTCCAGTGATCTTTAACAATAAAATAATAAAAAGCCCCACGGGGCAAGGGAGGAAAAAATGAAAAAGAGTACCATGTTACTCATTGGCCTTGTTGTGGCCGTACTCGTCGTTTTTATCACAACCGGCTGCCAGAGCAGCCTACCTACAGTAGTGGACAATACATCAGAAGATGGTGTGATTGTTTGTAAGCAATTTGGTCGAGATGTTGACTCGGTCCAGGTTGGTGTTTTTTGTAGTTTTTATGTCAATGTCCCTGGTGGAACTGTACCAACAGCCTACCGCTGGAATTTTGGTGATGGAGACTCTTTAAGCACTGGCATTAACCAGGTGGAACATCGTTTTACTGGGGCTGGAAACTATTTAGTTTCCGTTAGGATAATTTTGAGTGATGGGTCGGTTACCCTCCCAATCACTAAAACTCTAACCGCCTATGTTGCAACCCAGCCACCAGCTGGAGAGATTTTGACTTTAATCTCTGCTAACCATGAAAGTAATGGGATGTGGACCTATCGTTTAGGTTTATCCCAGTCAGCTTATAGTTCTGGTTCAGGAGCCAATCCTTTTATTACCGGAACAGGTGGTATTATTATCACTAACCCAATTAATAATACAACTTATAATTGGGTTCAGTTAGTTAATCAAGTTCAAAACGGTAAGTTGGTTGTAGTGGTTACTTGCTACAATCAAGCGGATTTGTTTATTAATTATGGAGGAAACTTCATCTTTAATAATCCTAGCCCATCATGGAATTGGGCGAACATTCAGTCATCTCAATATTATGTGCCAATTCCTGGTGATGGTGGCAATCTGCGTTTTTCCCTAAGGGATGGACAATTGTTGCAAATTGGTGCAACCACCAGTTTACCGGGATTTTTGGGAGACACCAATCCTGCCATTTTCCGGTTTTCTGTCGGAGCGGATAGTATTAGATTCTTTTTTAATTTGAGTACTATCCCTAATTTTGATGGAACTTCATTCGTGGAGTTTAAAGATGCCATTGGTGGTGTCACTCATCAAAATTTACCGGTGTCCAATGTTTTTACTGGTTGGGGAGAGGTGATATTATCAAAAGCCATAATGCAACTCTCCCCAGTAAAGATTCGGTTCGGTCATCAAGATAATGTTCTGGCCGATTTAACAGCTTCAGAACATTTTGATAATGATCAGTGGCTGGAAGTAATGCCACTTGATCTGAATCGTTATCGATCAGATAGTCGCTGGAATAAATTAACTAGCGGCCATCAGTTAGAATAACTTTTAGACCCACAAGTCTTGTTAGAAAAAGCCTAACGCTTTTATCTGACAGACTTGCGGGTCTTTCTTTTTTTAGAGCGATTGATTACAATTAACCCATGAGACAATATCAATTATTTATCGATACCGTTACCCGTCCAGGGTCTTATGCGGCCATCAAGCAAGCTGAACAGGTGGTGGCTGAAGTTTTTGCTGAAGGCAGCCGCAACCAAGCTGAGCAGCTGCTGGCTAGCATCATTGATTTACTGGCTAGAAATAAGATTGGGCTAACAGAGATTTCTCAAATTGAAGTGGTTAATACTGGCGGCAGTTTTACTTCCCTTAGGATTGGTGTGGTAACCGCCAATGCTTTAGCTTATGGTTTGGGTGTTAGAGTGGTATCGGATAATGGCCAAGCCTTAATTGGTGCAGAATATGATCTAGTGGAACCGCATTATACTAGCGAGCCAAGCATTACGCTTAAAAAGGATAAAAACACGGTTTAAAGCGACTTGATTTACCTGAATACAAAATTTGGACAGCCAATTTTAACATCTCAAAAGCGAGGTGTTTTTTAATTGTTTTTTTATGGCTAAAATTAGTTATTTTTTAAGATAATAAAAACTCTTGACGACATTTAAGAAAAGGCCTATAATTCCAAATGTGGTGAAAAGTGGTGAAAAGTGGTGAACCACTGGTAGTCAAATTTAACTCCCAAACAATGTTTATCGGCGAATTCCAACACAATCTAGACGACAAAGGCAGGGTAGCTATTCCCGCCAAATTTCGCGCCGAATTAAAGAAAGGGGCAGTTGTAACCAAAGGTTTAGACAACTGTCTGTTTTTGTATAGCAAAAAAGCTTGGGAGGAATTAGTTTCTAGCAAATTGAGCCAATTGTCATTTAACAAGGCTAACCAGCGGGCTTTTGCTCGTTTTATGTTGTCTGGTGCTAGCGAAGTGGAGTGTGATGCGCAGGGTCGGGTCGTGCTGCCTGATTATTTGCGCCAATTTGCTGGCTTGCGCAAGCAAACAGTAATTGCCGGTCTCTTCGATCGCTTGGAAATTTGGGACAAAAACCGCTGGGAAGCTTACCGGACCGCCAATGATCAAGCGAGTAGCTCAATTGCTGAATCATTAGAAGATTTACAGTAGGGTATGGATTATCAGCATCAACCAGTTTTACTAGATGAGGTTTTAGCAGTTTTACAACCAAAAAAAGGACAGCGTTTCATTGATGCCACCTTGGGTGGAGCCGGCTATACGACGGCTTTGGCCAAGGCGGTTGGTGATGATGGTCTCGTGGTTAGCTTTGATTTAGACCCGATGGCCATTTCAGCCGCTCAGGAAACCTTAGCCCGTGAAGGGTTGAAAAATGTTCTTTTGATTAACGATAATTTCGCTAATCTGTCCGAGGCTTTGATGGATAATCAAATAAGCGGACAATTTGACGGTATCGTCATGGATTTAGGCTTATCATCAGCTCAAATTGTTGATGAAGAAAGAGGTTTTTCTTTTAATCAAGCCGGGCCATTGGATATGGCTTTTGGACCCAACAGTCCTACTTCAACCATGGAAATCGTCAACCATTGGACAGAAAGCGATTTGGCTCGGATTATTAAGGATTATGGTGAAGAACCATGGTTTAGGCCAATTGCTAAAGCTATTGTTCGTCAGCGCAGTCGTCAACCAATAACTAGTAGCCAGGAATTAGTGGAGATTGTCAAAGCAACTCTGCCAGCTAAATATTTAGCTAGATCTAGACAGCACCCGGCATCTAAATTATTTCAGGCCCTGCGTATTGCCACTAACGGTGAGCTAGATAATCTGAAAGCCATTTTAAATCAATCCCTAAGCTTGTTGTGCCCAGAAGGCCGTATTGCTGCAGTTAGCTTTCATAGCTTGGAAGATCGGTTAGTTAAGCAATTTTTCCTTAGGGAAAGTAAAGATTGCTTATGTCCACCGGAATTTCCAATCTGCCAATGCGGCCATCAAGCACAGTTAAAAATAATTTACCGTCATCCAGTGACGGCTAGTGAAGAAGAGATTGCGGCTAATCCGCGTTCTCGCAGCGCCAAATTAAGGGCTGCTAGTAAAATTAATTAATAGTTTCCACCCCCTAAAGCTATGACTGTTAGCGCTCAAGAATTAACTTCTACTAATTGCCAAAAAACCAAGACCCCAACTGGTCAAAAATGGACTTGGCGCCGTTTCAATCGTTGTCTTTGGTCAACTCTATGTTTGGGAGCTTTAGGATATTTGATTGCGGCTAATAGTTTGGCGGCCCAATCATTTTTACTCAAAGATCAAAAAAGTGAATTAGCTAGTTTACGTCAAAAACAGGCTGATTTACAAAATCAGGTAACTCTTTATAGTTCTTATGAACATTTGCAAAGCAAAGTCAGAAACCTTGGTATGGTGTCAGTTGATCGCTTATCTTACGCGGTTACTGATAATGAGGTTCTAGCTAAAAAATAATTTATGTCCCGGTCAAGCAAGTTCATCGCTCGGCGTGACCGGTCAGGCGCAGCTTTAAAGCCTAGCTCCAGGTCGATCAATGCCAATTTAAATATTTTGCTTATAATTTTTGCTTTTGTTGGCTTGGCAATAATTGCCAGGCTTTTTTGGTTGCAACTAATCCGTCATGAATATTATGCTGAAAAAGCTCGCAATCAACATGAATTCAATGTTCAATTAGCACCAAATCGTGGTCAGATTTTTGTTCAGAATGGGTTAGCTTCAGCTGGCAATGGCAATAATTTATATCCAGTCGCGACTAATCGTCGCTTTTTTACTTTGTACGTTGTGCCGCGCGATTTACAAATTGATAGTCTTAATAAATTAAGAGATGATCAAGCTAAAAAGAAATTAAAGGATGGAGTGAGGCCTTCGCCGATTATTATTGAGCCGCAATTTATAGCGGAAATTCTGTTTGAAACCTTTGATCAGCCAGAAATTATGGCGATAATTGATAAAACCGAACAAGATCAGTTAAAAAGACAATTAGATGATCAATTGAAATTAGTACCGACTGTTTCTAGCACCGACGAAGTCGATGCGGCTAAAAAAGAGGTGATTGCTAAGCATGAGGCCTTGCTTAAAGATCCTTTTTATTTAGAAATGTCTCGGGCTCGTCGCGAAGCGGCCATTAAAGAACAGTCGGAAAAGAAAATTGCCGACTATTTAAAAATTTTAAATAAAGGTAATGATCCTTATGAGGTGGTTGGCAAAAAGATTGAGGCGGATAATATTTTAAAAATATATCACAAGATCTTAACTAAGGCTTGGGGTGATGGTTTGGTAAGACTGGATGACCTTAGAGTTGAAGGAGAGAAGATTGTTTGGCAGCCAGGTGATAGCAAGAAACTAACAGTTATCAAGATTAATGGTTTGGGCCAAGAGGGTCGATTGTATCGCTATTATCCAGAAAAAAATATTGGTGCTAATATTTTAGGCTTTGTTTCTTTAGAAAATGATGATGATTTGGTTGGTAAGGGCAAATACGGCCTAGAGGGAACCTTTGATGATGTTTTAATGGGTAGGGCCGGTTCAGCTAAAGGTGAACGCAGCGCTAACCAGGCGGCTATCTTACAGGGTCGTTCTTATGATCAACAAACCAATGGCTCGGATTTAATTTTAACCATTGATCGTTCTATCCAAAATTTTGCCTGTAGTCGTCTTTTAGCTGCAATTGATAAGCACCAAGCTGATTCGGGCAGCGTTATTATTATTGAGCCAAAAACTGGTTCTATTATGGCAATGTGTTCAGCGCCTGATTTTGACCCTAATAATTATCAGAAAGTTAAGGATTTAAAACAGTTTAACAATCAGCCAACTTTTGAAGCCTATGAGCCCGGTTCGATTTTTAAGGCGATTACCATGGCTATCGGTATTGACCAAGGTAAAGTAACGCCAGGAACAACTTATAATGATACTGGTTCGGTTAAGATTGGTCATAATACTATCAATAATTCTGATTTTAAGGGTCGAGGTGTTGCTAATATGGTTAAAGTTTTGCAAGACTCTTTAAATACCGGTATGGTGTTTGTCTTAAAGCGAGTTGGGTATGATGCTTTTCGTGATAGTGTTAAAAAATTTGGTTTTGGCCAGACAACAGGAATTGAATTAGATTTTGAATCAGAAGGCAGTTTAGTTAATATGTATCGTAAATTCGGTCAAGATATCAATATGGCCACTGCCTCTTTCGGCCAGGGTGTTAATGTGACTACTTTACAAATGGCCATGGCTTTTGGCGCTTTAGCTAATGAAGGTAAATTGATGAAACCTTATCTAGTCAAGGAAATAGTTAATGAAAACGGTACTAGAGTAACTACTGAACCGCAATTTGTCCGCCAGGTGGTCAGTCCTGAATCAGCGCGTACGGTTGGGGGTATGTTGGTTAATGTAGTTGAGGACGGTCATGGCAAAAAGGCGGGGGTAGATGGGTATTATGTAGCGGGTAAAACCGGTACTGCTCAAGTGCCACGCCAGGATGGTAGGGGGTATATCAGTGGTGTTAATATCGGTTCTTTTGCCGGTTATGCACCAGTTGAAAATCCGGTTTTTGCAATGGTGGTGCGTATTGATCATCCGCGGGGAGTTGTTTGGGCGGAAAGCTCAGCAGCGCCGTTATTTGGTGAGATTGCTGATTTTATCTTAAAATATAAACAAGTGCCAGCAGAGCGGCCAGCTAAGGAAAAATAGTATGCTTAGAAAAATTTTACAAAAAATCTTAAAAAATCTTGCTCGCCAAGTTATTAATAAATATCGACCACAAATTATCGGTATTACCGGCAGTGTTGGCAAGACAACAGCCAAGGAGGCGACGATAAAAGTATTGTCAGCAAAATATCGAGTTCGGGGTAACATTAAGAATTATAATAATGAAATCGGTTTGCCTTTGACTATTTTAGGTTTGGAATCGGCTGGCAAGTCTTTGGTTGGCTGGTTGAAAATATTTATTAAAAGCTACCAGTTGATATTATCACGCCAAAATGATTATCCGGAATTTTTAGTTTTAGAAATGGGTGTTGATCATCCTGGTGATATAGATTATTTATTGTCAGTGGTTGGACCGACGAGTGGTATAGTGACAACGATTGGCCAAGCTCATTTGGAATTTTTTGGCACTCCAGAGGCGATTGCTACCGAAAAGGGAAAGTTAGTTGCTTATTTGCCAGCTGATGGTTTTGCTGTCTTAAACATTGATGATAAAAGAGTGGCGGCTATGGCTGCTAATAGCAAGGCTAGTATTGTAAGTTATGGTTTTGACTCCAAGGCTGAAGTCCGAGCAAGTGATTTGAGCTTTAATTATGAGCAGGTTAGCAAACTGTCACCCGATAGTTTGCCGGGTTTGATTTTTAAATTGAATTATCAAGGTTCAATCGTGCCAGTAGCAATGCCGGCAGTTATTAGTGAGGCAGCAGTTTATTCAGCTTTGGCAGCGGCAGCGATCGGACTTAAATATGGTTTGAGCCTTTTAGATGTTGCTGAGGCTTTGCGAGGTTTTCGTCCGCCTAAAGGCCGTCTTAATGCTTTACCGGGTAGTCAGGGGAGAATTATTTTAGATGATACTTACAATGCTTCGCCAACTTCAGTTATGGCGGCTTTAAATATTTTAGGCCGTTTACCAGTCGAAAATAAAAAGCAAAGAGTGGCTATTTTGGGCGATATGTTGGAGTTGGGAAGTGAAAGCCCAGCTGAACATCGTTGTCTTGGCCAAGTCATTGCTAAATTGCCAATCGGCCAACTAATTTTAGTGGGGCCATTGGCTAGATTGATCGGGAAGGAAGCCCAGGCTCAAGGTTGGAAAGGCGAGATAAGCTTGTTTGATAATTCACTAGAAGCGGCAAAAGAGGTTGAAACTATTGTTCCGGTAGCAGCAACAGTTTTGCTTAAGGGTTCACAGGGTATGCGGATTGAAAAGATAACAAAAGTTTTGCTTAATGATCAAAATCGAGCCGGTGAATGGCTGGTTCGACAAGATGGGGCTTGGCTTGATAGCTAAAAATTGATCGTTTTGCTATAATAGGGGGTATATGTATATTATTTGGCGGATAGTTAGGGAAATATTTTGGTTTCCTTTCTGGTGGTATTCACAGGGTTGGTTTAGCTGGATTGGCTATTGGCGAGTCTGGCTTATTAAAACTAGTCGAGGGCTGGCTTTGATGGTGTGGTTGAAAAATTTGTTTGTTCCGATGTATGGTCAAAAAGATGCGGCTAGCTTTATTATTAGTTTTGTTATTAGGTTGATTCAAATTGTTTTTCGTTTAGCTATTTGGTTAGTCTGCTGGCTAATTGCTTTAGTGGCAATTATGGCTTGGCCGGCAACGCCACTAGCTATTTTTTATTATCTCTACTTACTATATTATGGCCAAGAGTCGTAATGATAATAACTGGTTAACTTGTCCGCATTGTGGCGGTCATGGTTTGGTTAATGGTGAAAAATGCCAACAGTGTGCTGGTCAAACTATTGGCTGGCTAAGCGCTGGTTGGTGGTTTTATGCCAAATGGTCAGATAGTTTATCGGTAGTGAAGCAGAAATGTTGGGTGAAAAGATTTCTTCTGTTATCTGATTTGGCTGTATATTTAATAGTTTTTGGTGGTTGGCTTTTTTTTGCTTGGAATTTTGGTCAGACAACAAATTGGTTTTCTGATTGGAGTCGGGTGATTAAAATTTCTTTCTGGTTAACACCAAGTGAAGTAATTAATTGCTTGGCTTGGACAATGGTGGCAAGTTTATTTTTAATTTATCGATTGTCGCGTCAAGTTCATAAAGTAAAAGTGCCCAATTTTAATCAAGAGTTTGATGAGATTGTTATCAGTGATTGGGAAGTTGTGAAACAGCTACCACGAAAACAAAAAATTAATGTAATTGAATATCTACCGGAAGCGGTTATTGACAAGTTAGATCAAGCAATTATTCTAGCTGATAAGCTAAAATCAGAAATGGTTTTAGCTGATCATCTTTTTTTAACCTTGCTTAATGATTCAAAAGTTAAACAAGCTTTTTTTCGATTAGGTTTAGGGATCGACGAAATTGCGGATAAAATTAAAAAAAATCAAGCAATTGGACAAGCTAAAAAGTTTCTCGGCTTATCAATGGAAGTTCAGACAGCTTTAATCCAAGGGGTAGCAATTGCCTGGAGTAATAACGAAGTACCATTGATAACTGATTTTTTAGCGCCACTAGCGCGAGGTAGTCAAATTGCTAAAGAAGTAATCTACGAGGCTGGAATAAAAGAGGAATCTCTGGCCAGCATGTCAGAGTGGTTACACATTAATCAGCGATTAGCTAAACAGTATAGGCAGATCCGTGATATGGCTCAATTTAAGCCTTCTAATAATATGGATCGTGCTTATACGGCAGTGGCAACTCCTTTCTTAAATCAGTTTGCTCGAGATTTAACAGCTGCAGCTAAAAATAACCAGCTGCCACTATGTGTTGCTAGACAATTAGAATTAAATCAAATTATTGAAGCATGGTCAGCCGGTAGGATGGGGGTTATTTTAGTTGGACCAGAGAGTGTCGGCAAGAAGTCTGTAGTTTATGGATTAGCTCAATTGATGATGGCTGAAAGCGTGCCAGAGTTTTTGCAGGATAAAAGATTAGTCGAGATTGATTTAGCTAGTCTTTTAGGCGGGGTTTCAGCTGAAGAAGCACAGAATAGGCTGGCTAAGATTTTATTTGAAGTTAATCAGGCGGGTAATATTATTTTATTTATCAATAATCTGGAAAAGATAACTGGTTTGACCGTTGGTGCTGATGGTGGCCTTGATTTGTCAGATATATTAGCCGAAGCCTTGCAGCAAGGAGCAATTCGTTTCTTGTCAACTGCGCTAACGGATAATTATCGTGACCAATTAGCTAATCGTAGTTTGGGTTCAGTTTTGGCTAAAGTAAATATTAATGAGCCGGACGATCAGCAAATTATGATTATTGGTGAAAGCTGGGCTAGTTATTGGGAAAGATTGCTGGGCGTGATGTTTACTTATGGGGCCTTGGCTACGGCCAAATTAGCTAGCCAGCGCTACATTTCTGAGCCAGCTCAGCCAGCTCGATTTTTGAAAATTTTAGAAGCAACAGCGCGGCAAGTGGCTGGTGCTAGTAAGGATAGGATTGTTAATGAGGAAGCAGTACGAGATTATGCTAGTCAAGCTTTTGGTGTGCCAATGCAACAGGTTGGGCAGCAGGAGAGTGAGATGCTGTTAAATCTAGAAGCAACAATCCATGAACGCTTAATCGGCCAAGAGGAGGCGGTAGATATGGTTTCGGCTAGTTTGCGTCGAGCTCGAGTTGAGCTTAGGGATAACAAGAAGCCAATTGCTAATTTTTTATTTCTAGGTCCAACTGGTGTTGGTAAGACTGAATTAGCTAAAACATTGGCTCAAGTTTATTTTGGTGATGAAGAGGCAATGATTCGCCTTGATATGAGCGAGTATCAACAGAATGATAGTGTTAATAAAATGATTGGCGGTAATGGTGAAAATGGTTATCTAACCGAGGCTGTCCGTCAGCGGCCATTTAGTTTGATACTCTTAGATGAAATTGAGAAAGCTCATCCGGATATCTTAAATCTGTTCTTGCAGGTTTTTGATGATGGCCGTTTAACTGATGCTCAAGGACGAACGGTTGATTTTAGTAATGCTATTATTATTGCTACTTCTAATGCTGGGGCAAATTATATTAGGGAGCAAGTTATGGCCGGCACGGATTTAGGGGTTATCAGCCAGTCAGTCTTAGATAATGAGCTAACTAAAGTAATGCGTCCGGAATTGATTAATCGTTTTGACGGCGTTATTGTTTTTCGACCATTAAATATTTCAGATATGAAAGCTATTGCTGGTTTGCAATTGAAGAAAATTGGACAGCAGCTGGCTGATAAAAATATCTTTTTTCAAGTAACCGAGGCTGGTTTAGTAAAAATAGCTGAAGCTGGTTTTGATCCTGAATATGGAGCTAGGCCATTAAAAAGATTATTGCAAGATACTATTAGTAATCAGCTAGCAGAAGCTTTGTTATCTCAAAAATTAAAACGTCGCGATACGGTAATAATTAATGATTTAGGTCAGGTAGAAGTTATTTCAGCTAGTGCTCTTTAGACTCTTGCCAAGCAATTTTATTTAGTATATAATGGGCTTTATAATTTGGGGCGCGAATAATTTCGCGTCTTTTAATAAGGAAGAATATAAATATGAGTGAACAAATCATTTCTCGCGAGGGTTATCAAAAATTAGTTGATGAATTAGAGATGCTTAGTACTGAACGCCGTCGTGAAATTGCTGATCGAATTGAAAAGGCCAAGGAACTTGGTGATTTAAGTGAAAACGCTGAATATAGTGAAGCTAAAGAAGCTCAAGCTTTTAACGAAGGCAAAATTATTGAGTTGGCTAGCTTATTGAAAAATTTAGTAGTAGTTGATGGCCAAACCAAGGGTAAGGTTGGTATGGGCTCAAAATTAACCGTTAAAAATGGATTAATAACTAAAGAGTTTACTATTGTTAGTTTCAATGAAGCAGATCCGGTTAATGGATTTATCTCTAATGAATCACCAATTGGCCAGGCATTTTTAGGCCATTTTGCTGGTGATAAAGTTAAGGTTAACACGCCCAAGGGTGAGGTTGAATACGAAATTGTAAGTATTGCTTAGCTTAATTTAAAAGCTTTATTTAGGAGCCGCTCAACTAGCTGGTTGGGCGGTTTCTTTTTTGTTATAATCGAAATAGATTATTATTAGCTTTCTAATATGATTAAAAAAAGATCGGTTTCGACTAAGGCTAAGTATATTTTTGTGGTTGGCGGCGTAATGTCTGGTGTTGGTAAGGGCATTACAGCAGCCTCAATCGGTCGAATTTTAATCAATCGCGGTTTTAAGGTTAGCGCCATCAAAATTGATCCTTATATTAATGTTGATGCTGGGACTATGAATCCAATCGAGCATGGTGAGGTTTTTGTGACTGAGGATGGCGATGAAACCGATCAGGATTTAGGTAATTATGAGCGTTTTCTAAATACTAATATTTACCGAGAAAACTACATGACAACCGGTCGAATTTATCAGTCAGTAATTGAAAGAGAAAGAAATTTAGGTTACGGGGGTAAATGTGTACAGGTGGTACCGCATATTCCTATGGAGGTTAATGACCGTATCAAAAGGGCTGTTAAAAAAACTGGCGCCGAAATAATGATTATTGAAATTGGTGGAACAGTGGGTGAATATGAAAATATGTTATTTTTGGAAGCCGCTCGAGTAATGCGCTTACAGGAACCAAGGAGTGTCTTGTTTGTTATGGTGAGTTATTTGCCGGTGCCGCATAAAATAGGTGAAATGAAGACTAAACCAACCCAACATGCAGTTCGGGCTTTAAATTCGGCTGGCATTCAGCCTGATTTTATTGTAGCTCGTTCAGATACGCCGATTGATGAACCGCGCCGTAAAAAAATTGCTGTTCATTGTAATATTTATAATGATGATGTTATTGCTGCTCCAGATATTGATTCGGTTTATGATGTTCCAGCTAATTTCGAAAAGAATCATCTATCAGCTAAAATTTTAAAGCATTTTGGTCTTAAACCGCGACGAAATGATTCGGCAGCTTGGCAAAAAATGTCAGAAAAAGTTAAAGAGGTTAAAAATGGCCAGAAAATAGTTAAGATTGGTATTGTTGGTAAGTACTTTGCATCTGGTGATTTTTGCTTAACAGATTCCTATATTAGTGTTATTGAGGCCTTAAAACACGCCGGAGTAGCTAGTAATTGTCGACCGCAATTAGAGTGGTTGAGCGCTGAAGAAATTGAACAATTAGGGACTGCGGTACTTAATAAATATGATGGTATTGTGGTGCCGCAAGGTTGGGGTAGCCGTGGTCATGAAGGAAAAATTAAAGCGATCGAGTATTGCCGAGTTAATAAGGTTCCTTATTTCGGTTTGTGTTATGGGATGCAAATGGCGGTTATTGAATTTGCTCGTCATGTTTGCAATTTAAAAGATGCTGATAGTCAAGAAGCTAATCCTAAAACTAAGCATCCAGTTATACATATTATGCCTGGACAGGCGGAAATGCTAGCTAAAAAACAATATGGTGGAACGATTCGCTTGGGTGGTTGGCCTTGCCAGGTTGTGTCAGGAACTCATTTAGCTAAAGCTTATAAAAAGAAATTCGGAACAGAAAAAATAGTTAGTGAACGCCATCGTCATCGCTATGAATTTAATAATAAATACCGCGATATTTTAGAAAAAAACGGCTTGACAATTGCTGGAACTTCCCCAGATGGACAAATAGTGGAGGCAATTGAGATAACTAATCATCCTTTCTTTGTTGGAACGCAATTTCATCCAGAATATATTTCCCGACCACTTGATCCACACCCATTATTTATTGAATTTATTGAAAGCTGTTTTAAAAATAAATCAATTAAAGAAAAATAGTTTTTTATTTGCCCCCAAGTGTTCTTCGTGATATAATTCAGGCATTGAATTATATCATACCTACCATATGAATCGTTTGCTAAAAACCATTTATTTAGGGCTGTCAGTCAGCTTTGCTCTAATCGTTTTTAGTCTATTTAGTTTCGCTAATCTGAGCACGAGCATGAGTGCTCGTGCGGCTGCTAATGATGCCACTGAACAAACTACTACTGTAAATACCCAAGCAAGCTCGGATGCTATTGCCATCCGAGTTTTTGCTAATGATGAGCATTTGTCAGCTCGGGATTGGTTCTACCAAAATATTAGTACTAAAAGATCATTACAATCTTTAACTGTCGATGGCTATGATGCGGTTAGAGATAATCGGACAGTCTATGTTGCTGCCTCAAATGTTGTTGGTTGTAATGGTTTTGGTCAAGGTGGCGGGGATTGTCTTAAACCAATTATTGCTGTTATTTCTTTCAACCAGAATATATCTACCGAAACGGTAGATATATTCGGTCAGATTCTCAACAATTGGAAATTCAATCATAATCTAAATAACCGACCCAAGACTTGCTCCAACAATATAACAATTTGCCGAGACAATAGTGAATGTCACAGTGGGGGAGATATTTGTTCAACAGCAAAAGAAAAAGTAATTCGAGATACTAAGAGATTAATAATTCTAGCTAGCATTAAAACTAAGCTCGAAGATTATCGTCTCAAGTTCCAACATTATCCTAGTTTTGAAGCTGGTTCCTATCTACCCAATAAAACTCTGTCAGTCTGGCCTAGTTGGCAAAAAACCTTTGCCACTAAATTAGGTTCAGCTCTACCAGTTGATCCCATTAACAAACTAGGTAGTTGTCCTGGTGATGGTGTCAATCAGACCACATGTTGGAATGAGCGAACTAAACGTTTTTACAATGACCAAGGACTAGAAGATCTACCTGATTACAGTCATGTAATTCGCTATGAATTTAACAATAGTAATGACTATAATCTCTGCGCTCTATTTGAAACTACCTATCCTAATATCTTAGATAGCCAAAATAGTTGCCAAACTAACTATCGTAACACTGGACCAGTTATTAGTTGCCGCAATATTGTTGGCCTACCTAACAAACCTTTTACTGGCTATGCTGAAGTTTTTGACAACGAAGGTGATTTAATTACTAGTGCTACCATTAATCCAACTACTCTAGCTGGTTGGGACCCTATTACCGTATCCATAACTCCAGATCGTCGCTACGTTAAAATAATCTCTAACCGAGCCGGAGCGATTAATAGATATAATGTAGACATTACCGTTAAAGATACGCTTAATAATCAGAGTACTGTTAGCTG
>DAONSQ010000008.1:0-19278 GCA_035411265.1 bacterium | reverse complement strand
TTTTTTAAACAAATTAGCCATTCCCTGCCGCCAAGCACTATCCATCTTATCAATTGAATCAGCCTGTCCATCGCTATCAATATCAATCCCATTTTTATTAAAACGGCTCACTCCGGCATCAACAGTATCAAACATCAGGCCATCCCATTTATCCCAAGCTAAATCATTGCGTAAAAAATTAACGTTAATCTTCTGCCACTCAGACTTAGTTATATTAATAGCATATAAGCCTGGCCACATTTCAATTCGATTACCTCGAGCATCTTTTAGCCACAAATCCTTTTCCTCAGCCAATCGCCAAAGTTGATTAATATTGCTCGACATAGCCATTGATGGGTAAACATAAGCCAAAACCAAACCTTCTGGTTTAGCCTTTTTATAGCTGGCAAAAAAGTCAGGAAAAGCCCACTGATAATCATTGGGTAAAATAAGCAGATCCCATTTTTTTAAACCCTCCAAATCAGCCGCCTGAACATGGCCATAATACTTTAAATAATAGTTAGCTAAACGAGGATAATTAGCTGGTAATGAAGCCGCCTGAACCATTTTGGCTGGCCCAAGTAAACTGAGTACGAAAAAAATTGTTGCAAAAACCTTAGGCATTCGCTTGATTAATCACTTCTTGATAAATTTTTTCAATTTCCCCTAAGTGGCTATCCCAATCAAATTGAGCTATTGATTTTTGAGCTCTTCGGCTAACTTCCGACCAATCTGCTTCAAATGCTTTAGTCAGAGCTTTCGCCAGCTGATCACTATTATGAACCTCAAACAACCAACCATTATTCTCATCGCTTACCACTTCTGGCAAACCACCAATTCGACTAGCTACCACCGGACAACCTCGTCCCAGTGATTCTAAAACACTTAGCGGCATATTTTCATACCAAATCGAAGGCGCCACCAAAGCTATTGCTCCATCAATTAATTTAGCCAACTGACGATTATTTTGAAAACCCAAAAACTCCACTTGACTATCAATACTTAGTTGATTAGTTAATAGCCTAAGACTAGCTTCTAAAGGACCGCTGCCGGCAATTTTAAGCCGATAATTAGTCTCAGCTAGAGCGTGCAATAATACTTCAATGCCTTTTTCAGCCGACAATCTTCCAGCATAGAGAAAATAATTTTGCGGTTGGCGCTGCCCCAAAGGCAATTCACCAATCGGATTATTCAACACCCTCACCCGGTCTGACGACCAGCCGGCTTGCCGGCATTTATCAGCTAAAAATTGGCTAGGTGCAATAAATAATTTAATACCGCGATCATAAGTACGGCGAGCCTGATGAATTGATGATTCCAAGCTAACTAAAAAACTTTGGCTCAAAGAATTTTTAAAACATCGCTCTTGAAAACAATGCCAAAAATTACCATCCAAACATTTTTCACATAACTGGCCATGATTAAGCATTTGATAATTAGGACAGACCAATTTATAATCATGTAAGGTCATAACTACCGGCACCTTAGCTTCACGAGCCGCATCAATAATCGATGGCGATAATTGATGATAAATATTGTGAGCATGAATAATATCAGGCTTAAACTTTTTTAATAACCGTTTAAACTGAAATTTGCTCTCCAAGCTATAAATAATCCTTAAAGGAGCTTTCAGTTTATCAATAATGCTTGGGTGCTCAAAATTAATATTACTCGGCCAATAACCACTATTATCATCCGGTAAGTTTCGCTGATCATTCATACAAAACTTAACTACTTGATGACCATTGGCTAACAACCTTTCTGTTATTTCAATAAAATATTTATCAGCCCCGCCGCGCGGATAATTGAATTTATTGACTTGAAGTATTTTCATCAACTTGGATTAATTGTTTATAAAAATTTTCATACTGCAGCACTGTCTGATCAATCGAAAATTCCTGTTTAACCTTCTTCTGTAAATTTTCAGCACAGTTAGTTAGTTGGCGCAAATCACCAGAAAGCGATTTATTTAGATATTTGGCTAATTGTCCTTTTTGTTCGGCTTTAAATAAATAACCATCTTTCTTGTCATTAATAATTTCTTTAATACCGTCAACTCGACTGGCAAAAACTGGCAATCCCGCCGCCCCCGCTTCCAAAACCACTAAACCCAAGCCCTCCCAACGAGACGGCACAATAAAAACATCTAAACTGCTCAAAAACTTAGGCACATCAGCAACATGACCAAGAAAAGAAATCTTGTCAGTAATTTTTAAATATTCAGCCAATTGTTTTAAACCTTCTTCTTGACGGCCAACCCCAGCAATTGAACACTGCCAATTTATAGCTTGAGGCAATTGAGCTAATTCAGTCAGCAGGAGATCAAAACCCTTTTGCGGAACTAAGCGGCCAACAGCACCGAAGCGCCAAAGATAATTCGGACTTTCGACCTTGCGCCAATCAAAACGGATATTATAAAACTTACCATAATCAACTCCATTATAAATTACCTCAATTATCTTCGCTTTATAACCATACCTCTTAATCACATCCTGTTTAACTGCTGTCGATACAGCAATAATCCGGTCAGCTGATTTTCGAAAAAGTTTTTTTAAAAAAATTATCCGCCTGGGTTCATCTTTATCAAGATTATGTTCAATACTGATTATTTTAGGAACTCTAGCCAGGCGACCAATTGGTCGATAAATATCAGCTGAAAGCTGTGTCTGCAAGATATCCGGACTAACTTCCTTCAAATACTTAAACAGCCGCCAAGCAATAACCATTGTCCTAAAAACTTTAGTTATAAAATTGCCGCCTTGATTATAATTAGATAATAATCTAACACTTATCCCTTTAGCTTCTAACTCTTTTCGCCATTGCTCAGCCTCAGTTGCCCCAGCCTTCAAACAGCAAATACTAATATCGAACTTCTGTCGATCCAGTCTTTTAACAACATCAATCAGAAGCCGCTCGGCTCCACCAATAAATAAATGCGGCGTTAAATAAACTATCTTAATCGATTGATTTTTGTTGTTTTCGTTTTTGATCATATTCCAGTAATTGTCCGGCAATTAAAGTTAACGCCACCGGCAACCAAACTCTCCCCTTATAATAGGACGTATTAAAAAATTGAAAAAACACTCCACCAAAAGCCCCTAGCACTAAAGGAATTATCCAAGACTCTAGACTTTTATTGTTTTGCCACAGCTTTATCCAGTAATTAATTAAGACTAGTAGCAATAAAAAATAAGTCACGAGACCAATCAAGCCATTCTCGGCAATTAATTTTT
Source organism: bacterium (assembly GCA_035411265.1). GTDB lineage: Bacteria > Patescibacteriota > Patescibacteriia > Patescibacteriales > Patescibacteriaceae > UBA1359. The sequence continues at coordinate 16,066 of DAONSQ010000008.1, read as the reverse complement.
GAATGATTCCGTGCGAATCAATTGGATCGCCATACTTAGCTGTAAAGCGCAGACTATCACCAACCATTCGCAAATACTGCCCGCTACCCAGGCCAATAATCGGATGCTCAATAAAATTATCAACTGATATTTGCAAAAGCAGAACTCGATTCTCAGTCGAACTGAAATTAGAAACCTGCAGATTTTCCATTCGCAACCAAATCGGTAAAGCCATAATAGCCATCAAGCCTAGAGCTAAAAGCCAGCCAATTTTCTGCCGGCTACTCTTAATTAAAGTCCACCAAATAAAAAATTGTAGACCCACCGTAATCCAAGCTGCCCGCGAAAAAGTTAGTAAAGTTAAAGCCAAGCAACCAATAAAAATAACATCTAAAACTCTTTGATATTTTTTTGACGTTATCAAATTTCTCCCTGCCAGCAAAAATAAATTAGTAATCACTAAAAATTCACCGATCAGATTATGGTTGTAGCCCAGCCACCAATGGCCCCATAGAGCTACTGGCTGAACACGAAAAAAGATATCGCTCAGATTTTGCTGAGTGAGTGACCATAAACCAACCAAGCTACTACCTATTCCAGCAATCACAATTGACCCCAAAAGCCAGCGCCATTTAGACCAAGAATCAATTAAATTAGCTGGCAAAACTATATAAAAAAGATAGGCAAAAACAATCGTTTTGAGTGCGTATTTGAGCGAATCAACCGGCCACAAGCTTAGAGCTGAACTGACAATTATGGCGCCTAAAAATAACAGCCAATAGCGACCAAGCGGCCAAATTATTGGCTGGAGTTTTCTCTTAACTAAGGACTGATAGCAATACTGGCCGGCAAAAATAGCGCCAACCACTAAAATTAAAAAATCACTAATTCTCATACCGCCCAGACTACCTGGTAAACGGCAATCAATTAACGGCAACGTTAGCGCACTCAAAAACAACCCGGCTAGCATTAAAAATTCCAGTGGTTTTGTTCTCTTCATTGACTGGCTTTTTTGTTCTTTTTTAATCTCTTTCATAACAGTTTTATATTGTCACAAAATCGCCTAAAAGTAAAGGTTTTACTAGCTTAAAAACAAAAAAAATCCACCAAGCTGACTGACACAGTTAAGTATCAAATCAACTTAGTGGATTAAGTTATGGTTTGACGGTAATTATCTCCCCGCCTAATTGGCGAGAATAACTGCCGTCTTTTGGGTTAAAAATCAATTTCCCCCGCTGGCTTAAAGCCAATTTTTGCAATTCTTTAAGCTTGGCGAGTTTTTCTTCAGACAACGTTAAATTATTGTCCAGACAAAAATAGGCGTTATCAATTAATAGCGAGCTACTGAAAGCCATTTCTGTCTGATTGCTCTTACCTTGGATTATCACGATTGGCCACTGAGTAGCCAATCGCATGACTTTGTTCCAATCAAAGTTATGCGCTCTAGTGGGAAATTCTTCGAGCATGCGGCCATCAATCTTATCCTGATAAAACAAGGATAAGTGATTACCGATTATCAAGAAATTTTGCCCTTTAGCTTGACGAATTCCAGCTAAAAAAATGTCGACTCCTCGGTACCAAGCATAATCGATAGCCCCAAGACCGTCGATTTCGCCGTCTAAATCAAGATCAACCGGCCCTAGCCAAGACACCTCATCATAGAGGTTATCCAGGAAAAGACCGTCCCAAACCGGATCAGCTAAAATATTTTCCAGAAGAATCTCTTGAAAATATTTAGAGTAGTTATAACCCTCGACAATTGGACAAGTGTCGCTTAAATTAAGCACTTTCATCCCTTGCCAAAAGATAACCGGTTTGCCGTCTGGGCTTTTTAGAACCCACCCAGGAAACTTCTCCTCAATGGTCTGAGCAAGCCTATTGCCAAAAGGCCGATTAGCCATTGGGCTAGTCCAAATTTCGAAAAAATTAACATAGCAGATAATTTTTATCTGCGGATTCAATTTTTTCAACTGCTTTAACTGATCTAGATTGTTAAACATATTCTCTAAATCAATTATAGCTAAGTCATGTTTGGCAATATTTGCCATATCAGCTTCCGGCATGACCGGACTAGTCCAGTAAACTGCCGAACCAATGGCTGACAAATTTAGACTGATAAATAACAGTGTTAGCAACCAGAATGCGAGCAATAATTTCCCTTTCATTTCATCCTCCTTAAAAAGTAAGGGCGGTTTTTTAGGCCGCCCTTGAAAGTGTTATTTTTTTACGCCACCAGATTTTAAAATCTAATGACGTAATAGTTGCCGGACTTGCTCATCGGGCGATCTGACCAAGCGGTCCGATTGCCTCTGAGGTACGGCTTGAAATCATTTGGCATCTCACTGCCAAAGATTTCCCGATACCAGGCCTTTACGGCGACAACTGGTATCTTTACCATATTGCCATCATAGTCGATTCCATTACTGGATTCGCCTGGTTTTAAAACCATGTTGGCTGGCCGACCGTACTGGTTCGGCACAACCTTATCAAAACTATGGCCTAAATTGTTGATCAGTTCCCAGAAAAGGAACTTATCGTTGCCAAAATAAATACAGAACTCGGTAGCTGCGCCACCGCTACTGACATTACTTTGGATAGTACCAACAACTGCCTCATTTCCGCCAGTCGAAGACTGTTGAACAGAAGACTGCTGAGCTGAACCGGTGTCCTGCTGCTGAACAGTCTGTCGTCCAACATCCTGTTGTTTAACAGTCTGTTTTTCGACAACTTGATTTTTGACCGGACGATCGCGATAGACAATTTTTGGCTTCGCAATCGCCTTTTGACACTGGATAACTCTGATTTTCAGAGTATCGGTGTCTTTTGAGGTTTTCATGGCGTAATAGGTGGCTGCTTGGAGTAGCACCTGATTGGAGTCGACGACGGTTTTAATATCGTCAACTTTTTTATCAATCCCAACTACCGTTTCGGCCAACTGACCGACTTGAGCGCCGAGATCTTTTACAACCTTAGTTGTTGAACAGTTGCTTAATAATAAAGCAACCATCAACACGATTACAGCAACAGCGCCAACAATTATTCCGGACAGAGTTATTTTCTTCATTTTTTCCTCCCTATTTTAGAACTCGATTGAGAGTTCTATTTTTTGATTCTGTTGTTTTTTTGTGTTTTCAACTTCATAAAAAGCTTTCACCTTATGAAATTGAATTCCAACCCCTTCAAAACCACGGTCCTGTCCGCGCATTTCGCCATGAATATGGCGATAACCACCGCGAACGAATAGTCCAGCCTTCGCACCTTTGTACAACCACTGCTCAAGATAAGCATTGGTCTGACGAGGCGAATAAGACTGAACTTTTTGTAACGTCCCAGCATTATCAGCTACAGCTTCGGACTTAATCTGTCCAGTGTAGCTGGCTGATAACGAAGACTTAGCCAACCACTTTTGAGAGGGTTTGCTATAGGCATCAATCCAAAGATCAGCTACCCACAACTTGTTCTCCTGGGTCTTGGACCAGTTAACGCCGCTACGGCCTTCAACCCGGTTAAACCCATAAAGACCTTTCAGGCCCCAATAGTTAAACCATTTCCCACCGAAACAAAGTTCTGGTGCCAGGCCGACTTTAACAGTTTGGCCTGACTGATGGTAATTTCCGTAACCACAGAAATCATTACCAAATTCGGCAAAGATTCCCGCGTTCATCTTGCTGGCACCGATTGGTCGCCAGGTAAAATTGCCGTAACGAAAATCACCACCACCGTCACCATTCCAGAACCAACCGACCCCAGCGGAAACATTGGCCATTTTATTTAAATGGAAAATGTTTTTAATTGGGTTTTGATTAGTGTTTTGGACAACGCTCTGAGTAGTCATACTACTAGGTAACAATAAATTGCCGCCAACGTTTGAACTACCCTGCTGCTGAACGGTTGAGATTTGCTGATCTGACCCAGCAAGCTGTGCAAGCTGTAGTTCCATGCCAACCCAGATAATATAAGGGGGTTCAATCCCATTTATCTGAGCCAACTCTTGCAGTGTCTTTCCATGAGCCGCAGCAATGCTCGCTAGAGTATCACCGGCCTTTACCGTATAGTTTGCCCCATAAACTAATGAAACAAATATAACGGCAACTAGAAGTAAAAAAAACTTCTTCATTTTTTCCTCCCCTGCCCCGTAGGGCGTTTTTTTATTTATTTTTTAAAGTACTCCGCTAATTGCGGTTCCTTAGCCGGCCAAACAAGCTGACCAACTAAAAAACTTAACTAACGAAAAATATTATCAATATTACCGCCACGAGACAAGTTTTCCGTAATATCTTGACCATCTATAATTGTCTCCATGACTAAATTTTGCGGCACAAAATTATTCACCATTGGTTCATTTTCAACCTCTTGTTCAGTCACAACTTCTTGTCCAACTGCTTCTGCTACTTCGGTTTGAGTTACGATCGGTTCGCTAACATACTCCTCCACTACCTCTGAACTAGGCCAATTGATAACCGCTTCATCAATCTCGCTATATTCATCCTCAGCACTAGTCAAATAAATATGAATTAACCCCAGTAACAAGCCTAAAATAAAAGCTAGAGCAAAATTAACTGGCAAGTTAGGCTTAGCTGGCCACAAAGAAACCAAAGGTTCATCGATAACTTTTAAAACCACCTTATCACCTAAGCCATGATAAAAATTATTTTTAGTGATCAAATTATAATTAATCGCTCGAACCAATTTTTCTGCCTGCTGTTTATCGGGGTGATAAGCTTTAACGCTAATAATCCCTGAGTCATTCAAAGCTTTGACTTCGATAGTCTTTTGCCATTTGCTCATGCGCTTTTTGGAAGTATTGCCAAAATAGGTCGCATCAATCTGATATTCCGGCTTAGCGGTAGCTTCAAAAAAGGAACTAGAATAAGTTACTTGAGCCAGCAACGAGCTTAAGTATTCATTAGTCTTGGAAATCTGATAAGGATCAGTTGTCTGGCGATAGTCTGGTACCACTAATACTTGGCTTTCGGCCGAATATTTTAAAGGCTGAATAAAACTAACCAGCGTTACCACAGCTAAAACACCAATCAACCACCACCAGATAATCGACTGTTTCTTTTTAATTATTTGTCCAAAAGAATACGCCATTTGCTTATTTTTCTTTTATAAAATTATTGACCTCCTAATCTAACATACTTTTAAAATTTTGTCAATACTAAAACACTAGCCCAATAATTTAGGCTAGTGTTTTTAAGGTAACTAAACTTTTGCTATTTTTATTTTTTTTGCAAAAAGCGAAAAATACTATCAGCCGCAATTGCTCCTTCACCACAAGCAGTAATAATCTGCCTTAAGCCATTAGAGGCAGTCGTGGTGTCGCCAGCCGCCCAAACCCCTGACAAATCTGTCTTTTGTTGATTATCAACAATAATATAGCCTCGTTCATCAACTTGTCCACCCATGGTTTGAAAAACACCAGTGGCCGGATCGCTGCCGATTTCAATAAATAAACCATCCAAAGAAAGTTCCATCATCTCGCCATTTTGATTGATTTCTACGCCAGTCAATCTTTCTTCACCCAATAACTTGTTAATCCGGCTATTGGCTTGCTGTTTTATATTAGCTCTCTTACTGATTTCCTCCAGCCAGCTTGGTTCAGCTGAGTTTGGCGTCGCACCGCTATAAATCCAATACACTTCTTTAGCAATATCAGCTAGATACAAAACTGCTGTAGCTGCACTATTGCCACCACCCAAAACACCGACAATCTTATCTTTAAAAAACGGACCATCACAAGTAGCGCAATAGGCTAGACCTTTACCCAGTAAAACTTGCTCTTTTTCATCACCCAAATGGCGACGCTTAGTACCAGTAGCCAAAAGGATAGTTTTAGCAGTTAAGTTTTGACCACTAGCTAATTTAATCAAAAATTCCGGATAACTCCCAGAAATTTCCGTTACTTCGCTAACAATTATTTCGGCGCCCAATCCCCGCGCGTTGGTTTCAATTTTTTGTGCCAACTCCCAACCATTTATACTGACTTCACTAGGAAAATTACAAATCCGATGAGCCTCAGTCATAGTTCCGCCAGACAGCGGACCAACAACCGCATGTTTTACCTTATAGCGGCTAGCATAGATTGAGGCAGTCAGACCGGCTGGACCAGCTCCAACAATAACTAAATCGTAAATCTGCTCTGCCATATTAAGCTATTTTAGCTAAAATATCACTCTTTAAAGCATCCTGCTGCCTTAAGCCGCTCATTTCACCGACGACTTGGCCAGCCTTAAAAATTTTGATTGTTGGCAATCCTTGAACGCCATACTCAGTTAATAATGACTGATTAACCGGATCATTAGCATCAACTTTAACAATCTTTACTTGACCAGCCAACTGGCTAGCTAAATCGTCAATCATCGGCGCCATTATTTTACAAGCCCCACACCACGGAGCCCAAAAATCAACAACTACAGGCAAAGAACTTTCTAAAACTTCGGCTTTAAAGTTATCAGCCGTTAACTCTAAAATTTCAGACATAGGTGTAAACTTAAATTACTAAACAAAAATTTTTAATCAATTCAATTTTCAATCAATCTATTTTCTTAAAGCGTAATTAAAAATCTTTTTAACTTCCGGCTTGCTCTTAACTGTTTTTAGGCAACGATCAAGCTGTTCTTCCAAAACCTTTTCCATTACCGCATCTAAACCCGACTTGGTTGCTTTAATTTGAGTAATTACTGAAGAACAATCTGATTTGCCATTAGCTATCGCCTTTTTCAAAGCAGTTAGCTGACCGATAATAATATTAATCCGCTGCTCTGGGGTCCGTGCTCCAGAAAAAAATCCTGTGGCCATAATTTTATTTTAAAGATGAATTAAGTCTAATGTTTAGACATTATAACATACCCCCTAGCGGTGTCAAGGGAATTAGGACTTAATAAGGAAATTCTTTATTTAAAGCTTCAGAATAATAAAATTCATAGCCTAGTCCGCCAAAACTATAATCACGACCATTAATATTTATTCTAGAACCACCAACTTGCGGATTGTCTTTAGGCTTAGAATTGTTAAAGCCGATATTAAATAAAGTCACCAATATCTCAGGGCGACTACTAATATCGTAGCCAGACCGCGACCATTGCTTAATTACCTGGGCCAGGTATAAGCCACCATAAAGATAAGAATAATAATGATCTTTTTCATTAGTTAGTCTTTGGTAACGGATATCGGTCTGATTGCCAGCTGGCATATCCAGTAAAGCTTCAGTTTTTTCTCCTAAATAAAAAGATGACTCTTTATCTTTCAAGTGTTCTTCGATGGCTATGGCTGTTTTTTCTTTAATCGCCATCACTCCCCAGGCCATCTTGTTGGCGCTAGCTAAAATATTTAACGGCTTAAAAAATTTTTCAAACAACTCTCGCTGAGTATAGTATAGCCTTAATTGCTCCACAATTGCGGCTGAAACTAAAATTCGCGGCTTAATCCCAGCTTGACTAGCCGCCTTCTTGATTACTTCACTATCCTTAATTAAAGCCTTTTCAATAACCACCCACTCTTCACCATTTTGCCAAGTAAATAAGACTTTTTTTGCCGACCAATCTAAACTATCCAAAGTTTCTTGTTTATTTAATAACTCTTTCATGCACTGCTTTAAAGAATCATCAGCTGCTGTTTCTTGACCTTGACGATAAGTCAGCCACTGACTAAGTGCTGCTGCTGTTACGAAACGCCAACCAAGCTCTGGACGCGCTAAAGCAGTCTGCCAAGTTTTAGCTGGATTCGCATAACCTACTTGATTAATCAGCTTCAGTTGACAGACAGTGCTAGTCGTCAGATTGTCCACCAATATACCCAAGGAACTAGTTACTGCCCTTGGTAGGCTAATTACTTCAATGGTTGAAGTTTCGATCTTATAATTATTTTCTAAAGGCAAAGTTTGATTATACCAAGAAGAATCTTGATCAACTTGACCGGCAACATTAGTCCAACCATAACGAACCGCAAAAAAAGCAGCTGTCCAGCCGATTGTCACCAAGCCACCAATTGTTAATAAAACCAAGCTAATTGTTTTGATTATTTTCTTTACTTTCATCATTATTTTTTAACCTATCCTTAAAATACCATTGCCAAAAATCCTTAGCAATCGGCACAGCTGCATCAGTACTCTCTCCACCACCCTCAACTAAAATTGTTAAGGTCATTTCTGGCTTATCAAAAGGCGCAAAACCAGTAAACCACGAATGAGTTTCTTTACCGCCACCAAATTGGGCTGTACCAGTTTTACCAGCCACCGGCACTGGCAAAACCTGCAAACTACGAGCACTACCAGTCAAAACTGTTTGGCGCATTCCTCGCCGCACTATTTCAATATTTTCATTATCAACAATAATATCATTATTTTTTTTCGGTTCCATTATTTGATAAATTGCTTCATCACTACCAAGTATTTCTTTCACTAACCGCGGACGATAAAATTTACCACCATTAGCAAAAATAGCAGTATAGTTAGCCACCTGTAACGGTGTTACCAGTAAATAACCCTGGCCAATTGATAAATGATAAGTATCGCCAATATACCATTGTTCACCGGTTTTTTCTTTTTTCCAGGCAGCTGTCGGCACCAATCCGCTAGCCTCACTTGCTAAATCAATGCCAGAAACCTGACCTAAACCAAAATTAGTTAAGTATTTATCAATTCTTTCTAGACCCAAGCCGGTAAACTTATCATATCCTCCACCGATATAATAGAAAAAGGTATTAACCGATTCCGCAATTGCCTTAACAACATTAGTCCAACCATGACCACCTGATTTCCAATCAGGAAATCTCCACTGGCCGATGCTTAAACCGCCAGTGCTAGTAAAACCAGTCTTTTCATTAATAACTCCCTCCTCTAAAGCTGCTGCTGCCATAATAATCTTAACCGTTGAACCCGATGGATACTCACCGCTAACTGCTCGATTAAACATTGGTTTATCTTTATCTTCAATCAAGGCCTGATAGTCGGCTTGCTTAATTCCGGCTGAAAATTGATTATTATCAAAACTAGGTTGGTTAACCATCGCTAAAATACTGCCATCTTGAGGATTCATGGCAATAGCCACTGCTTTTCGTCCATTAATTCTTTTTAAGTGCTGGCGAATTACTCTTTCTAGATTAGCTTGTATTTCAGCGTCAATAGTTAACACTAAATGATGGCCATCAATTGGATTCTGCTGGCCAATCATCTTTTTTTCGTTACCCACCGCATCAACCTCAATCTGCTTACTGCCATTTACCCCCCGGAGGTCTTTTTCATAATAAGCCTCCAAGCCAGTCTTGCCAATATAGTCAATTGGCAAATAGCCGTCACTCTTCTTTTTAGCTAATTCTTTTTCATTAATCTTGCCGATATAGCCCAAAATTAAACTTAAACTATTCAAATCATTATCAAAATCATTTTTATTTTCATCGGTACTGGTGCCAGCTTGAGCTAGTTCAGTAATTGATAAATACGACCTCTTATTACGATTGGTCAAAACCACTCCCGGCAGTTGGTGAGCTTGAACCGTTAACTGAATCGCTTGATCATAAGTCAAATTATCGCTGACAAAAATCGGCTGATAATACTCTAGCGACCTTGGTTTAACCGCTGCTAAATTTTTTTCTAATTCCGTACAAACTTCCTCTCCCAAAACCTCAGCCAGTCTTGCCATAACAGACTGACGTTCAACTTCTTTAGCTGGCAAAATACTGGGATTAACATAAACCAGAAAATTAGCTATATTCTGTACTAATGGTCGACGCTGGCTATCATAAATAATACCGCGTTTTGCCTCCAGCCTTTCTAAGCGTAAACGATTGCCTTCAGATAAATTATAGTAATAATCGCCATGATAAAGTTGCAGCCAAACTAAGCGCCCCAACAAAACAACCAATAAAGCTAAACAGACCCGCGAAAAGAAATACCCCCGCCCTAAATCAAAATTATGACTAATCGTTTCAGCGTTATCTTTCTGACTCAAAAAAACTTCCTCAGTCCAACGCTGATTAGCCGAAGTTAAACTGAATTGTTTTTGGCTCTTAGTAGAGCCAAAAAACTGATCAAAAGGATTGTTTTTATTCTTACTTACCATACTGTCTATTTTTTGATAAAAACAATGGATTAAGCCGATTATCCAACCACTTGATTAAAAAATACAAAACCACCATCAATAACCAATTAGCCACTATCTGACCGACAAATTCCGTCCACCAATTAATCTTGCTCCAACCATCGCCCAGAAAAGCCAAAATAAATGTTTGAAAAATAGTGGCCGAAATAATCAAGCCAGAAAAAGCATAAAGCGATTTATTGGTAAAAAAATTAATCAACAGCAAATTGGTTAAGCCTAAAGAAATTAACCAAACTACAGTTTGACTACCAAAAGTATAAAAAGACAAGCAATCTAAAATCAGGCTTAAACCCAAAACCCAATAACTAATCCTAGACCAGCCACGCAGAATCAACCAAATTGTCAGAGAAACTAAGATTAAATTTGGCCTAGGCCAAGCTGTCGCCAATTGATCAATAACTGTTAGTTGAAAAATAGTTGCTATCGATAACCAAAGGGTATTAAGCACAGCAAAAACCCACATATTACGGAATAATTACACTAACAAAACTTAACTCACTTGGATCAATAGCTGGATTCAAGCCGGCATTTTGCCACAAAGCATTATTTTCCTTATTGATCTGATTAATTTTACCAATCAGTAAATCCTTAGGAATAGACGGTTCTAATCCTGAAGTTACGATTTCGCCACCAATTTGCAAAATCTCTGTCTGCGGCACCATTTCTAAATTAATCGTTAAACCCAGATTACCCCGCACTAAACCAATTGTCTTGCTGCTACTAGCTGTTCCAGCCGCTAAACGGCATTCTTTATTGGTTACTAGCAGCACCTCAGCCGAATCATCTTTAACCTGGCCCAATTTGCCAACTACATTACCACGCTGATCAATCACCACTAAATCCGAAGTCAAACCTTGTCTTGACCCCAAATCGATAATCAAAGTCTGACTTGGCGCTAATAGGCCACCAGCTTGACCACGATAAATAATGTTAGCTGTCTTTAATTTAAATTGCCGAGCTTTTTGAAAATCAACCAAACGGCGTAAGTTTTCATTTTCCTCAACTAAATTAGCCAAACTAATTGTCTTGATTGTTAAAGCCTCATTCTTTTTTTCGCTTTGATCTAGTTTTTCCTGGCAAGCATAACGATTGCGCCAGTCTTCTAACCACTGACCAACGGCCTGATTATTGTTAGTTGCCATCTTAAATAATGGCTCAGTCGAGCGACTGACAAAGTTTTCCACGTAGCTCAAAAAACCTAAATAGTGTAAACCTACTAAGGTAATAACAATTAGCCAGAACCAGGCTGAAGATTTTTTACCAGGCAGCCGCAGCATAGGCATGTTATAGGTCAGCTAAACTAGGTGCAACAACCTTATCGAGTAATTCTTGATCATTTAACAAATGAGCTGCTCCACGAACCACACTACTAATCGGCTCATCCACAATATGGACACCAATTTTAGTTGCCCTAGCAATAATCTGGTCTAGTCCGTAAAGCAATGAACTGCCGCCAGCCAGCATAATTCCCCGTTCATAAATATCAGCCACTAATTCTGGTGGCGTAACTTCTAAAGTCGCCTTGATATTGTCAATAATCTGACTAATCGGCCGAGCAATAGCCTCGCGGACATGCTCATCACTGATAACAATTTCTTTTGGCAGGCCATTAATTAAATCGCGTCCGCGAATCGGCATAGTAATTGGTTCATTTCGCGGCAAAGCTGAACCGATTTTAATCTTAATCTCTTCAGCTAATTGTTCGCCAATTAAGAGACTAAACTCCTCTCGAATATATTGAATGATTTCATTGTCAAAAGTATTACCGGCTAGACGCAAAGTTTTCCAAGCCACACAACCGCCCAAAGCTAACACAGCAATTTCAGTTGTTCCGCCGCCAATATCAACCAGTATCGTGGCCGTCGCCTCCATAACCGGCAGTCCAGCCCCAATGGCTGACAACATCGGCTCTTCAACCAAAAAAACTTGCCTTGCTCCAGCTGACTTAGCCGCATCTTCAACCGCTTTTTTTTCTACCTCAGTAATATCTAAAGGAATGCCAATAACCACGGCTGGTTTAGGAGTTAGAAAAAAATTGTTCTCTTGAGTTTGATCAATAAAATATTTCAATAGTTTTTCTGTAACTTCAAAATCTGAGACCACTCCATCAACCAATGGTTTAACAATTTCAATATGACCAGGATTTTTGCCAATCATTGCCTTAGCCGCTGAACCAACTGCTAAAATTTGATCAGTTTTCTTATTGACCGCCACAATAGTTGGCTCGTTTAAAAACAAGCCGCTTTGCGGTTCACTAAGCATGGTCTTGCAAGTGCCAAGATCAATCGCTAAATTACGGACTAATTTTTGCCGAAAAGCTTCAAACATTTAATTATCACCAAAATAAGCGCGAACCTGACTCAAAGCGATTAAACGCCCTTCATTATCTTGACGGCGCTTAATTTCAAAACTCGCCTTTTCCAAAGTCTTATCACTAATAACTAAACGATAAGGACAACCAATCAAATCAGCATCAGCAAATTTAGCCCCAGCTGGTAAATGACGGCGATCATCCCATAACACCTCCATGCCTAATTGCAATAACAAGTCATACAATTTCTGAGCTTCCCGATGGCCTTTTTCTTCGGTTGTCAAATCAATCAAATGAGCCTTGAACGGCGCCACTTCTTTCGGCCAAACAATACCGCGATCATCATGATTAACCTCCACAATTGTCCCCATCAATCTGGTGACGCCGAGGCCATAACAACCCATAACCACTGGCTTTTTAGCTCCCTCAGCATCATTTACCTGCAAATCGAAAGCCTTACTAAAGCGGCTGCCTAATTTAAAGATATTTCCAACTTCAATGGCTTTCTTTTCTATTAAGTCCTGACGGCCGCAGTTAGGGCAAACTGACTGTTCATTAATAATCTCTTTATTAATCGCCAGATTACAGTCTTCACAAATATAAATTATATCTTCCCCGGCTTCCGTGACTGTCTGGAATTCGTGTGAATATTGAGAAAAAGCCCCGCCCGAAGCAAAGGTTAAATAAGTCTGATCAATCAAGCCGCAGCGTTTAAAAATCTGAAAATATGATTTCTGAACTTGCAGATAATAAGCATTAAGATCTTCTTGATCTAGATGAAAAGAATACAGATCTTTCATGATAAACTCGCGGCCACGCAATAAACCTGACTTAGCTCGAAGTTCATTGCGAAACTTAGTTTGGATCTGATAAGCGCCAATCGGCAAATCACGATAAGACTTAATAAATTTTTTTAGTAATGGCGTCACCAACTCTTCATGAGTTGGCGCCAAAACATAAGGCTTTTTATCAGCTCCGGCTGTCCTAAACAGAACATCGAAACTATCCAAGCGACCAGTCTGCTTCCAAGGCTCTTCAGTCGTTAAGCTAGGCAACAAAACTTCTTGCGCCCCTAAGGTTGCCATTTCTTGGCGGATAATTCCTTGAATCTTCTGCACCACTCTTAAACCCAGCGGCAAATAAGTGTAAATACCAGCGGCGGTTTTATCAATAAAACCGGCTCGCATTAAAGTCTGAGCATTGAAACTCTGCTCATCCTTTGGCAATTCCTTAAGGCTGTGAGTAAAAAGTTGGCTTTGGCGCATAAAGATAAAAATAACTATTTAACTAAACAACCCCTCCCTCCTCCTTTCAAGCAAAACTAGGCTCGACGAGCTCGACGGTTGTGCCAATTGTTCCAAACCACCAACAGCGCTGAAGCGACAAAAACTGAACTATAGGCACCGAAAAAGACACCGATAAGCAAAGCTAAAGCAAAGTTACGAATTGAAACGCCGCCAAAAACCACAATCGCCACCAAAGTCAGCATAGTCGTTAAAGAAGTGTAAATTGAACGGGCTAAAGTTTGATTCAAGCTCAAATTAACAGTTTCTGCAAAACTCAAACGAGTTCTAAAGATATTTTCTCTGGTTCGATCAAAAACTACAATCGTATCATTGATACTATAACCAAGAATGGTTAGAACAGCAGCAATCGAAGTGATATCAACTTGATAACCATAATAGCGACCCAGTAAAGCAAAGAAGCCCACCATAATGGTCACATCATGAAATAAAGCAATAATAGCGCAAACACCATATTTCCAAGAACTAACCGGTTGAGAAACTTTACGGAAAGTCCAGGCAATATAAAGGATAATAGCGATCAAAACCAAGATAATCGAAGTAGTGGCTCGACTGCGCAAATCGCGGCCAACAGTCGGACCGACTGAATCATAGCGAAGTTCTTCAACATTATTGGCGCCAGACTCTTTAGAACTATTTAAAGTCTTTAGAATTTCCTGATGCTTAGCTTCGTCAATTTCCAGGAAGCGCAATTTAACTTCATTATCACCAACTGGTTGAATAATTAAATTGCTTAAACTTAAAGGTTCTAAGCTTTTCTTAATCTCTTCAGTGGTTGGACGATTTTGATTATAACGGACTTCCAAAACACCACCACCAGTAAAATCAATACCAAAACGCAAACCCCAGACTGCAATAGCCGTAATTGCTAAAGCCATCATCACAGCCGATAAAGACAGCCAGATTTTTCTTTTCGCGATAATCTGATACATATATTTATGCTAATTACGATTATTTATTATCTTCTTGCTTGGTTTCCTTATGGCTAACACCAAATAACCAAGTATTTTGCACCAATTTTCTGCTAGCAACTAGTTTTAGCAAATTACGAGTAACTACAATAGCGCTAAACATTGACACGATAACACCTAAAGCCAAGGTAATAGCGAAACCTTTAATCGATCCGGTTAAAAACTGAGTCAAAATAAAACAAGTAATCAAAGTAGTATAATTGCCGTCACGAATCGATGGCCAAGCCCGAGTAAAGCCTTCATTAATGGCACTGCTTAAAGGCTTGCCTGCTCTTAATTCTTCTTTGATTCTTTCAAAAATCAAAACATTGGCATCAACCGCCATACCAATCGACAAGATAAAACCGGCAATACCTGATAAGGTCAAAGTAACCGGCCAAACCTTAAAGACTGTTAAAACCAACAAGCCATAAAAAATCAAAGAGAAAACTGACAACACACCTGGTAAACGATAGAAAATAACCATAAAAATCGCTACCAAAATCAAACCAATCAAGCCGGCTTGCATACTATTATTAACTGACGATTGACCCAAGCTAGCCCCAATAGTCTGTTGGTTAACCAAATTAACCGGTACAGGCAAGGCACCAGCATTCAAACGCTGCGACAAAGTCTTGGCTTCTTCCAAAGTAAAGCGGCCAGAAATAACTGCCTGTCCACCAGTAATCTTTTGGCTAACATTCGGCTGACTAATAATATAACCATCCAAGAAAATAGCCACTGGCTTATTAATATTACGGCCAGTAATATCTTCAAAAATCTTAGCACCATCATTATCAAAACCTAAAGATACTTCTGGTGCGCCATCTTGAGGATTAAATTGAACACTGGCTTTCTTTAAGTATTTACCAGTCAATTCAGTAGTCTTCCATTCATCGACATTACCTAAAATATCAGCAGCAGTTTTAATCTTAACCAAAATATGGCTAAGCTTATAATCCATAACCGCTCTTTCATCCTCTTTATAAATCAAATGATAGCCAAAATCAGTTTCGACAACATCAGAAATCTGCCCCTTCTTCATAGCCAAAACAGCTGTTTCAAATTCTTCCACCATAGCACCCTTGCCAAACCAACCTAATTCACCGCCGCTATCACGAGCTCCGGCTTCAGTCGAATTCTGTTTGACCAAGTCAGTAAAATTCTTGTCAGTAGCTTGCTCTTTAAGCTTTTTAATCTTTTCGAAAGCTTGATCTTTGGTTAAACCGCTTTCACAGCCAGTCTTACCTTCAAAACAAATTAGTAAATGAGCAGCTTTATTTTCAATCGCTGGCTTATTGTCTTGAGTTTTAGCTCGCTTTTCTTCCAGTTTAACAATTTCATAGCCAGCTGAAGTTTTTTGCAAATCCTTATTGATCTGGCCAACTGTTAATTTTTCAGCAATAACTGCTAATTCCGGAT
>DAONSQ010000007.1:0-21385 GCA_035411265.1 bacterium | reverse complement strand
AATAAAGTGCCTATTAGGCATTGACATATTTTGCTAGTTGTGCTAGTATAACAAGTCACCCTCCAATACTACCCATGCTTATTTAATTAATTAAAGCTAAATGCTTGAGGGTTTTAAGTCACTAAATATGGATTATTCGCGGTGTAAGATCCGTCTATTTAACAAAAAACAAGCAAAACGAATCAGTTGGTTACTAACTGCCGTAGTTGCTTTAGAGTTTTTGTTCTTCCCTGTGCCGATTTTGGCTAGTCAGGGTAATAAGACTGATAGCCAGCCAACATCTTCCTTATCTTTTAGTTTGGAAACCAACAATATTGCACCTCGTGATTTAGTTGGTGAGCGTTGGTCACTTAGATTGCCAGAAGAAGAAGTTGAAATTGAAGAAGTTAAAAATGATGAATTTAGCGGACGGGTTGTTAGAACTAGCAAGCACGTAATGACTGCCTACAACTCTGACGTTGCTCAATGTGATGATTCGCCTTGTATTACGGCTAATGGTTTTAATGTTTGTAAGCATGGTATCGAAGATACAGTGGCGGCTAATTTTTTACCACTAGGTACTAAAATTAGAATTCCAGAACTTTTTGGTGATCGTATTTTTGTGGTGCGTGATCGTATGGCCAAAAGACACACCAATCGTGTTGATGTTTGGATGAAAGAATATCAATCAGCTAAAAAATTTGGCGTTAAATATGCCACTATTGAAGTTATTCAGTAATTAAAATTGGTAAGCCGTTCTTTATATAAAGAAAAACACCCCGTAATTTGCGGGGTGTTTTTCTTTTAATCTTTGAAAACTATTTCTTTTTGGTAGTTTTAGCAACCGGCTGAATAGCGTTAAGCTTTTTCTGAAGCCGTGATTTTTTGCGGCTGGCAGTATTCTTCTTAATGACGCCTTTTTTGGCTGCTTTGTCTAAGGTCTTGATGGTTTGTTTGACCATTTCCTGAGCTTCGGCAGTCTTGGCATCAATAGCGCGGCGGCTACCTTTTACCATTTTTTTGACTTCTTGGCGAACTTCCTCATTGCGAGCAGCCCGTCGATTGCCTTTTCGTAATTCTTTTTTAGCTGATTTTAGATTTGGCATAATTTGGATTAAAACCGAATAAATCGGAGTATG
This sequence comes from bacterium, assembly GCA_035411265.1. Lineage (GTDB taxonomy): Bacteria > Patescibacteriota > Patescibacteriia > Patescibacteriales > Patescibacteriaceae > UBA1359. The sequence continues at coordinate 20,267 of DAONSQ010000007.1, read as the reverse complement.
AGAGCGATTATTAATCTAACATTAAAAACACTATTTGGCAAGGGTCTGTCGGCTTGGCCGCTTCAAGATTAAGAAAGAGCCAATAAATACAAGGCCTAGGCTTAAAAGTTGCGGCCAGCGATAATTGGCAATTTGCCAAGTATAATCCTGGCGGAAAAATTCCATAATCAAGCGGATTAGGCCGTAACCGATAAGGTAAGTGCCAAAAATTAAAGAAGTTTTCAGTTGGCGGCGGTTAAAGATATAAAGGATAATAGCTAAAAACAGGCAGCCCAGTGATTCATATAAAAATAAAGGTTGGAAATGAGTAGTAGTTATCTGGTCGAGTGGCCGATAGGCTAGATCAATTGGGATAGCCCAGGGTTTGGTGCTGGGCTGGCCAAACAATTCTTGGTTAAAAAAATTACCCCAGCGGCCAATAGCTTGTCCTATGGCCACAGCTGGAGTGAGCCAAGCTGTCCACTGGCTGAAAGACCAGTGTTTTTGCCGACAAGTAAAATAAAGCGCCAGCAGCCCGCCAATCAGCCCGCCATGAATAGCTAAGCCGCCTTCCCAGACTTTTAGGGCTGAGAGAGGGCTTGAGGCGTAGTCTGACCAGTGGATTAGGACATGATAAAGCCGGGCACTGATTAAGCCGGTAATAACCAGATTAAAAATCAAATCAAGCAAATCTTTGCTGGTAGTAGTTTTGCGGCTAAAGCGCCATAAAATCAAACTGCCAATGGCCATGGCTAAGGCCATTAAAAAGCCATACCAATAAAACTGGAAATGGCCGAAAGAAATGATAGTTGCTGGTAAAGGGGTGTTGAGCCAGTACATAAAAAGAAGATAGAGATAATGGAGATAGACTCATTATAAGGCTTTTTAGCTAATAAAAAAAGCTAATCGTTAGGATTAGCTTAAAAGGAAATCTATTCGAGGCAGATGAGCTGCCGTTGGTTTTCAGTTGCTAGCTTTTCAAAAAAGTTTTTAGCAGCTGAAGTGGGTTGTTGTAATTCCCAAACGGTGTAATCATTTAGAAATTCCAGCATGGGATAAAAGCGGTCCGGATGGTCCTTTGACCATTGTTCCGGGTTGTTAGAGTTGTAGAGATCGATTAGCGTTCGCTTGATCTCTGGATAGTTTTCGAAGTTTTTTGAGGAAAGACTACTGCTAAGAGTTATTTTTCTAGGCCAGGCTAGATCCATTAAACTTTCCGCAGCTGGGATTACGAAAATAGCAACAAATGCAACTAAGATTATTGATATGTTTTTTATTTTCTTTTTCATTTTTCCTCCTCGCGGCTACTTCTTGCCGCCCTTTTTAAATAACCAGCGTCCTACCCCGTAAATTATCATTAGGGTAACGGCCAGGTTAATGAGTGGTTGCAGGGCTTCCAGTAGATTACTGAAAGCGGTTTTAATAATTTCGGGATAGATCATCCCAACTAACATTAAAATAACAACCAATGTCCACAAGACTCGCTGTGGACTACCAAAGAAAAAGTTGAACCATCGCATAATACCTCCTTACTTTGATGGTTATAAGATTGTTAAAGGTCATAACTACTTGTCTGTATAGTAGCATATTTTTCACTTTATGTCAAGGATAATAAAAACAGCTACTGTTTCCAGTAGCTGTTTTTGTAGAAAAAAATTGAGCTAAACTTAGTTTTTCTTGGTTGGCTTAATCTTACCTAATGCTAAAGTAGTTTTTACGACCGTATCAGGATTTAAAGAGATGCTATCAATACCACAAGTTACCAGGAATTGGGCAAAATCAGGGAAGTCGCTCGGGGCTTGGCCGCAGATACCCACCTTAGTCTTGGTTTTTTTGCCAATTTCAATTAAGAATTGGATTAAAGATTTGACGGAAGGATTTTTTTCATTAGAGGCACCAGCAATTTGAAGATTGCCAGCATCACGGTCAATGCCTAAAGCTAATTGAGTTAAGTCATTGGAACCAATCGAAAAGCCATCAAAAACTTTAGCAAAATCACGAGCTAGGATGATGTTAGTTGGGATTTCAGCCATAACATAGACCTCTAGTCCGTTTTTGCCTTGCTTCAGGCCATATTTAGCCATAGTTTTGATAACCAATTTGCCCTCTTCAACAGTGCGGCAGAAAGGAATCATGACTTTGAGATTTTTGAGACCAAATTCTTCGCGAACTTTTTTCAAAGCTAAGCATTCTAAAGCAAAAGCTGGTTCGAATTTGGGATCATAATAACGGCTAGCCCCACGCCAACCAATCATTGGATTGGATTCGACTGGCTCATAGTCTTTGCCACCAATTAGATTGGCGTATTCATTGGTTTTAAAATCAGACAAACGGACAATGACATCTTTAGGGTAAAAAGCAGCCGCAATAGTGCCAACGCCTTGAGCTAATTTATCAACAAAGAATTGTTTTTTATCAGTATAACCGACAGTTAGCTGGTCAATTTGTTTTTTCAATTTGGCATCGGTCAATTTATGATAATTAATCAAAGCCATGGGGTGGATGCGGATGGAATTGTTGATAATAAATTCTTCGCGAGCTAGACCAACGCCATCATTAGGTAAAAAAGAATTAGCAAAAGCAATATCAGGTGAGCCGATATTGAGCATAACTTTACAAGCTGGACGGGGTAGTTTCTGAATATCGGTTTTCTTGATCGTAAAAGGTAATTTACCTTCATAAACAAAACCAGCATCGCCTTCGGCACAGCTGACAGTAACTGCTTGGCCATTGGTAACTTTTTGACTACCATTACCAGTACCAACGACACAAGGAATGCCTAGCTCGCGAGAGACAATAGCGGCATGACAGGTGCGGCCGCCTTTGTCAGTAACAATGGCTGAAGCAATTTTCATGATTGGTTCCCAATCAGGATCGGTCATTTCGGTGACCAAAACTTGGCCGGGCTTGAATTTAACAATATCTTTAACGCTCATGATGCGATTGACGGCGCCAGCACCAATTTTATTACCTACGCTACGGCCTTCAATTAATAGAGTACCTTTCTTTTTGAGGCTATATTCTTCTAAGATATTGTAATTGCGCTGACTATTGACGGTTTCTGGTCGGGCTTGGACAATGTAGAGTTTTTTATCCTGGCCATCTAAAGCCCATTCGATATCCATTGGCCGCTTGTAATGCTTTTCAATGGCCATGGCCCATTTAGTAAGAGTTTTAACCTGAGCGTCAGTAATTGAATATTTTTTTTGTTCAGTAGCGGGGACAGCAATATCTTTAACTGGATTAGTGGCATTTTTGGCAGTGTTATAGACCATCTTGATTTTTTTGTCACCCAAAGCTTTATCAATGATAGCCATGGTTGGCTTGAAGACATAAAATTCATCAGGGCTGACTTTGCCTTGGACAATGTTTTCGCCTAGGCCGTAAATTGAATTGATAACAACTGCTTTTTCAAAGCCAGTCTCAGTATCAATAGTAAACATAACGCCAGACGAAGCTAGGTCGCTACGGACCATTTTTTGAATACCAACTGAGAGAGCAATGGAAAAGTGGTCAAATTTTTTGTCCACGCGGTAAGAGATGGCACGATCGGTAAAAAGTGAGGCTAAACATTTTTTAACGGCCACTAGCAAATCTTGTTCGCCGGAAACATTAAGATAAGTTTCTTGCTGGCCAGCAAAAGAAGCGTCAGGCAAATCTTCAGCCGTAGCTGAAGAACGAACGGCGACGCTGAGATTTTTAGTTTTATAAAGACTGCTTAGTTTACGGTAGGCAAGGGTAATTTCTTTTTGTAAATCTAGCGGCAGAGTGGTATCTAAAATAGCTTGACGAGCTAGTTTGCCACGTTTGGCTAAATCAAGAACATTGTGGGTATTTAAACCAGTTAAAATTTTTTCTAGCTTCTTTTTAGCGCCAGAAGCTTCCAGTAAATGATGATAAGCTTCAGCAGTAGTCGCAAAACCGTTAGGGACCAAGATGCCGGACTTAGTTAATTTTTGATACATTTCGCCGAGGGAGGCATTTTTGCCGCCAACTAGCGGAACGTCCTTGATTCCAAGTTCATGGAAGAATTTGATATATTTAGCCATAGTGATTATATATCCCCGAGGGGTATTTATTTTTTAATATTATAACAGATATTTAGACCACTGACAAACTTTTTTATTTTTTGATAATTATTTTAATCTTGACAAAAGGCAGTTTTTAGTTAACAATACCTAATCAGTTTATAGCCTTGTCTAGCAGGCGTGGTGAAACTGGTATACACGCATGCCTTAGGAGCATGTGGAGCAATCCGTGCGGGTTCAAGTCCCGCCGCCTGCACAGCGAATTTATGTTGAATTTTGAACCGACAACTCTACAAACTATCAAACAAGCTAGCCGAGTCCTAATCGCTGCTGACACTCAGTCAGCTCCGAGCAATGGGGCTGCTGCTATGGCGCTGGTTAGCGGCTTTAAACAAGTCGGTATCCAAGCTGATTTGGTAGCCAACCGCCAGCTTGATGATAGCTGGTCGGTTTTGAATTCGACTATTACCCCTAGCCTTGATCTAGCGAGTGAAGAGTTTGTTATTAGTCTCGATTTGAGTCGAACTAAAGTTGGCCAAATTAAATATAAGATTGAAGACAATCGCCTTAATTTCTTGATTAAGCCTAATGGCGGCCAATTTACTGAAGATGATGTTGAACTGTTAGTTGGTCGTCCGCCCTATGATTTAGTAATTACTGTCGGACTAGCTGAACCAGAAGCTTTGGGTGAGATTTATAACAGTAATTCCTCGCTATTTTATCAGACGCCATTAATTAATATTGATTGTCAGACTAAAAACGAAAATTTTGGCCAGATTAATTTAGTTGATTTAGTGGCTAGCTCAACGGCTGAAATTGTTCATGAGTTATGGCGCGCGCTTAGTTGGTCAATGACTCCAGAAGAAGCAACTTATCTGCTAGCGGCTTTAATCTACGATACTAAAAACTTTACTAGTAACAAAGTTAGTCCGCAGCTGCTTTTGGCAGCCTCTAATTTAATTAGTGAGGGAGCGCGACGAGAAGATATTGTTAATGAATGGTATTCAGCGGTTAAATTACCAACCCTTAAGCTCTGGGGTAAGGTTTTGTCTGGATTGGAACAGTCGAACAATGGCCTAGTTTGGTCCAAATTAGATAGTGATATCGGTTTTATTGATGAACAGGCTGTGGAACAAGCCATCGAGAGATTATTGATCGGCCTGCAAAATACCAAGATTGTGGCTATTTTTTATAGCTTAAGCCAATCAGTCGAGCCGACAGTTTCTTTATCTTTACTGAAAAATCAAACATCGCTTAAAGAGATTAACAAATTATTAAATCAAGAAAGTGGCAGCCAAACCGGAGTAGTAGTTTATACTAGTGGTCCGATTGATTTAAATAATTGGTTAGCTGATTTTAAGCCGGTCAGTCATGGTAAGATGGTGTCTTTTCATAGTAATTTAGGCCCAGCCGCTACTATGGAATTGATTTTGCCAATACTTAATCGTCGCTTAGCTGAAATAGCTTAGGTTGCCAAGCGGCCGGTAGTCGGTTATGATTAGTCTGTAAATTGAGCGCCCATAGCTCAGTCGGTTAGAGCGCCGCTCTTATAAAGCGGAGGTCGACGGTTCAAGTCCATCTGGGCGCACCTTAGTTGACAAAAATTACAGCAACTTTTACAATGATAACGCTTTGGACGGTTAGCTCAGTTGGTTAGAGCGCTACGTTGACATCGTAGAGGTCACTGGTTCAAATCCAGTATCGTCCACCATCAAAATCTCTCCTTAAAACAAGGAGGGATTTTTATTTAGCCAATTTATAAGCAGTAATGGCAATTATTAAGCCAGCTAAACTGCCGATAAACCAAGCTGTCCAGGGTTGAGTGGCCGGCTTTTCTTGGCTGAAATCAAGCGTGGTCGTAGCGGCGGGCGTTGTAGTGTTGGTAGCTTCAATTAAAATAACATCGTCTTTTTGTCGTGGCACCAAGCGGTAGCCGTTGTTATCCAGGGCGAGTCCTAGTAGTTGGTAATTTTGGCCAACTGTAAAATCAGCGCTTTTAAGCTGACTGCCGGCTTTGAGTTGGACTAAATATTCACCTTGATCGTCAGTGATATAAAGAGTTGATTGATTTTTGGCTGAGAGTTGTCCAGTTAGCTTAATGAGCTGGCCATTTTTTAAATTGGCCCAATTGGCATTAGCATCAAGCGGTGCTAGGCTGGCTTGTTTTTTAAGAACCTTAATGTCTTGCGGACCGGTAATCGTAAGCTTAGTTTCAGCGCTGGTGGTAACCATTTGACCAGTGACAGCAATCAGGCTGCCCAGCTTTAAATCAGGCCATAATTTATAATAATTATAAATTTTAAGCCCAGCTGAATTATCAGGATAAGTAATATAGAAATATTGGCTAGAGAGCTGATGAGGTAGAGAAGTAACGACGCCCTCACGAGTTTCGCTTTGTTTGGTGGCTGAAGAAGATTTTTTAGTTGGAGCTTGATAATCCAAAGTAGCAGCTAGTCCGCCATTGGGCTGCCATAAAAATAAAGACTCATTATCATTATTGAGAGTTAAACCCAAATCAGAAGCTAAAAAACGTAGCGTAGTAAGGGCGGGCAATTGATAGCCAGCTAAATCGATGGGTTGGTCCTTTTTAGCTATGTCAGCTAGCTGCCAACCAGCCAAGTCAATTGCTTGATTGCTACTATTAATCAAAGTAAAAGACTCAACTTGGTCAGCAGCTGGATCGGCAATAATTTCGCCGAAAGAAACTACTTGAGCCAGAAGACCAAGCGGATAAAACAAGCTGAAAAATAAGCCAGCCGCTAATAAAATAAGCTTTCTGCCAATATAAAATCGGCACCCCTCCTTGATAGCCATATTGTTATGTTAAGAATTAGGCAAGTTTTTTCTTGAAAAGATCAACCCACGGTATTTTAACCGGGTCAACGCCATTTAAAAGACCTAAATAATAACTGAGCCAGCCGCCAAAAGCGAGTATTTCTAGAGCTTGGCCAAGTGGGTCAGCTGATTTGGCGCGGTAGTTAAAGACCGGCAAACCATTTTCTTCGAGAACCTCATCGGTTAGTTCAAGTCTTTTTGTTAGACGATCGTTAAGGCCGGTAATTTTGAAAGATAGGGTAGCCACAGTTTCAGTAACGCTAGTAGGATAGGTTAGGCCCTCCATGGCGTAATGATTGAGTTCGGGAACAACTAGATAATTGGCTAGATTTTTACTGGTTTCATTGATTTGATTGCGTAAAATATGAAGATTGCCAGTTAATCGGTCTGGTCCAATTAGCCAGATTTGACGGCCGTGAAGTTCTAAGGCTAATTGTTTGGCATCATTGTCAGTAGTTGGCACATCCGGTAACCAATTCTCGCCAGTTTTTTGAAGCTGATCAACTAGATCTTTGGCTAGTGATAAGTCAAAAGGTAGAATAGCTAATTGTCCAAGCAATCCTAGCAGACCAAAAATAGCATAGCCTAGACCTAGGCGTGGTTGGCCGGAAGGATTATTTTCAGTAGTAAAAATGTAGGCTGGCCAATTATTATCACGGGCTAGCTTAGCTAAAGGATTATTTGGAGTATCGGCAGTGATGGCAGCTAGAGTGGCTCCGCGTTTTTGAACTTCGACAATAGTGCTCAATGGTTCTTCGGTGGTACCAGAGTAAGAAGAAATAATATAAAGAGTGTGCTCATCAATATAATGAGGAACAGTATAGCCGGGTTCAACAATTAGTGGTAGAGGTAATTTATCGGCGAGGGCTGAGACAATTAAACGAGCGCCTAGATTGGAACCGCCCATGCCGTTTAAGACGATCTTGTTGATTGATTGAGTTAATGGCTGGGCAGCTTGATCTTTGAAATCATTTATTACTTGAAGCAATTGCTCTGGTAACAGTTGGATAGCTTGGCCGACTTGGTGACTGTCTAGTTCAAGTCGAGCAGTTTGATTGTCGAGTATAGTCATAAAAAAAGATTAACCATTAACAAGTTTGATTATTATAGCAATTATATTGCTATTTATCAAAAAATATGGTAGTTTGAGAGTACTTTTACTCTTCAGAAGCTTTTATGTCTGGACACTCAAAATGGGCAACTACCAAGCGCCAAAAAGCGGTAGTTGACGCCAAACGTGGCGCAATTTTTACTAAGATGAGCAATTTGATAACCATTGCTGCCCGCGATAAGGGTGGCGATCCAGCTACCAATTTTACTTTGCGTATGGCTATTGATAAGGCCAGGCAAGCTAATATGCCGAAAGACAATATCGAGAGAGCTATCAAGCGCGGTACTGGTGAGGGTGGTGGTAATCAGATTGAAGAATTGGTCTATGAAGGCCAGGGACCGGTTGGTAGCCAATTTATTATCAAATGCGTTACCGATAGCCGCAATCGTACGGCTTCAACTATTCGCCATGCCTTTTCCAAGGCCGGTGGCAGTTTAGGTTCAGTTATGTGGAATTTTTCTTTAAAAGGGGTAGTTCAAATTACTACTGAAGCTTTAGCGACTAAAAACAATGACTGGGATAGTTTTGAGCTAGAATTGATTGATCAGGGTGTTGAAGAAATCATACGCGAAGAAGAGGGTGTAACTCTTTATACGGCGCCAGAAGATTTGCAAAAGTTGAAAAGCTTCTTAGAACAGCAGAATATTGCTACTGAGACAGCCGAAATTCAACATGTGGCTAAAGATAAAATGACAATTGAAGACGCTGATGATCGCTTGAAGATGGAGAAATTTATCGATTCTTTAGAGGATTGTGAAGATGTTAGTGATTATTACACTAATGCTGAGTGGGAATAATTTTTGATGGCTAAAAAAGTTAGAATAATTATCGGTTTTGATCCTGGGCTAGCTGATACTGGTTTTGGGGTAATTGCAGCTGCTGGCTCGAAACTGGCTTGTTTAGCTTATGGTTCAATAAAGACACCGGCCGGAGTTGATTTACCGGCTAGGCTAGCCAGTATTTATGAGCAAACAGAAGAAATCTTAGAAAAATACCAGCCTGATTTAATTGGTATTGAACAATTGTTTTTTTGTCGCAATGTTACCACTGCTTTTCAGGTTGGTCAGGCTCGCGGTGTGGTAATGTTGGCGATTGGCCAGAGAGAAATTCCTTGTTTGGAATTTACGCCATTACAAATAAAGCAGGCTGTGGCCGGCTATGGACAAGCTGATAAAAAACAAGTTCAAAAGATGGTTAAATTGACTTTAAATTTGGAAAAAATTCCCAAGCCGGATGATGCTGCCGATGGTTTGGCAGCAGCACTTTGTGCTATGCAAAGCAGTTCAACCCTTTTAATAAAAAAGTAATTTATGGGTAAGAAAGTTTTAAAAATAGTTAGCATATCTTCAGAAGTGGCGCCTTTTAGCAAAACTGGCGGTCTAGCCGATGTGGCTCGTAGCTTGCCTAAGGCGATTAGTCGTTTAGATCATGAAGTGATTGTAATCACGCCGTTTTATGGCAAAATTATTAGCAAAACTAAACATAAGCTTAAGGAAATTTTTCATGAAATAAAAATTAGCGTTGGTGGTGAGAGCGTGCTGATTAATTATTGGCAAGGTTATTTGATGGAAGGTTTACCGGTTTACTTTATTGAACAAAAAGATTATTTTAGTAGTGATAAAAAGCTATATGGCGCTAAAAACGATAATGCTCGTTTTTATGTTTTTGATGTGGCAGCTTTAAAGTTACTAGAATTATTAGAATTTAAACCAGATATTATCCATTGTCATGATTGGCAAACTGGATTAATTCCACAACTACTTAATACCCAATTCAAGAAATCAGCTGCTTTGCGAGGAGCGCGAACAGTTTTTACTATCCATAATTTAGTTTTTCAATACGGCCATAATTGGTGGCAAGTGCCAGCCAATAAAAAAGATTTTGGCATCAAGAAATTGCCCAGCCTAAATGATCCAGATATTGAATATATTAATTTTGCTAAACGGGCAATTTTGCAAGCCGATATTATTAACACGGTTAGTGAACAGTATCGCCAAGAAATAATGACCAGACATTTTGGCCAAGATTTACATCGGATTTTAAGAAATCGAGCCGATCGTTTGTTTGGCATTATTAATGGTATTGATCATTTTGAATATAATCCGAGCAATGACGATGATTTGCCAGTTAGATATGATTGGCGGACAGCTATTAATGGTAAGGCGGCGAATAAAAAGTATTTGCAAGAAAAACTAGGGCTTCAGGTTGATGAAGATGTTCCTTTGATTTGTGCTACTTCGAGGATTACCTTTCAGAAAGGTTTTAGTTTGATTATGGAGGCAATGGAGTGGGTGTTTAAGTCAGATGCGCAAATTATTGTTTTGGGCGATGGTGATAAAGAATATTTAAATAAGTTAAAGTTTTGGCAGAAAAAGCACCCAAAACGAATGGCTATCCGGTCGTATCGTAAATATCCGGAACTGGAGAGCCTTTTTTATGCGGCTAGTGATTGTCTACTTTTACCATCGCACCATGAACCTTGCGGTATTAATCAGTTGATTGCTATGCGTTATGGCTGTGTGCCGATTGTCCGTAATGTCGGTGGCCTAAACGATACAGTCAGCAATTATAATCCGCGTACTAATCGTGGTACTGGTTTTATGTTTAATACTTTTACGGTAATGGGTCTTTATACGGCCATGATTCGAGCTTTAGAAAATTATCGTTATCAGGCTTCTTGGCAAGGTTTAATTCGTCGTGATATGAAAATGGCCAGCTCGTGGAAAATTCCGGCACAAAAATATCTTAATTTATATCGTCGAGCTTTAAAATAATAATTTATGCGCTGGGTTAATGTCCTGCATTTTTATCAACCGCCGCTGAGTCGTCCAGAAATTGTTTTGGAAGCAGCTAAGCTAAGCTATGGCCGCGTAGCCAAAGCTTTGCTTAAGAATCCTCAAGTTAAGGTGACAGTTAATTTTAGCGGCTGTTTGCTAGAGCAACTAATAGCTTTAAAGCAAGATGAGTTGATTAATGATTGGCGAAAATTAGTCGAAAGGGGTCAGGTAGAGCTATTGGGATCAGCCTATTGGCATGCTCTTTTACCGAAAATTAGCTTAAAAGATGCTAGCTATCAGATAATAGCACAAGAAAATATCTTGAAAGAGATATTTAAAATCGAGCGGCCGCAAGGTTTTTTTGCTCCAGAGCTTGCTTACTCCAAAGAGTTGGCTAAATGGCTGGTGGAGAGAGGCTATAGTTATGCCATTGTTGATGAAATAACGATTGACGGCCGTTTGGATCAAGCCAAAGATCTGCTCTATCAAGAAGAATCTGGTTTGATTTTGGCTACTAGACAAAGAAAATTGTCTAAAGTCTATCCGCCAGAAGTAATAATGGGTGATTTAAGAGATTGTACAAAAGATTTGTTCACAGCGACTGATGGTGAATTATACGGCCTAAGACATCGTGACTATCGTGGCAACCTAGAAAAAGTCTGGGAAAGTAAAGTAGCAGACTGTTTAACGGTTGGTGAACTAGTAGCTCAAAGCGGTGATAAAAAAATTTGTGAGCCCGTAGCCTCTTCGTGGGAAAGCCAGCCCGAAGAACTTGTTAAACGTCAACCTTATTTTGTCTGGGATAATCGTCAGAACAATATCCATTCGATGCTTTGGTCTTTGGCTGATTTAGCTAGCCAGGCGGCAGAGCGTTTTTCTAGTGACAATAACCGGGAGTGGGTATATCGACATTTACACCAGGGTCTAGCTAGCTGTGCTTGGTGGTGGGCAAGTAATCAAGATTTTGTCTTATTCGGCAATCGGGCCTGGAATCCAGAAGAAATTATTCGCGGAGCCGAACAATTGGCCAGAAGTGTCCGGTCAATTGAGGCTGAAGCGAGCCGACCATGGAAACAACAAACTGATAAAATATTTTGTTCGCTTCAAGGATTAGTCTGGCAAGAGCATTGGCGTCAGTGGTTAAAATAAATTAAGTAATATGAGAAAATTTAGTATTGAAGATATTCTTGATTTAGTTAGCGTCCAGGAATTGCTAGCTGAAGAATTGCCTAAAAAATGGCCGGGAATTCAAGATATTGTTGTGAGAGAAGTAATAATTATTAAGAAAAGTTTTCATAATAATTATTACAATTTAGTGACAGCTTATCCGCTTAGTTTTGTAGAAGATGGTCAGAAAAAAGAACTAACGATTTATTCTTCAGCTCACAGCAATGAATCGCGCAAACAGACTATGGCCAACTTACAGTTAATTTGGCAAAAAGGTGTTCCAAGTTCTGAATTTCAGACCAATTTGCCACTTTTTTATGAAACTGGCAGCAATGCTTTCTTTTATGTTGGCTTACCAGGGATTAATCTTTATCATTTTTTTCATGAAAATGAGCGAATAGCTATTGAAGAAAGTATTAGAGCAACCGCTAAATGGTTAGCGCGCTTGCATCAGTTAACCTTAGGAATGGTTAATTGGTCACATTCTCGAGAACAGCGGGTGATTGATGTTGCCCCAGGACGAGAAAGAACTTTGGAAAGAATAAAACAAGTTTGTCCAGAATATTATGATCGTTTTGCTCGGCTTTATGGATTATTAGAGCAGCGAGAACTTAGTCATTGGCCGAAAAATGAAAATTTAACCATGATTCATGGAGACCTCCACCCAGAAAATGTTTTAGTTAATGAGCAAGGTGTGGCGATTATTGATTGGGCGGATGCTTCACTTGGGGATCCAGTGCGCGATCTTGGCTCATTTATGCAACAGTTGTCATTTATGGGACACAGGGCTATTGATGATAATGATTATTGGCAAGCCATGCAAAAAGTTTTTCTTGAGAGTTATCAGGCGGAAGCAGGGATTGAGCTAGCAGCTTATTGGCCCGAAAGATTAAAGACCTACTACTATTTTACTGCTTTTAGAACGGCAATATATTTTGTTACTAAATCTGGTCCAGAACCAGAGCGCTCCGATGGGTTGTTAAATGAAATCGAAGCTAATTTAAACTAAAACTATGTTGATTGACTTACAAGTGCATTCAATTTATTCCGATGGCTATTTAACACCTCGACAGTTGGTTGATTTTTTAGCTAAGCAAGGAGTTAGAGTGGCTGCTTTAACCGATCATAATACTTTAGCTGGCTCCAAGGAATTTGCTCAAGCTTGTCAGGCCGCTAAAATAAAAGCGATTCCCGGGATTGAAATCTATACTCGTCTTAGTAATCGGCAGATTAATATTTTGTGGTATAATTTGCCAGTTGATAACGAAAAAGTTAATAAATTGTTAGTAGATAGTCAAAAGCATTGGGAGAATCGTATGCGACAGCATTTACGTAAAATGGTAGCTAAAAAAATGCTGGTTAAGGGAAGCGCAGAAATTGTTGATCAGTTTACTAATTATGTACCGACTAATCGTATTTTGGACGCCCTTTTGGCAATTAAAGGTAATCGTGGATTGATTGAAAAAGCAATTAATGAAAAGAATTTCCGTGAAGAAGAAGCAATTGGCTGGCTGTTTAATAATAAAAAAATTGGCAAACTAAAACCAAGTTGTGTCGATTTAAAAAGGATTATTAAATTGCGCCAAGAATTAGGCGGGCAATTAATTTTTTGCCATCCAGGTAAAAGTAAATCCTTAAAAACTAGCTTGATTTTAAAGTTGAAAAATCTAGGTTTGGATGGTTTGGAGGTTTTATCGCCGCATCATAGTCTCGGGACTGTTTTTTATCTGCAAGATTTAGCACGAAGATTTGATTTAATTATGACTGGTGGGTCGGATTTTCATCGTTTTGAAATGATTGACCAGGGATTGCTTAGCGCTTATGACTATTGGCGAGCGGATAGTTTGGATTTAAAAAATATTGGTGAAGTTATCGGACAATAAAGTTAATAAAAGCTGACTCTGGTCAGCTTTTATGTTATACTGAAAACAAATATTCCCTCCGTTTATTTTTAATTTTTTTATATGGCAAATGACAAGAAGGCCAAGAAAGAAAAAGAATTGGCTCACATTGACAGCGGTGATTTCCCAGAAAAGCAGAAGGCGGCTGAAGCGGCAATGAGCCAGATTCGCCAAATGTATGGCGAAGGCGCAATTATGAAATTTGGTGACGTCAAGAACGCCAATGTTGATGCCGTAACAACTGGTTGTCTGTCACTAGATTTAGCTTTGGGCGTTGGCGGTGTGCCACGCGGTCGCGTGATTGAGATTTATGGTCCAGAATCCAGTGGCAAAACTACTTTAGCTCAGCATATTATTGCCGAAACCCAAAAGCAGGGCGGTATCGCGGCTTTTATTGATGCTGAACACGCTTTAGATCCCGAGTATGCCAAGAAAATTGGCGTTAATATTGATGAAATGTTGATTAGTCAGCCTGATACTGGTGAACAAGCTTTAGAAATTTTGGAAACCTTGGTGCGCTCTAATGCCGTTGATGTAGTAGTAGTGGATAGTGTGGCTGCCTTGGTACCGAAAAAGGAAATTGAAGGTGATATGGGTGATTTGCAAATGGGTTCACAAGCTCGTTTGATGAGTCAGGCTTTGCGTAAACTAACTGGTATTATTGCTAAATCAAAGACAATTGTGATTTTTATCAATCAACTGCGCATGAAGATTGGTGTGATGTTTGGTAACCCTGAAACAACTACTGGCGGTAATGCTTTAAAATTTTATGCTTCAGTGCGCGTTGATATTCGTAAAATTGCTCAAATTAAACAAGGCGAAAAGATGCTTGGTAACCGTGTTAAATGTAAGGTAGTAAAAAATAAGGTAGCCGCGCCTTTCAAGTCTTGTGAGTTTGATATCATGTATAATGAGGGTATTTCTTTAGCTGGCGATACTTTGGATACTGGCGTTGAGATTGGCACAATTACCAAGAGTGGTAATTCTTATAGCTTTGGCGAGATTAAACTGGGAGTTGGCCGAGAAAATGCTAAGACCTTTTTGCGTCAAGATAAAGATTTGATGAATAAGATTAAACAGCAGATTTTAGTTGATTTAGAAGCCAAGCAGGAATAGATTGAAAGTGAATAGCTTTAAAAAGACCCAGCCACAAGGTTGGGTCTTTTATTACAAAAAACCACCCCTAAACTTAGGAGTGGTTTTTATTTTTTCAAGAGTGATTTTAATTGACTCTTTCCACGTATTCTTCAGTATCGGTATTGACGCGGATAATGTCGCCTTCGTTGATAAAGAGAGGAGCATTGATCTTGGCGCCAGTCTCTAATTCAATCTGTTTCATGACATTGCCAGCAGTGTTACCTTTTACTCCTGGGGGAGCGGTGACAACTTTGTATTCGGCTTTGACTGGCAGTTCAACGGCGACCGGTCGACCTTCAAAATAAAGGACAGTTACGATTAGGCCGTCTTTTAGGAACAATTCTTTACCACCCAATTCCTCTAAATTGATAGCGAATTGTTCGTAATTTTCATTATCCATGAAATTGGCGAATTGTTCGTCAGCATACATGAAGGCTGCTTTGCGTTTTTCAACATCAGCTTCATCGGCGCGATCATTGCCTTGCCAAGTCTTTTCTAGGACCGAGCTGCTAATTAGATTGCGCAATTTAGTTTTTAAAACAGCGCCGCCGCGACCCATTTTATGATGGTCAGCGCGGATAACCGAGTAAGGCTCACCATTAATAGTAATAACCTTACCCAATTTGATTTCGTTTAATGACAACATAGTATCCGTGATTAACGGCGGACAAACATTAACATGGCCATGATGCGAGCCCGCTTGATAGCTAAAGATAATTGGCGCTGGTGTTTAGCGCAAGTGCCGGTGCGGCGTTTAGGTAAAATTTTACCCAAAGCATTAGCATAGCGGCGGAGTAAAAAGGTATCCTTGTAGTCGATTTCTGTGATGTTATTTTGGCAGAAATAGCAAGGCTTTCCGTTAGTGTGGCTATTCATAATAATTAATTAAAAGATGATTTAGAAAGGAATATTTTCAATTTTGATTTCTTCTTCACTAGGGTTGTCTGGCATTGGTTCCATTGATGGTTCGCCCATATCACCCATTTCAGGCATAGAGCCAGAAAAAGGAGTACTGCCACCAGCAGCGCCAGCTCGGTCAAGCATAATTAAATTATCAGCAACCAATTCGGTGCGATATCGTTTGGTATTATCTTGAGCTAACCAATCGCGAGTTTGTAAACGTCCTTCAACATAAACCTTTGAGCCTTTGTGAAGATATTGACGGCAGATATCAGCTAAACGGCGCCAAGCAACAATATTGTGAAATTCAGCTTTTTCTTGACGTTGTCCAGCTTGATCAGTCCAAACATAGTTAGTAACTACGGTAAAAGAAGCTACCGGCTGTCCGCTAGCAGTGTTGCGGATTTCTGGATCACGGGTTAAATTGCCGATGAGCATGGCTTTATTTAAGTCCATAGAATTAATCTAAATTGATTAAATTATTTAACTAGGAGTTCTTCGTCGCTGACTAAAGTATTGATTTTTTCATCAATAGCTTGATCATTCTTTTTAGCAACAGCTTCGCTTTCGCTAGCTGGAGCTTCTAAACTAGCTTCTTTAGCTGGTTGATTTTTCTTAGCTTCAGCTTCGTTTTTATCTTCTTGAAGTTTAGCTTCGCGTTTAGCAATTTCTTCCTTGGCAGCTAAAATTTCTTCAACAGTGCGAGGTTGACGCTTAACGATTTGGTGACGCAAGATATCGCTGGATAAGCGTAAGAAGCGTTCGATTTCACTGATTTTTTCAGCAGCCAAATCGCATTCAAGTAAGCGATAATAGCCAAAAGAAAAACCTTTAATCGGATAAGACATGCGGCGTTTACCCCAGTCTTCACGATAAACAATAGTACCACCATTGGTGGTGATTAAATCTTCGATCTTTTGAGCGATCGGCCCGGTTTCTTCGGCAGTGAATTTGTTGGAAACAATGTACAACAATTCATAGCGTGGCAAGCGGGAACTTTTGTTCTTAGCCATAATTGATGGTTAAAAATAATTAATAAAACAAAAACCCTCAACCATAAAAATGCAGGCAGAGGGGTAAACTGCGAACGGCCTGCCTTTAGTGCCAATTATTTCAGGGGCACTATCTGTTTCGCTATGGAGGCTAAACAGATATGGGAAAGGCAAAGATATTTGTCTTTGATGGTCTTACCCTAACACAGAATAAGAAAAATTGCAAGAGTTATAGTTTTATGTTAGCTTAGTTTTATATGAAATACTTTTTTATTTTAGGCAGCCATCCAGCCTTGTCTTTGTCAGAACTAGAAATTAAAGTCCCAGGAAAATGGCAGGTTATTAATCAAGATATTGCGATTGTTGATAGTAAAAATGAGCTAGCAGCTAATTTATTAGAACAATTAGGCGGTACGATTAAATTTGGCCAAGTAATTGGTCAATTGGAACGATTGGATGAGCAGGGTGCTAATGAATTAGCCGAAAATCTTTTAACAAGAGCATCAGTTGATAAAAAAATCTGTTTTGGTTTGTCTGATTATGATCGTCGACCAATCAGTCGTGATTTTGGTATTAAAATTAAACGAGCTTTGCAAGCTAGTGGTCGCTCGGTTCGTTGGGTAATTAGTCGAGAAGCAACTCTCTCTAGTGTGGTGGTGGAACAAAATAAGTTACTGACGACTGGTGGTGAGTTAGTTTTTTGGCGCCAAGATAATTTGTGGTATTACGGCCTAACCATGGGGGTTCAACCTTTTAAAGCTTTGTCAGCGCGTGATTTTGGTCGACCAGCTCGTGATGACCAATCAGGTATGTTGCCACCTAAAGTGGCTCAAGTGATGCTTAATTTAGCTGATTTAAAGCCTAATGATATTATTTTAGATCCTTTTTGTGGTTCAGGAACCGTAATTCAAGAAGCAGCCCTACTAGGAGCTCAAAAAGTTATTGGCGCTGATATCTCGGCTAAAGCAATTATTGATAGTCAGGTTAATTGGCAATGGTTAGCTGATCGCTGGTCTCTTGATATTGACCCACAACTAGAGGTTGCTGATGCCAGACAAATTGCTGAAATTATAAAACCAAAAACAATTACTAAAATAGTAACTGAACCATATTTAGGACCCCAACGAGGTCGGAGGGATTTTGCGATAGTAGCTCGTGAGCTAAGTCATTTATATAGCGAAGCGCTTTTAGAGTGGCAAAAAATTATAGCGCCTGGTGGACGAGTTGTCATGATTTGGCCAGTTTTTATTGATAGTAAACAAAGGCACTATGTTCGTCCTAATATTTCTGGTTGGCAAAAAATTGTTTATAGTCGATTAGCTGAACAAATTTGGCCGCAAAATTATACACCTGATGGTAATTTGTTATATGGTCGTCCAGGTCAATCAGTTTGGCGGGCAATTGTCGGGTTAGAAAAAAATTAATCGTTGATTAGAAAATTACAAACATCGCCATCTTGAACAATATAGTTTTTACCTTCAATTCTCATTAAACCAGCTTCTTTAGCTTTAGTTTCGCTGCCAGCAGTTAGTAGGTCTTGCCAATTGATTACTTCGGCGCGGACAAAGCCTTTAATAAAATCAGTATGAATAGCTCCAGCCGCTAGTGGGGCTAGGGTGTTTTTAATAATTGTCCAAGCTCTAGTTTCGTCTTTGCCTGTAGTTAAAAAGGTAACTAAATCAAGAAGTTTATAAGCTTGAGCAATTAATTTGTTCAGGCCACTTTCATCTAGCTCCAGCTCTTTGATATATTCAGCTTGATCTTCTTCCGGTAGACTAGCAATTTCTGACTCCAGTTTAATATTTAAAGGCAAAATAGCACCGTCCCAAGTTGGAGTAATCTCGTTTTTAGGATCGTCACTATTGATGACATAGATAATTGGTTTGATAGTCAGCAAGTTTAATTCTTTGATTAAAGCTTGTTCATCGGTGGTAAATTCAAATTGTCTTAAGCTTTGGCCATTATCCAGGTAACTACGTAATTTTTCTAAAGCCGCAGTTTGCCAAATAGCAGCTTTATCGCCACTTTTAGCTTCGCGACTAACTTTGTCCCAGCGTTTGTTGACGGTGGCTAGATCAGCGTAAATTAATTCTAAATTGATAGTGGCTTGATCGGATTCGGGATCAATTCGGCCATCAACATGAATAATGTTGCCATCTTGAAAATTGCGAACAACCTGACAGATAGCATCACAGGCACGAATGTGTGATAAAAATTGATTGCCCAAGCCTTCGCCTTCGTGAGCGCCTTTAACTAGTCCAGCAATATCGACAAATTCGATCGTGGTATAAATTTCCTTAGTTGATTTGGACATGAGCGAAAGTTTGGCGACTCGTTCATCGGGAACTTTAACCACGCCAACATTCGGTTCAATGGTGCAGAAAGGGTAATTGGCGGCATCAACTTGTTTTTTGGTTAATGCGTTAAATAAAGTAGATTTGCCGACATTAGGTAAGCCGACGATACCAATTGATAAAGCCATAGAAAATATTTATAGCTGGAACTTAACAGTTTTTAGCCAATTTGGCAACTTTTATAAGGATGTATTTAGATTTTTTTGACCTCCACCACTATAAGTAGTAATATATTGGTATAATTTATTGTTATTAGTAGTTAATGTTATTGTGTTTAAACAAAAAATCAAAATATCCTCAAAACGCTTTTACCCTCATTGAACTCTTAGTTGTTATCGGTATTATTGCCCTACTGTCTAGTCTTTCAATTATCGCTCTAAATAGTGCTCGCGCTAAATCTCGTGATGCTCGTCGTTTATCTGACGTTAAACAAATCTCAACTGCCCTAGAAATGTATTATAGTAGTAATGGTAACTATCCTAGTCTACCTAGTCCAACTGGCACACCAATTACTAATCTTTGCCTTAGCGAACTAGGGATTACCTCAACCTGTGGACTTGAGGTTTATATGAAAAAGATTCCGGCCGATCCAACTAAAGATAAACATTATTATTATTCGCCTCTAGCTAATAATCTTAGCTATCAGTTGAGTTATGATGAAGAAACTAAAACGGATTGTCCAGACAATTGGATTCGGGTTCCTGGCAATCTTCTTTATGGTACTCATTCTTTTTGTGTTATGAAATATGAAGCTAAAGATGATGGCAGCGGTAATCCTGTTTCTAAAGCTGATGGTACACCGTGGGTTAATATTACCCAGCTTAATGCTAAAGCTAAATGTGAAGCTATTGGAGCACATTTAATTACTGAAAATGAATGGCTCAGTATTGTTCGTAATCTTGAACTTCAGGCCAGCAATTGGACAGGTGGATCAATTGGTTCAGGCCAGATACCAAGAGGCAATAGTGATTCAAGCGCCGCTATGGATGGTTCAACTGAGTTAACTGGAGTCAACAAAAGAACCCATACTTTATCTAATGGTGAAGTTATCTGGGACTTAGCTGGTAATGTCTGGGAGTGGACTGA
>DAONSQ010000006.1:0-29530 GCA_035411265.1 bacterium | reverse complement strand
TAATAGTTGCAAGGTGGCTTGGCTGGTTTTTTCATAGCTTTTAGCTAGGTAACCTTCTTTTTCGAGAACTTTTAGCGCTGTGCCAATGGCTAAATCCGGGACATCAAGGCCTAATTTTTCTTTTAAACCACTGTAGGTTAAAAGAATATGATCGTCGGTGTGGCTGGTTAAAAATTCGTAAATATCTAAAATTAAATCTAGTGAAGGGTTGTCGCCTTCAATAAAAAATTCTTGCAAATAGCGGTCACGAGGACTATGAAGCAGAAGGCATAAGCTGGGTTGGCCATCGCGGCCAGCACGGCCAGCTTCTTGGTAATAAGCTTCAATTGTTCCTGGCATATCATAATGGATAACAAAGCGCAAATCAGCTTTGTCAATTCCCATGCCAAAAGCATTGGTGGCAACAATAATATTAGCTTCACCAGTCATGAATTGATTTTGTAAACGGTGGCGTTCGTCGGGCGTTAGGCCGGCATGATAAACAATAGCAGATGCTCCATAGCGAGTAATAAATTCAACCAATTCATCAGCTCGGTGGCGAGTACTGGTATAAATAATGCCGCTAGCTTCAGGGGCTTTTTCAATGGTGTCTAAGACAATATTTTTTTTATTGCCATCAGGCGTACTAATAATACCGAAATGAAGATTGTCGCGGGCAAATCCGGTTATTAGTTCAACTGGATTGTTCATTTCTAGTTGTTTGATAATATCTTGACGGACTTCAGGTGTGGCAGTGGCGGTTAAGGCCAAAACTGGCGGTCGGCCTAGAGTGGCGATAAACTGTTTTAAATGAAGATAGCTTGGCCGGAAATCGTGGCCCCATTGGCTAATACAGTGTGCTTCGTCGACAGCTACCAGGCTGACTGGTACTTGCTTGATGGTCTTTTGGAATTGCTGGCTATAAAACCTTTCTGGAGCGATGTAGATTAAGCGATAACCGCCGTTCATAGCTTGTTGAAGCCGTTGATCAGCTTCAGCTAAACTAATTGAACTATTAATAAAAGTGGCTGGAATGCCAATACTATTTAAGCGGTCAACCTGATCTTTCATTAAGGCAATCAGGGGTGAGATAACTAGGGTAACACCAGGTAGCAATAGGGCCGGTAGTTGGTAGCACAAAGATTTACCACCACCAGTTGGCATAATAATTAGGCAATCTTGGCCTTTTAAAACTTGTTCAATTGTTTTTTCCTGGCCAGGTCGTAATTGGCTAAAGCCAAAATGTAGCTGGAGTAAGGTGGAAAGACTAGTTTGATCCATGATGTTGCTGATAAAGCAAGAGAGTATTATTGAGAGCTAGGGCAATAGTCATTGGCCCGACACCACCCGGCACTGGCGTAGCCCAGCCGTTAATTTGTGGATTTATGGAAGATAAGTCTACATCACCGTAGACTTTACTGTCTTTTTTAGTAATACCAACATCAATAATTAAATAATCTTCTGGCAAATCGATTGGCTTAATACTGTGCGGTTTACCAAGTGCGGTAATTAATAGTTTGGCTTCATCTAACTTGGCTCGATTTTGTGGCGTGATATCGTTTAGCAATTCAACTTGACTATCAAACTGTCTTAGCATTTCAGCTAGATTTTCACTAAAAATACCTTCGTTGCCAACAATTAATACTTTCTGATCAGTCAAATCAAATTGTTGTTCGGCAATAATTGTTAGAATTACACCAAAAACTGGTGGGATAATAGCTTGAGGATCGTTCTCTTTTAATTTTTCTAGATTTTTTTTAGTAAAGCCGTCAACATCCTTATTGATAGCAATGGCGTTAACTAATTCATCAGTATTTAAATGATCGGGTAAGGGTAGTTGTAGGAGAATGCCGTCAATTGCTTGATCTTGATTTAAAAAGTTAATTGTTGCTAACAATTCTTCTTGGCTAATGTCTTCAGGACATTGATATAGGTGGGTATCAATGCCGACTTTTTTAGCCTCAGTCTGTTTGTGGTGAACATAAATCTCTGAATCTGGTCGTTCGCCAACTAAAATAATGGCTAAATTAGGGTGCTGACCATTTAGGGCAAAAACCGTTTCAGCAATTTGATCTTTAATTTTATCGGCTAGTTGGCGACCATTAATTAATTGTTGAGCCATATTTTTATAAACCAGGTGGTGGTAAGCGGCGCCCCAGGGCCGTTACTTGTTGTTTAATGAGAATTAGCTGTTCTTTTTGATCGTGATTTTTGATAGCTAAATCAAGCCAAGTAGCAACTTGCTTGATCTCAGCTTCTTTAAAACCGCGAGTGGTGATGGCGGCAGTACCGATTCTGATGCCAGATGGATTTAGCGGTGGTCTTAGATCCCCGGGAACAGTTGAGCGGGAAACGGATAGGCCAGCTAACTGCAAAGCTTCTTCAGCTTGGCGGCCAGCCAGGTTTTGCTTAGTCAAATCAACAACTAACAAATGAGTATCAGTGCCGCCAGAAACAATATTATAACCTTTGTTGATTAATTCGCTAGCGAGTAGTTGGGCGTTAACAATAACTTGTCGAGCATAATTTTTAAATTCTGGCTGTAGCGCTTCAGCAAAAGCAATCGCTTTGGCGGCGGTAACATGATCATGTGGACCACCCTGAAGACCTGGAAAAACAGCTCGATCAATATCTTTGGCTAATTTTTCTTTGCACATAATCATGGCGCCACGTGGACCGCGTAAGGTTTTGTGAGTGGTGGTAGTAATGACATCAAAAATATTGGTTGGATTGGTTAGTTGCTGTCCAGCAATTAGACCGGCGGTATGAGAAATGTCAGCCATGGTTAAAGCGCCAACCTCGTTGGCGATATTTTGAAAATTATTCCAGTCAATTTCGCGACTATAGGCACTAAAGCCAGCGACAATTAATTTTGGCTTGGCTAATCGAGCAATTTCGCGTACCTGATCCATGTTGAGTCGACCAGTTATAGGGTCAACTTCATATTGGACGAATTTAAATAAGCGACCAGAGATATTGATGGGGTGGCCATGAGAGAGATGTCCGCCATGATCAAGTCTTAGTCCAAGAACTGTATCACCAGGTTCGAGTAGAGCCAAATAGACAGCTAAATTAGCTG
This sequence comes from bacterium, assembly GCA_035411265.1. Lineage (GTDB taxonomy): Bacteria > Patescibacteriota > Patescibacteriia > Patescibacteriales > Patescibacteriaceae > UBA1359. Next base: position 26,472 of record DAONSQ010000006.1, on the reverse strand, counting down.
GTGAACCAGATAAAGGTTGAATATTAACATGTTCGGCGCCAAAGAGCTGTTTGGCTCGATCAATCGCTAAAGCTTCAACTTGATCGATGATTTCATTGCCGCCATAGTAGCGTTTACCAATATAGCCTTCGCTGTATTTATTGGCTAACGGGGTGGCTAGAGCAGCTAAAACGCTAGGTGAAGCGTAATTTTCTGAAGCGATTAATTCCAATTCATCGGTTTGGCGTTCTTTTTCGGCTTCGACTAATTGATTTATAGCCGGATCATTTATTTTGTTGAACATAATCTCTGATAATATCTTTTAGATTATTGGTGACGTTATCTTCTTCAATATAACGTTTTTTTTGAGGGTCTTGTTTGATGTTATCTAAAATTTCGCGGCGTTCTTTAATGATTTCTGAAAAGTCTTTTAAAATATGGTCATAGATTTCAGCGATTTTTTCTTGGCCAACTGATTCAGCATATTTTTTAAATTGCTGAGCTTGTTCTACAATTTGTTGGAGTAAGATTACTTGAATGGGATGATCAGCTAGCGCTCGCATTTTATTATTAATCCACAATTGAGCCAGTTCTTCAGTGTGTTTTAGATCGCAACCAATAACAAATAATGGGACATCGCGTAATTCACCACGGATGTTATTTTCTTCTGATTGAAAATATTTGATTTTGGCTAGACGATTATTATCAATACTGTCAAGGATTCGATTAATTTTTTTACTTAGGCTATTGGGATTACTGGCAGAAGTAACATCAAGCGCAATACCGGAATAATCAGGTGTGCGTTGATCAGGTTTCGAAATTTCTAAGATTGAATCAATATGATTAATAAAATCATCATACTCGCAAGTTTTGATAGTGTGGACCCGTTCACTAAAATAATTATTATTTTCTATTTGTTGATGTAAAATTGCTTCTAAAATATCAGCAACTTTTTTGTGCCAAAGCTCACTATCGGAATTGCGTTCTAGATGTTTTTGCTGTTGTTTTTTAACCCAATCTAGATCGCGATCAACAACTTCATCGCCATAAAGGCCACGAAAATCATTGGGGTTAATTTTATCAATATTATTTATTCCTTCAGCTCTTTCTAGCAGTTTTCTTAAAAAATCTTTATCCCTGAAACTTTGCTTTTTTTCGTGAAGCTGGGCTGCTTGCCGAAATAAACTGTCTTCATATCCCATATGTTTTTTTAGTTATTTAATTAACTATAGCACAGGCTTGATTAAATAAGTATGATGGAGGCGATAGCCAAATTTACGGTAATAATTGCGGACACCGATTCCAGAAATAACCGCTATTTTTGGATAGCCATGGCGTTGGGCGATTTTTTCAGCTTCAGCAATCAGTCTTTGGCCAAGGCCGCGATGCTGGACTGTGCCCTTGGTGCCGACTGGTTGAAGCTGACCATAAACATGTAGTTCACGGATAATGGCACAATTATGCAAATGTTTATTTTCAGTATTTTGTGGTAAGCGCAGGCGGCAAAAACCAAAAAGCTTTTGCTGGTCAAGACTTTCCCAGCTAATAAAATATTCTTGACCACCACCAGCTGGATATTTTTTAATAATCAATTTTAGCTGGCTTAATTCAGCACTGGCTTCTCTAGCTTCGCGGCAACGGATGCATTGGCAATGAACGCCTTGCTGTTGGATAATCTGCCGTAGATTGGTGATTTTATTGCCGGCTTCAATTGATTCTTCTGGAATATCACGGATTAAGCGGATGATACGGACATAGGTTGGAGTAGTTTCTTTACAAGCCCTGATAACGCGAATTAGTTCTTCGTCGCTATAGGGTTGATATTGGCCATTTTTCCACCATTCATAAAGCTGGCTGCCTTTGACAACGACTGTGGGATAAAATTTAATCTGGTCCGGTTGGAAGCGAGGGTCAGCAAAAAGCTGTTGATACATTTCAATATCATGGTCAGGCGTTGAACCAGGCAAAGCCGGCATAAAATGATAGGTGATTTTAAAACCCCAGTCACGCAGTAATTTTGTAGCTTTGGTGATACTAGCAATGGTAGCAGTCCGGCGATTGAGGGTTAAAATCTGATCGTCAATCGCTTGAACGCCGATTTCAACACGAGTGCAGCCGAGAAAGCGAAAATTATCCAGCTCTTCAGGGGTAAGGCAATCAGGACGGGTTTCAAGGGTTAAGCCGATAATTCGATACAGAGCTGATTCATTAATCTTTTGTTCTTTGGTAACTGCTAGTTTTAGTTGCTCAAGTGATAGGTTTTGACGATAATGGCGTTCTTTATGGCCATAGGTATTGGCAGCGGCAAAGCAATTGGCAATGTACCAATATTGATATTTAAGCGGCAAATAAGACCAGGTTCCGCCAATGACAATTAATTCAATTTTGTTAGGTTGGTGGCCATTGGCTAGCAGAGCACGAAGACGATAGTTGACCTGTTTGTGCGGATTGTAATGGCAGTGCATCGCCCGCATTACGGCCGGTTCATTGGAGAGGTAGCTAGTTGGAACGTCGCTTTGTTGAGGACAATAAAGACAATTGCCAGTGCAGGGCCATGGTTTGGTTAAGACAGCTACCGGAGCCACGCCAGACATAGTGCGGATTGAACGGCGGCGGAGCAATTTCAGAAAAGTTTCATTAGGTTTGATTTTTCCGGCAGTGATTAGTTTAGAATAGGCTGATAATAATTGACTGTTATTAATCATGGGCTGGCTGGATATTTCAGCGTAATGGCGCTTTAAAGCTGTCAGATCGTCTCTGGTTTGTGGCTGGCTATTGATTAGCTTGATTAAAGCTTGTTCTGATTTGATATCCATTCCAACGGATGTTATACTAAAACTTAGTAAGCATACTAATTTAATCACAATTATATGGGTAAGACAAGACAGATTGGCGGGATTATTTTAGCCATAATAGCGTTATGGCTACCGCTGGTTGCTCAAGCTTTTACGGTTCGTAGCGGAGCTGAAGTGACCTTTGACAACAATGATGGTTTGACTGGCACAACTTATGTCGCGGCTGAAAGAATTGTTATCGATACGCCTTTGCCGGGTGATCTGATCTGTGCCGGCCGCAAGGTGACTATTAATCAGCCGATTGATGGCGATGTTATCTGCGCCGCTAGCGATTTGACAATTAATGCCAAGGTTTCTGGTAGTATTCGTTCTCTGGGAGAAAGAGTTAAGGTGGATAATCAAGTTGAACGGAATTTGATGCTATTCGGTTCGGATGTAACCTTGGGTGAAAAAACAGAAGTTAAGGGTGAAACAATGCTGGCTGGTGAATTTTTGGAAAGCCAGGGCCAGTATTTGAATCATTTTTTAGGTGCTTTTGGCCAAGCTAAATTATCTGGCCAGTATAGTGCGCCAATTAGATTTTTTGCCTCAACTAATAAGCCGGAAAGTTTGCGAGTGATGGCTGGTGCTAAATTAGCTCAAGATTTGCGCTATACGGCTTATGAGGAGATTAAGATTGATGATAAGGCTGAGATTAAGGGTGAAGTGGTCCGTCAAGATTGGCCAGCCAAGCAAGCTAATAAAAAAGATGCAGCGGTTAGTTTAATCTGGAAGACAATTTTGCAGATTTTCATGTTGCTATTTATTGGTTTAATTGTTATTAGTCTATGGCCGCAAGCTACTAAAGAATTATTAGAGAAAGCCGAAAAGCAACCAATTAAAATAGCACTAAAAGGTTTGTTGATTTTGATGGTAATGCCAATCAGTGCTTTTATCTTAATCTTTACGGTTATTGGTTTGCCGTTGGCCTTAATTGTCTTTATTATTTGGGGGTTATTGCTGTATTTAGCTAAATTGGTTATCGGTTATTGGCTTGGCCGCAAAATATTGCCACGCGTTAAAAATAATATCTGGCCGTTAATTGTCGGTGTCAGTGTCTTGTTGATTTTAATGAAATTACCTTTGATTGGTTGGTGGCTGGGAGCTGTAGCGACTTGGTGGGGAACTGGTCTTTTGTGGCGCAGTTTTAGAAAAACCATGGAATAATTTTATGCAAACACAAGCTAATGTTTTTAAGGCTTACGATTTAAGAGGAGTTTATGGTCGTGACTTTGATGATGAACTCGCCTATAAGCTTGGTCTAGCTTATTATCAGTGGCGACAACGCGAGCTCAAGACTGATCGCCAGTTGGCTATTGTTATCGGTCATGATATGCGTTTGTCTTCACCAGCTTTGCACGAAGCCCTAACTAAAGGTTTATTAGCGGCTGGGGCACAGATTTTGGATATCGGCCTTAGCTCAACACCGACTTTTTATTTTGCTACGGCTAAATTGGCGGCTGACGGCGGTATTATGGTTAGTGCTTCACACAATCCGCAAGAATATAATGGTTTTAAAATCGTTCGTGACCGGGCTAAGCCAGTCGGTGAAAATAGCGGACTTTTTGAGTTAAGAGATTTAGTTTTGCAAACCGAATTGCTGCCAGCAGCAGTGGAAGGCAGCTACCAATTGGTTGAAAATATTGTTGATCAACAGATTGAACATGATTTAGCTTTGATGGGTGATCTGTCATTACAGCCGTTGAAAATTGTCATGGACCCAGCCAATGCTATGGGTGGACCTTATTTCGAAAGGCTTTTCGCTAAATTTCCTCAGTTGTCTTTAATTCGGATGAATTGGTCGCTTGACGGATCTTTTCCTGGCCATGAGGCTGATCCGTTCAAGCCGGAAAATATTCAGCCGCTGAGCCAGATGGTAATTGGCCAGCAGGCTGACTTGGGTATTGCGACTGATGGTGACGCTGATCGAATTTTCTTTGTCGATAATTTAGGCCAGCCTTTGGAGCCAGGAATTGTTCGGGCGATTATGGCTAAGTTATTTTTAGCTGAAAAACCAGGCGCCAAGATTGCTTACGATATCCGTCCTGGAAAAATAACTGAAGACACAATTGTTAGTAATGGCGGGCAACCAGTTGTCGCTAGAGTCGGTCATTCGCTTATTAAGGCAACCATGCTGGAACAGGATGTTTATTTTGCCGGTGAATCATCAGGCCATTTCTTTTTGAATATGGCTGATGGCTGTTATGAAGTCCCGGGTATTATTGCTCTAAAGCTAATTACTGCTTTAACAGCTAGCGGCCAGACGCTAGCTGAGTTTATAGCGCCCTATAAAAAATATTATCATTCTGGCGAAATTAACCGTCGAGTAATTGATCCAGCAGCTAAAATAAAAGCCATTGCTGAGCATTATGCTGATGGTCAGCCTAATTTTTTAGATGGAGTGACGATTACTTATCCTGATTTTTGGTTTAACGTTCGAGCTTCCAATACTGAACCGTTATTACGGCTTAATTTAGAAGCTAGTAGTCCTGAAATTATGGCTGCTAAAAGAGATGAAATTTTGGCGTTGATTGCCAGTTAAGCCCGAAAATATTGCATGATTTTTTTGATGTTTTCGTAATCAATTTCACTTAAATTATAATCGCTAATGTGACGATGAAGGTCGTACATTTCGTTATCGAGGCTATAGCCGGGAATACCACCGTAGTTGATCATATCGCTACGGTGTTTTTTTAATAATTCAATAACAAAATCACGATTTTTTTGGTCGAAACTGGAAAATTCGTAACGGCCATAAAAAAAATCTTTGCATTTACGCTCAAAAGTAGAGGTGTCGTCATTTTTAAGGCTGGTAACTAAATCAGTTAAGTCCATATTTTTATTTAAAGTAATTAAAATTAAATTGGCCAGTTAGGTTGAGCTAAAACTGTTATTGGATCAGTTGTTTTTTGTTTTTCTAGGCGAATTAAACCAGCGGCAGCAATCATGGCGGCGTTGTCAGTAGTATAGGTTAGTTCGGGCATTAAAAAGTTAACTGATGGTAGTTTTTGTTGGATAGTTTGGGTTAGAGCTTCGCGTAAGTTTTTGTTAGCCGAAACCCCTCCGGCCAGCATAATTGTTTTAACTTCGAGATCGTGAGCAGCTTTTATAGTTTTGCGAATAAGGGCTTGAGTAACAGCCTGCTCGAAAACGTAAGCATATTCATTAACTTTTTCTGACCAAGCCGAATCTTTTTGCAGGGCGTAAAGCAGGGCAGTTTTTAGACCAGAAAAAGAAAAATTATAATCAGATCGCTTAATCATTGGTTGAGGCAAAACAATTGAAGTTGCTTTGTTCTGAGCGGCAAATTTGGCAGCAGCGGCACTGATTTTAGGACCCCCAGGATAGCCTAGCTTCAGTAGACTGGCTGCTTTGTCAAAAGCTTCGCCAGCGGCATCGTCAAGAGTTTGGCCGATAATTTCATAAGTCAGGTAATCTTTCATTAAAATTAGAGCCGTATGGCCGCCACTAACCGTTAGGGTTAAAATCGGGAAATTAAATTTAGTTAAGTCACGATTAATAAAGTTGGCTGCAATATGACCAGTTACATGCTGGACAGGAACTAATGGTAGGTTCCAGGCTAGGGCTAAAGATTTAGCGGTTTCAACGCCGACTAATAGTGAGGTTAAAAGTCCGGGACCTTGGGTGACAGCAATGCCATTAAGCTCCTTGGAGGCGGTTTGCTTACTGAGTCCGGCCTCCTTAAGAGCTTGATCAATGATGGGGAGAATTTGTTTGACGTGTTCACGGGCAGCCACTTCTGGCACGACACCGCCAAAAGCCTGATGAATATCAATTTGCGAAGCTACAACATTACTCAGAATAGTAATGTTATGATTATCTAAGCTTGCTATGGCAGCTGCTGTTTCATCACAGCTGGTTTCAATGGCAAGGATTTTCATCGATAAAACTGAAATAATTGACGTAAATTATGCTTTAATCTTAACACTTGGCCAAGCCTTTGTTAATAGTTATTAAATAAAAGCCTTGACAGTTATCCAGCTTTCGTTATAATAGAATAGCTTTTTGGTCCCTTCGTCTAGTGGTTAGGACATCAGGTTTTCATCCTGGTAACAGGGGTTCGATTCCCCTAGGGACTACAAATCAACCGCTTCGGCGGTTTTTTGTTATTTAACAATTAAATAAAAGAAGGAGGAGATAATGTCCAGTCAAATAACTGGTGGCGACTTGGTAGTGGAATTTAGAGACATCTTGGAGGAAATGACTATTCCGCAGATTCCTGGTTTTGACAGTTCTCTTAAAAAAATAGTTTCTGACTTTATAACGGCATTTCGTTATCGGGCTATTAAAAATGACAAATTACGCAGCTTTTTTTCTAAGATTATCGGTTATTTTGATTTAACAGTGCCGGTTGATTTATTTTTTGATTATATTATTTTTCGTACTGGTAAAATTATTTGCCCTGATCCCTATAAAAACTATGAGTTAATTGTTTATCTAATCCATACTTATTCTCAACACGAGAGAGAGGTTTTGATAAAGGCTTATGAGTCTTTTCTTCGATGCCATAAGTTTAGGGATAGTGACAACATTCTTAAAGAATGGCTTTTTTTAGACGCTTTATTTGAAGCATCTAGGCATGTTGAAGCTTTGTATGAGACGTGGTATTTAAAGATGGTTGTGCCTTATCTTGAATTAAGCAAGAGGGGTCGGAAGAAATACTTTCAGATGGTAAGCAAACAAGCTTATGGCGGTGATTATAGCGTTTTTGAAGTCAAGGATGGAAAAATAGTTAATCGGAGAACCTGGGTTGAAGAATTCAAATATAGAGTTATTCATTTAAGTGAGAATTTGCGCCAAGCAGCTGAACAATGTGAAAAATCATCTAGAATGGCTAAATATCTCAGTCTTTTAGCTGATGCCTATGTTTGTCGAGATTATCGGCAATTAAGAAAGTTATGGCTTTCGGTTAATGAGGCTTGGTCAAAATTGCCAGGTGATAGCCAGATTTTACCGCTGCATTGCTTTGGTAATGCCAAGGAGCATCCTTGCTGTGTAGCCCCAGAGCTGCACCTAGCCTTTTGCGACGATAACCAGGAGTTTGCTACTCAGGTTCAGATTAGGAAGGTAACTGATTCGATTTGGCAAAAAGCCAAGGTTATTAATAAGATTTCCGATGATCTTTTCTTAAAAATTAAAAATTCAATTACAATTACGACAGTTAAAGTGCTGTTCCGTACTGGTTTTTGGGAGGATGATTATGCTATCAGAGTTTTGCCTGAACGTCGCCAAGGTTTGAGAAAATTCATTATTGATACCCAGGGCTTAAAATTAAGTGCTGATTTGCAGAAAAAGATTTTCTTTGGCAATTTTAATGATGGTTTTATGACAGCGGCCTACTATTGGTCAGTCGCTTATTTTGTCATTGCTCGTGAAGGTTCCAAATTATTGGGACGAGATGATCGTCTTGATCTTAGGTTAGGCCGCAAGTTGGAATTATTTGAAGAGCTAAGAATTAGCGTTTGTGCCGTCTTGTCCTTACTGGAAAGTGTTAAGATTTTTGGTACTTGTTTTATTGCCGGCATTATCATTGCTAGAATTCAATGGTATTTCCGTCAAGAATTTTATCAGCATCCCGCTTATCAGCATAAAATTAGAGAATGTAAAGCCTTGGCAGTAACGCTAATCAATAGCGGCGTGATTAATCTCGATAATGGAATAACAGTTGTCTATAGCGATGATTGTTTAAAGAAATGGGTTATTGAAATCGAAAAAATGTTTAATGAATTGATGGGGGCGTATAGTCATCGTATCTGTCCGTCAATCCTAGTGGAAGATTTAATTAAAAAATATTTGAAAAAAGAAATCTATCAACCATTGGTAGATTTAATCAGTAACAACTAAAACTAATAGCTGCACTTCGGTGCGGCTTTTTTGTTGGCAAGTTTGGCCAGTTTGTTAATTATCTGATATAATTTAAGCAAATATTTTTCTATGAGAATAAAAAGATTAGTTAAGTCGGGTCTGGCTAGTTTAGTTTTAATTGGTTTGGCTCTGCCGTCGATAGCTTTAGCAACCGAATGTATTACCGTAGATTCTCTCTATACAACAAAATGTTTGAAAAAATGTGACGGATCATATCCCCAATATTTGCCATACGGAGATTTAATTTGTATAAATGCAAGTCCAGTCAATGTCAAATGTTGCGGTAAATTAAAGAAGACAGTTATTGCGGTTGGCGGAACTAGTGCTGCTAATGCCACTGTGGCTAGTCCTAAAATTAAAAGTTTAATTAAAACAACACCCGAGAATTTTATTGCACGGATTATTCGGAATTTACTGGGACTAGCTGGTACTATGACTATGGTAATGATGGTCTATGGCGGACTTCTATGGATGACTGCTCGCGGCAATACCAAGACTGTCGGACAAGCTCAAAAGATAATTATTTGGACAGCCGTGGGATTGGTTATTATTTTCTCTTCCTATACGATTTTAAGCTTCTTGTTTAACAATTTGAAGTAAAACTATGTTTAAAAAAACAATCATAACTTTGGCGCTATTCTTGATTCCTTGTTTTGTCATGGCTGCTTCAGTTAAGCTGGATAATCCAGTCAATGGTGTTGAGAGCTTATTTAATGTTTCAACTTATGTTGGCCAGGTAATCGGTAATGTCTTGAAAATTATTGGTTCAGTGTCGCTACTATTGTTGATTTATGGCGGCTTTTTAATGATAATGTCTGGCGGTAATGAAAGTAAAATTAAAGAAGGCCGAAGCATTATTACCTATACTGCTATCGGCTTGGTAGTTATTTTTTCGGCTTATATAATCTTGACTTTCTTCTTGGGAGCTCTGGGGGGGACAATATATAATGAGTACTATGATATGCCCAATCCTTCCGGTCAGGCTGGAAGTATTACTGAGCCAGTAAATTGTCCAGTAATGTGTGTTGCTAATGCAGCCTGTTCTGGACAAGATTTTTCTTGTTTGTTGGTTAAAGGTTGTTGTGATTTATCTTTAGATCCGCAACAAACTTCAGCGGATATGGAAATTGATGTAACCGATCCTTGTTCAGGCTGTAATGTTATTACTAATTGTGCTTTTCAAACTCCTTGGTGTGCTGCCAAAAATTGTTGTATTCCTTAGTTGACGGTTAGCGCATGGTTAATCTGTTCGATAATAAAACGAGTAGCAGCGTAAGAGATTAAAATTATTATCAAGCCAAAAAAAGCATTTTTAATACGGCTTAAAGCAGTATCAATTTTGGTTTTATTGCCCATTGCGGTCATATACTGGATGCCGGAAATCAACATTAGAACGATTAAAATAAAGCCGACTAAACCTAAGAGAAATTGGATAGCCTCACCGATAATTAGTCGGACATCTTTAGGGTTGCTTCTTTGCTTATAGGCTGTTGAGCCAATTTCTTTTAAACCGACTTGTTCAGTCGGTGAAAATTGGGCTTGAGCCGGACTGATTAAGCTGGGTGAGAAAATTAGGCAACAGCTAATCAGGCCGATAAAGCAGACAGATAATTTTTTTAACATAAGAGTTGGTTTTTTATAAGATTGTGGTATAGTTAATTATATCGGAGGACTGATTAAAAAACAACGGCATGTCACTGGCGAAAAAATTTGCGTACAATAGTTTTATCCAATTGGCTGGCAAAGCTTTGTCGGTTTTTTTAGGCTTGCTGGGGGTTGCTTTGGTTACTAGATATTTAGGGGTAATTGGTTTTGGCCGCTATACGGCTTTGAATAATTTTTTAGGAATTTTTGCTGTTTTAGCCGATTTGGGTTTGACTATGGTAACGGCGCAGATGATTAATGAAAAAATTAATAATCGTGTTCAGATTTTGAATAGCTTACTGGGTTTTCGTTTATTTTCAGCGGCAATAATTATCGGTGGTGGCCTAATTGTAGCCTTGTTCTTGCCTTATTATCGAGGTTTGTGGCTTATATTGGCTGTTTTGGGTGGTTCTTATTTTTTTATTGCCTTGATTCAAGTTTTAACTGGTTTATTACAAAGCGAGCTCCGTTCCGATTATTTGATGATTGCTGAAGTGATTGGCCGGTTTATTTGGTTAATTGGCTTATGGTTGAGCCGGATTTACGGCTGGGGGCTTTGGGGAGTGGCTATTGCTACATTATTATCAAGCCTAATTCATTTTGTAATTGCTTGGCGTTTGGCTGATCGGCGAATAGCTATTCGTCCAGCCTATGATTATGGACTGTGGCGGGAAATTGCTGTCCGGTCTTGGCCGCTAGCCATAACCATTGCTTTAAATTTGCTATATTTACGGACTGATATTTTATTTTTAAATTGGTTTTACGGTGAGCAAATTGTCGGATTGTATGGAGCGGCCTATAAGGTTATTGATGTTTTGACTAGCTTACCTTTTTTAATTATTGGTTTGTTGTTGCCACTTTTAACTAGAGCTTGGTCAGCTAAAGATGAAAAACAGTTTAATTTTTTAACTAATCTTTCATTAGCAGTATTATTGATGGCTATCGTGCCATTAATTGTTGGTGGGCAGATTTTGGCTGGTCCGATTATTAACTTGATTGCCGGGCATGATTTTTTAGCAGCTGGACCGATTTTGGCTGTACTTTTAATTGCTATTGCCGGTATTTTTGCTAGCTGTTTATTTAATCACATATTAATTGCGATTAATCAGCAAAAGATAATGGTTAGACCTTATGCTCTTGTGGCTTTAACAGCTCTGCCGGCTTATTATTTTTTAGTAGAAAAATGGTCTTATTGGGGGGCGGCTGGGGTGACGGTTTATAGTGAATTATTGATTGCTATTTTGACAGCCTATTATGCTAAAAAGAAGACTGGTTGGCATTGGCCATGGCAAGTAACTGGCAAAACCGTAGCTGCTACCGTAATAATGTCTGGTCTCATTTGGCCGTGGCGTAATTTTGCTAGCCAGGGTGGCGTTCAATTATTATTGATTGTTTTTTTGGCGGTAATAGTTTATGGTCTAAGTCTATGGTTAATGGGAGCTTTAAATATCAAAAAGTATGAGACAGCCACTAATTGCTAATTTTAGCCAATCTGATCAGTCGTTAGTTTTGGGTTTATTATCCAACTGGTCGGATGGCCGACAGTTGTTATGGTCAGTTTCGGGTGAATTGACTGATTTTTGGCAAACACAGAATTGGCCATTAATTAAATGTCGTTTTTGTTCAAAGATTTTTTGGCCAGTCTTATTTTGGCAAAAATTAAGATTAAGCTTTCGCTTAGCTAAATTAAAACGTTTAGGCCAGATTGATGGCGTTATTTGTTTGTCTTTGGTTGATAAATTAGTCCTAACAGCCTCGGCGCTTCGTTTAGGTTTACCGGTTGTTTGGTTGCAGTTACCAGAAGAAGCTAATTTAAAAATCAAACAACTTTTGTTGAAAAAATACCGCCGTTTAGCTACTAAGGTTAAAGTAATCACTTACGGTCGTCACCTAGTTGATCGATTGCAGTCAAATGATTGTCGACCTGACGATTGGCAATTATTGCTACCAGCAATCAATCCGGCTAAATTAAGTCCGCAAGCTAATCTTTTCGATGCTATGGCCAAAACTCAGCAAGAGCAGTTGGCTAAAAAATATTTTGTTGTTGGTGCAGTGGCTGATTTGGTTGAAGGTCAAACGATCGAGATTTTACTGAGGTCGCTAAAGATAGTTTTATCAGTTATCCCGAGTGTTCAGCTAGTGATTATTGGCGATGGCCCTAAGCGTAAAGAGTGGCAATGGCTAGCTAAGCAACTAGATTTAAGTAATTTAGTCTGGTTTGTTGGTCGACAAGAACCAATCGATCGTTGGTTTAGAAGTCTGGATGCTTTAATTGAGTTGTCAACTACGGCTTCGCGTGATTGGCAAAGAATATTACAGGCGATGAGTGTCGGCCTGCCAATTGTTGTGCCTAAAGATTTACAAACCAGTGATTTTTTATTACCCGGTGAAACGGCCTTGGTGGTAGCTAAGCCAGAACCGGAAATGATTGCTCAAGCCATTATCCAGTTACAACAGGATAAAGTTTTAGCTGGCCGCCTTCATTGGCAAAGTAAAGAGTGGATTCAAGAACATGGCACTTTAGAACGGCAGCTGTTTGATTTTAATAATTATCTTCAAGAATAATATGCGTAAGTTAATCGTTGCTGAACAGTTTGTTGGTTATCGTTTGGATAAACTGCTGGCTGATAAGTTTCCCAAAAGATCACGTTCAGAATGGAAAAAACTAATTGATGCTGGTCAGGCTAAAATTAATGGTCGAATAGCTAAATCTCATCATAAAACTGTTTTGAATGAAGTTATTGAGTGGCAGCCAATGACTAAGAAACAGATTTTTGCCACAACCCAAAAGCCAATTGACCCAAATTTACCAAGTAAAGATAAATTAAAAATTATTGCTGAAGAAGCTGATTATATTATTGTTAATAAGCCAGCCGGTCTTTTGGTTCATGATGCCGTTTGGCCACCACGTCGGCCAACTGTGGCTGAGGCGATTATTAAAAAATATCCTGAAGTTTTGGCGGTTGGTGAAAATCCAGTTCGCCCTGGCATTGTTCATCGTTTGGATAAAGATGTTAGTGGGTTAATGGTTATTCCGCGCAGTCAAGAGATGTTTAAAACCCTAAAGCGTCAATTTCAGTATCGAACGGTTAAGAAATACTATACGGCGCTAGTCTATGGCACGATGTCTAAGCCTGAAGGAGTGATTGATTTTAATCTTGCTAGGTCTAGCGACGGCCGCAAAATGGCGGCTCGGCCAACTAATCAAGAGGGTAAAAAAGCTATTACTGAATATGAAGTTATTAAGCAGTGGCAAAATTATAGTTTGCTGAAAGTGATTATTAAAACTGGTCGCACTCATCAGATTAGAGCTCATATGGCCGCTTTGGGTCACGCTTTAGTTGGCGATGATTGGTATGGTACTAATAAGAATAAACTAAAAAATAAGGATTTAGCCTTGGGTCGTGTCTTTTTGATGGCGAGTGAATTATCGTTTTTGGATTTAAATAAAAATCGGCAGATTTATACGGCTAAATTACCAAAGCAATTGAATGACTTGTTGAAAGTTATTAAATAAAAAATATGATTATCTCTTTCTCTGGCTGGCCAGGGGCTGGCAAATCAGCAGTAGCTAAAAGGATAGCTGCCGAGCTTAATTGGCCTTATTACAGTATGGGGCAACTGAGGCGCCAAGCTGCTAAGCGCCGCGGCCTAACCTTAGAAGAGTATAATCAATTGGCTCTAACTGATATTTCAACTGATTTGGAAGTTGATGAATATCAAACCAAGTTGGGTCAAACTGAGGATAATTTTGTAGTTGATGGCCGGACTTCCTGGCATTTTATTCCTCATTCTTATAAAATATTCTTAACTGTTAATCCTCTGGTGGGGGCAGCTCGAATTTTTCAAGAATTGCAGCGCTCCAGTGAACGAAATGAAGGCGATGGTTTGGATAGTGTTGCGGCGGTAGTTAAAAATAATTTGGAGCGAGTAGAAAATGATCGGCAGCGTTATCAAAAGTACTTTGGTATTGACGCTTATGATTTAGTTAATTATGATGAAGTGATTGATACAACCGTGATTGATTTGGAGCAGGTTATTGAAAAGATTAGGCAATTAGTCCAACAGCGCTTAACACAAGCTAATAATTAATTTTTAAATAAAGATATGATAGATCGTAAATTACGTGTCGCCATTAATGGTTTTGGCCGGATTGGTCGCAGTACTTTAAAAGCTTTATTAAAAGATGAACGAGTTGAAGTGGTAGCGATTAATGATTTGACTGACAATAAAACTTTGGCCCATTTATTGCAGTATGACAGTTGCTATGGTAAGTACGAAAAAACAGTTGATTTTAATGAAGATTATTTGATTATCGCTGGGCAGAAATTTTTAACTTTAGCGGAAAAAGATCCGTCATTGCTGCCTTGGGAAAAATTAGCAGTCGATGTAGTTATTGAATCAACTGGTCGTTTTACTAAAGCTGAAGATGCTATGGCTCATATTAAAGCTGGGGCTAAAAAGGTGATTATCAGTGCGCCAGCTAAAGATGAAACGACAAAAAATATTGTTTTAAGTGTTAATGAACAAGACTTATTGGCGAGTGATCAAGTTATTTCAATGGCTTCTTGCACTACTAATTGTTTAGCGCCAGTCACTAAAGTATTGACGGAAAAACTGGGAATTAAAAAAGCAGTCATGAGTACTATTCATGCTTACACGGCCGATCAAAATCTAGTTGATGGTCCGCATAAAGATTTGCGTCGAGCTCGTAGTGCTGCTTTGAGCATTGTGCCAACTACTACTGGAGCAGCAGCTGCGGTTGCTAAGACTATTCCAGTTATGAATGGTTGTTTTGATGGTTTAGCTTTTCGTGTACCAACACCAGTGGTATCGCTTTGTGATGTGACCATGGTAACCGAGCGGCCAACTTCAGTTGAAGAAATCAATGATTTACTGACAGTAGCGGCTAGTCAAGATAAGTTTGGCGCCTTAACCGTAACGACTGAACCATTAGTGTCAATTGATTTTACCGGTAATCCAGCCAGTTCAATTGTTGACCTTGGCTTGACTAAAGTTGTTGATGGTGATTTAGTGAAGATAGTTGCCTGGTATGATAATGAATGGGGCTATAGCCATCGGTTGGCTGATCTCTGCTCTTATATTGCTGACAACGATTTGTTATAATTTTTTATGGAACAACCGATAACCAGCAAACAGCTGGCTGATTTGGCCTTTAAGCAATCCTGGCAGAGTGTTTTTGTTTTTTTGGTGCCAGCTGGATTGGCTTTATTGATTGGCCGCTGGCTAGATAATGGTTGGCAGGACAGTAAAGTGAAAACTATTATTTGTCTTGGCTTGGCTTTTATTATTTCCTGGTCGATTGTTCTAAGGCGTTATGCCAGTTTTCGCCAGATGGCTAAACAGGCTAAAGAACAGCCAAAAAATCAATCATAGTCTATGTTTTTGCGAT
Source organism: bacterium (assembly GCA_035411265.1). Classification (GTDB taxonomy): domain Bacteria; phylum Patescibacteriota; class Patescibacteriia; order Patescibacteriales; family Patescibacteriaceae; genus UBA1359. Next base: position 10,716 of record DAONSQ010000006.1, on the reverse strand, counting down.
TAGTGAGTGAACAACCGAGCATCCAGCCGGAGGTCGTTTTTAGCCTCTTTGGCTGGCCAATTTCGATGACCTGCCTTCTCAGCTGGTTGATTATGTTAGTTTTGGTGGTTTTAGTGATGGCAGTGCGCCGTTTGTCACTGCGACCCAGTAAAAAACAGGTTTTTTTAGAAATGTTTTATGGCCTGATTTTGGGCTTAATTACTCAATTGACTGGTAGCGCGGCTAAAGCTAAGAAGATTCTGCCACTTTTTGGATCATTGTTTATCTTTATTTTATTGGCCAATTATATTGGATATATCCCTGGCATCAGTGCGCTGACTTGGAACGGCCAAGCTCTTTTCCGCACTCCGACCAATGATTTTAATATGACAGTGGTGCTGGCAATCCTGGTTTTGTCATATATTCAATTAGCTAGCATCAAGCAAATGGGTCTTTGGGCTCATATTGGTAAATATATTAAAGTAGTTGATGTTTGGCGAGGTTTCCGTCAGGGATTGGTAGCTGGTTTGATGAGTTTGGTTGATTTTGCTATTGGTTTAATGGATATTATTTCAGAGATTGCTCGAGTTATTTCGCTGTCTTTGCGTTTGTTTGGTAATATTTTTGCTGGTGAAGTTATGACAATAATTATTATGGGTGCTTTTGCCTGGTTCTTGCCATCAACCTGGATGGCGATGGGCCTCTTGAGTGGTTTAGTTCAGGCTGTCGTTTTCACTTCACTATCATCAGTTTATTATACTTTAGCTGTTGAAGAACCAGCAGCTAGTTAATTTATAAATTAAGTAATTAATAAAAACAGTATGGAACCAGAATCAATGCGTTTATTAGCTAAGGCCTTGTGTACTTTTTCTTTTGGCCCAGTAGCTATCGCTGAAGGTTTGTTAATCGGTAAGGCTTTTGAGGCCATGGGTCGCAATCCAGAAATTTCCGGCGATATGTTCGGTAAAATGATTGTCGGTACCGCTTTGGCTGAATCAACTGCTATTTACTCTTTGGTTTGTTTCTTCTTGCTCTAATCAATCAGTATGAGTTTGCTTGATACCCTAGCTAAGGTTGGTTTTGATTGGCGTCTAGCCTTAAGTAATCTAGTCAATTTCGGCTTGATTGTTTGGTTGTTGGCGAAGTTTTTGTGGCCAAGCATTGCTAAGGCGATTGGTGATCGTCAACGGATTATTAACCAGGGCTTGGATGATGCTGAGGCAGCTAAAGAACATTTAGCTAAAAGCCAGGCTGATTATCAAGCTAAATTAGTTGAGGCTCATCGTGAAGCCAAGGAAATTGTCCGCCAAGCTGATGAACGCGGCCAGCAGGTTAAGACAACCGCCCAGGCAGAAGCGCAAAAAGAGGCAGAAGTCTTAAGAGAGCGAGTTGCTGGCGAGCTTAACCGCGAGAAAGAACAAATGACGGCTGCAGTTCGCCAAGAATCAGCTCAATTGGTGGCCACTGCTATGGAAAAAGTTTTGCAAGAAAAACTAGATAATGCCGCTGATGAAAAGATGATTAAACAAGCTTTGGAATCCTTGCATGGCTAAATTAATTCACAAACAATTAGCGCAAGCGCTATATAGGTCAGTTGATGGTTTGGCTGAGTCAGAGTGTTCAGCTGTTTTAGATAAGTTTGCTGAATATTTAACCAAAACCGGTCAAGCTAGCAGTTGGCCAGTAATTGCCGAATGTTATCAGCAGTATGCCAACCAGCAGCAAAAGATTGTCGTGGCTGAAATAATGAGCGCTCGACCATTGCTAGCAGAGCGACTGGAACAATTATCAACTGAACTGGCCCAATCAATTGGCGCTAAAAAAATTATTATTGAAACTAAAATCGATTCAGAGCTCTTAGGCGGAGTCATTATCCGTTTGCCTGATCGTTTGCTTGACGCCAGTTATCGGCGCCAACTGCGTGATTTACAAGCTAAATTGCTTTATTAACCAATATGTCTGATCAACAGTCTGATGTTATAATCGAAGAATTGCGACGTAAGATTTTGCAATTCCAGCCAGAAGTTAAAGTCGAAAAGGTCGGCTATGTCACCAAGATTAGCGACGGAATCGCTTTGATTAGTGGACTTACCGATGTCATGTCGAGCGAAATGATTGATTTCGAAGCTTTTGATGAAGAAAATAAGTCTATTGCCATTAGTGGTGTAGCTCTTAATTTAGAAAGCGATCAAGTCGGGGCAATTGTTTTTGGCCGCGGTGAATTGATTAAGGCTGGCACAGTGGCCAAATCAACCGGTCGTATTTTACAAGTACCAGTTGGGCCGGAGCTTATTGGCCGCGTGGTCAACCCTTTAGGTGAGCCGTTAGATAATCAAGGTCCGATTAAAGCCAAGATTTTTAATAATGTTGAACGGGTTGCTCCAGGTGTTATTGAACGTCAGTCAGTTAATCAACCTTTGCAGACTGGTCTTAAAGCAATCGACGCTATGGTGCCAATCGGCCGCGGTCAACGCGAGCTTATTATTGGCGATCGTCAGACTGGTAAAACAGCTATTGCTGTCGATACTATTATCAATCAGCGCGGTCAAAATGTTCAGTGTTTTTATGTTGCCATTGGCCAAAAAGAATCTAAGATTGCTCAATTGGTAGCCAAATTGCAAGAGGCTGGTGCTATGGAATATACGACTATTATCGTTTCCAGCGCGGCTGAAAGCGCGGCTATGAGTTATATTGCGCCTTATGCTGGTTGTGCTATGGCCGAATACTTTTTAGAGCAGGGTCAAGATGCCTTGATCATTTACGATGACCTCAGTAAACATGCGGTTGCTTATCGTGAAATTTCATTACTGCTTCGTCGTCCGCCAGGACGAGAAGCTTATCCGGGTGATGTTTTTTACTTGCATTCCCGTCTTTTGGAAAGAGCTTGTAAGCTGAGCGCTGAAAAAGGTGGCGGTTCAATCACGGCTTTGCCGATTATTGAAACGCAGGCCGGTGATATTTCAGCCTATATTCCAACTAATGTTATTTCTATCACTGATGGACAAATTTTCTTGGAGCCGGATCTATTTTATAAAGGCTTAAGGCCAGCGATTAATGCCGGTCTATCAGTTTCTCGCGTCGGTAGCAGTGCACAAACTAAAGCGATGAAAAAGGTGGCTGGTAAATTGCGTTTGGAACTAGCTCAATTTCGTGAACTGGAAGCTTTTGCTTCATTTGGTTCTGATTTGGATGAAAATACTAAGCAAAAATTAGAACTTGGCCGCCGGTTAACGGAAATTTTGAAACAAGGCCAATATCAGCCGTTAGCTATGGCTGACCAAGTGACGATTTTTTATGCTGCGATCAGTGGACGTTTAGCTAGCGTGCCGGTAGAAAAAGTTGGCAGTTGGGAGCGGGAATGGTTGAGTTATTGGCATGATTTTGGCCAGGAGTTAGCTAAAAAAATTACTGAAACTGGTCTTTTAGATGAGATAAATGAAAAAGAATTGGGTGAATTATTAGATAAATTTCAAGCTAGCTGGCAGTAAATATGGCTAATACCAGAGATTTACAACGACGTCTCAAATCGATCAATAGCACGCGCAAGATTACTAAGGCGATGCAATTGGTAGCGGCCGCTAAAATGAAAAAAGCTGTAGCTAGTGCTTTGGCTACGCGTACTTACGCCAACTTGGCTTGGATGACTTTACTTAATCTAAGCCAGGATAAAAGTCTTGAACATCCATTTTTAGGTTGGCCGAGTAGTCGTCAAGCAACCGGCAAGATTGCTATGTTGGTTTTTAGCGGTAACAAAGGTCTTTGCGGTGGTTTTAATAGTAATGTTATAAGTAAAGCCTTAAATTCAGTTAAAAAACATGGTGACAAGGAGGTTGATTATTATCTTTTCGGTAGCCGCGGTCAGATTTTAGCGACTCGTTATGGTCAGAACATTGCGGCCAGTTTTCCTAAGGATGAACGCAGTGCGCAGCTGCCGCAAGTAGTAGCTATGGCTCGGGCGATTATGGCTGAGTATTTGACTGGCCGTTATGATAAGATTTTTGTCGCTTTTACTGATTTTATTTCTACGATCAAACAGACACCGCGCGTTCGTCAGCTATTGCCGATTGACATTGGTGCTAATCGTGATTTTTTGGGTTTAGTGGAAGCCCCAGGGTTATCTTCTTCTAAAGATTTCTTGACTGAAAAGTCAGATAGTCGCCTATATAGCGAGGCTACAACCGGCAAGGCTTTGGAAGAATTATTGCCGGAAAGCATGAAGATTAAAGCTTATCATTATCAATATAATTACGAACCAAATCGTCAGACAGTGCTCGAAGCGATGTTGCCGCGTTTAATCGAAGTTCAGCTTTATCAAGCTAATTTGGAAAGCAACGCTTCTGAGCAATCAGCGCGAATGGTGGCAATGAAAAATGCGACTGAAGCCGCTGATGAATTGATTGATGCTTTACGTTTAACCTATAATAAAGTTCGCCAAGCTGGTATTACGGCTGAAATCGCTGAGATTTGCGCTGGTGCCAATGCTTTGGCCAATTAAAGATATATGACAAAACAAAATTTAGGAACTATTGAACAGGTTATTGGTCCAGTAGTCGATGTCAAATTTGATCAGGCTATTCCGCCAATCTTTCAAGCTTTGACTGCTAAGCAGGGTGACCGAGAAATTGTTTTAGAAGTCCAGCAGCATTTAGGCGGCGGCGTGGTGCGCACGATTGCTATGGACTCAACTGACGGTCTGAGGCGTGGTCAGGAAGTAATTGATCTTGGTCAGCCAATCCGTGTGCCAGTCGGTGAAGAAACCTTGGGACGCATGTTTAATGTCTTGGGTCAGACTATTGACGGAAGTGGTGTGGTAAAAACTGAAAAAACTTATCCACTGCATCGGCCAGCTCCGGATTTTCATGAACAATCAACTAAGGTTGAAATTTTGGAAACCGGTATCAAGGTTATTGATTTGATTTGTCCAATCGTTAAAGGTGGTAAGGTTGGCTTGTTTGGTGGTGCTGGTGTAGGTAAGACAGTTTTAATCCAAGAATTTATCCATAATGTCGCTCAAGAACATGGTGGTTATTCGGTTTTTTCTGGTGTTGGCGAACGTACTCGCGAGGGTAATGACCTTTTTCATGAAATGAAGGATAGCGGCGTTTTAGATAAAGTTTGTATGGTTTTTGGCCAAATGAATGAACCACCAGGAGCTCGTGCTCGCGTAGCTTTGACTGGGTTAGCTATGGCTGAATATTTCCGGGATGAAAAGAATCAGGATGTGCTACTGTTTATTGATAATATTTTCCGTTTTACTCAAGCTGGTTCTGAGGTTTCGGCTTTACTTGGTCGTTTGCCCAGTGCGGTTGGTTATCAGCCAACACTGGCTAGTGAAATGGGTGAGCTTCAAGAACGTATTACCTCGACTGACAAAGGTTCAATTACTTCGATTCAAGCGGTTTATGTGCCAGCTGACGATTTGACTGATCCAGCTCCAGCTACGACTTTCTCGCACTTAGATTCAACGGTAGTTTTATCTCGTTCTTTGTCAGAATTGGGTATTTATCCGGCGGTTGATCCTTTGGATTCTAAATCAACCGTGCTTGATCCCAATATCGTTGGTGAAGAACATTATCGAGTCGCTACTGAAGTTCAGCGAGTTTTACAGAAATATAAAGATTTGCAAGATATCATTGCTATTTTGGGCATGGAAGAATTATCGGATGAAGATCGTTTGATTGTTTCTCGCGCCAGGCGCTTACAGCGTTTCTTGTCCCAGCCTTTCTTTGTGGCTCAGTCATTTACGGGTACTCCTGGCCAGTATGTTCGTGTTGAACAGACGGTTAAGGATTGTGCTGAAATCTTGGCTGGCCTACATGATGACAAGTCAGAAGGTGATTTTTATATGAAAGGCAGCTTAAATCAAGCTTAATTATGTCCGCGGAACAGACTATCAAATTTGAAGTAGCCACCCCGGAAAAAGTGGTTTATAAGAACCAAGTGCGGCAAGTTACTTTGCCGGCAGTTGAGGGTGATATTACAGTGTTGCCCAATCATATTCCTTTGGTTTCTTTACTGAAGCCAGGTGTAGCGATGCTTAAAATGCTAGATGGCCAGATTGAATATTTGGCGATCCAAGGCGGTTTTGTGGAAATTTCAGTTAACAAGGTTGTAGTTTTAGCTGATACGGCTGAGATGGCTTCAGAGATTAATCCGGAAATCGTGGCTGCCGCTCGGGCCGAGGCGGAAAAGATGATGACGGCTCAAGCTGAAAATACACCGGAATTTATTGAAGCTCGCGCTCAGTTAGCTCGGGAAATACTCAGGCTTAAAGCAGCTGAATTACAACGGCGTCATCGTTAAAATAGCTACTAAAATGATTAATAGGCGAGTGCTTGACAAGTATTTGCCCATTGCTATAATATTTAGCAGTCGAGATGTTCGACTGCTAAATTTTTATTCTTAATTTTATGCCTATGAACCTACAGCCATTACATGATCAGGTAGTTATCAAGCCGCTTTCGGTTGAGGAAAAAACCAAGTCCGGCATTATTTTACCTGATACCGTAAATCAAGAAAAGCCAGAACAAGGCGAAGTTGTCGCTATCGGTCCTGGCCGTTTGTTGGACAATGGCCAGCGAGCGCCAATGAGCGTTCAAGTTGGCCAAAAAGTTTTGTTTAAAAAGTATTCAACTGAAGATTTAAAAATTGACAACCAAGAATATTTAGTGGTTGCTGAACGAGATATTTTAATAATTATTAAGTAAAATCGTAAATATATGGCTAAACAAATTATTTTTGATGATAAAGCTCGAGCTGCTTTAAAAAAAGGTGTTGATCAGCTAGCTAATGCCGTCAAGGTTACTCTTGGTCCTAAAGGCCGCAATGTCGTAATTGATAAAGGTTTTGGCAGTCCAGTGATTACTAAAGACGGTGTTAGTGTGGCCAAAGAAATTGAACTGGAGGATAAATTTGAAAATATCGGTGCTTCACTAGTCAAGGAAGTTGCTTCCAAGACCAACGATTTAGCTGGCGATGGTACCACCACTGCTACGGTTTTAGCTCAAGCCATGATTAACGAGGGTTTAAAATTGGTAGCCGCTGGCATTAATCCCATTGAAATTCGCCAGGGCATTGAAAAAGAAGTTGCCGAAGTCGTGGAACGTCTTAAAAAAATGAGCAAGCAGATTTCAACTAAAGAAGAAATTGCTCAAGTGGCCTCAATTAGTGCCAACGATCAAGAAATTGGCAAGATTATTGCCGAAGCCATGGATTCGGTTGGTAACGAGGGGGTGATTACTGTTGAAGAGGGTCAGTCCTTTGGCGTAGAAAAAGAAGTAGTCGAAGGCATGCAGTTTGATAAAGGCTATGTCTCACACTACATGGTCACCAACACTGAAACCATGCGGGCTGAACTAGATGATCCCTATATTTTAATTACTGATCGCAAGGTTTCAACTGTCCAAGATGTCTTGCCATTACTAGAAAAAATTATTCAGGCTGGCAAAAAAGAGTTAGTAATTATTGCTGACGATATTGATGGTGAAGCTTTAACAACTTTTGTCGTTAATAAGCTTCGGGGCGTTTTTAGTGTAGTTGGTATTAAAGCACCTGGTTTTGGTGATCGCCGTAAAGCCATGCTTGAAGATATTGCGGTATTGACTGGTGGCCGAGTTATTTCAGAAGAAATCGGCTTAAAGTTGGACAGTACTGATTTGAGCGATTTGGGCCAAGCTCGCCGAGTAATTGTTTCTAAAGAAAATACCACTATTGTTGATGGTAAAGGTGAGGCCGCTAAGATTAAATTGCGCATTGAGCAATTAAAGAAAGAAAAAGCCGCTGCAACTTCTGACTTTGACAAAGATAAACTTCAAGAACGCTTAGCTAAATTGACTGGCGGCGTGGCCGTGATTAAAGTTGGTGCCGCGACTGAGGTGGAAATGAAGGAAAAGAAAGATCGAATTGAAGATGCCTTAAATGCCACCAGAGCGGCTACTTTGGAGGGTGTGGTGCCTGGCGGTGGATTGGCTTTGGCTTTGGCTAGTGAGGCTTTTAGTGATGATAAAAAGACAACTGGCCGACAAATCGTGGCTGGAGCTATTTTGGAACCGATTAAGCAAATTTCCGCCAATGCTGGCCAAGACGGTTCATTTATTTTGTATAGCATTATTGATAAAAATAGAAATAGTAAGGCAGCCATTGGCTATAATGCTGCGACTGGTAAGTTTGAAGATATGGTGGCAGCCGGTATTATTGATCCGACCAAAGTGGTTCGCTGTGCTTTGGAGCATGCGGCTAGCGCAGCGATGATGTTTTTGACAACTGAGGCTGTGATTACTGATAAAAAAGATGACAAATGTTCTTGCGATACCCATACTGGCGGTATGAATCCAATGATGGGAATGTAAATTGTATAAATATATTGTTCAATTTTTAGAAAAACAGCCTGTTGGCATTGCCGATGGGCTGTTTTTATTAGGGTTTAAGTGCTTGCTAGCGAAAGTCAAATATTGTATAATAAAGTCATTAGGTTGGCCAAAAAAGCAATACTGATGCCCGCAAATAAAAGCCAAGTTCGTTTTTTAATTACCTGCCTTGCTGTTGCATGGGGGTTTTTTGCTACAGTTAGCCAAGTTTTTGCGGACTGGTCTGGCCCGACTTCGACACCTCCCGGAGGTAATCCATCGCCATTTGTCAGTACTGATTCAACTAGTCAAACCAAGACTGGTACCTTAATCTTAAATAATAATTTTATAGTTAGCGGGGCTAGCAGCTTGACTAACATTTGGGGTTTCCTGGGTGTTGGTATGAGTGCTACCAACAGTTCTGTTGGCCCAAGAATTTCTGTACAACCGAATAGCGGTAGCAGTTTGTCAATCGATGCCGGGACTGGCGCAGTTAGAAGTAGCCATACAGCAGTTAATGATAATGATTTAATTAACAAAGTTTATCTTAATGATAGTTTAAGTGTTTTAAGCTATTGGATTAAGTCAGGAGCCAATCTTTATACTACCAGTACCATTACTAACATCGGGGTCGGTACCACTAGTCCGACTTCAAAATTGCATTTAGTTAATACGGTTGGCGGTAATGGAAGCTGGACCGGTGGACTCACGATTGAAAATACTAGCGCTTCAGCCGGTGAGGCAGCAGTGACCTATAAAAATATTTCAACTGGCGCTAATCGTTGGTTTACTGGCTTGAATCAGAGTGATGCTTTTGATGTTGCTTATGGAACTAGCTTTACTGATGGCAACAGTAAAGTAAGAATTTTAGCTAATGGAAATGTTGGAATTGGAACAACTAATCCGAGTGTCAAACTTGAAGTTGTAGGAACTAATACTTATGCTCCATTAAAAATTTCAAGAGCCAGCAATGATAAGCAGGCAGGCATTAGTTATTATCCAGCCGGAACTTTATCAAACAGCAACAAAGGGTGGATGATGGGCTTAGAGGAAAATAGTAATGATTTCAGTTTTTATAATTGGAATGGTTCAGGTGCTATTAACAATGTGCTCTATCTTACAAACACAAATAACGTCGGGATTGGGACGGATAATCCAACTGGAAAATTTGTTATTAAACAAAGTGGCGGTAATTGGACTGACGGACTTAATATTGAAAGAAGTGCGACTACCGATAAATTTAATTTTACACACGACACTGCTGGTCGTTTATTGATTGGTTATAATTCTGCTAAGGCTTTGGGTATATTTTCTTCTGGTATTTCGGTGGGTAGTTATGCTGCAACAACTCCTCCTAGTGACGGAATGATAATTCCCGGCAACGTCGGGATTGGGACGACTAATCCAGGTGCTTATAAATTAGCAGTCAATGGTACGGCTAACTTTACTGGTCAAGTTACTGTCCCAACCCCAACGGCCACCAGTAGTGCGGCTAATAAAAGCTATGTTGATAGTGTTGCTTTGGGGGCTCAAAATGCCCTTTGGAACTTGGATGGTTCTAGCTTGCGACCAACATCAACCACCTGGAATGTGGCAATCGGCACAACCAGCACACCGGATGCCAAGCTTCAGGTGGCAGGTAGTTTTCATGTAAGTGGTTCAGCCAACTCTGTGAAGTTAGATAAATTAGCTGGAACCGGTGGACGGATTGTTATGACGGATGCTGAAGGTAATCTTTATGCCACTTCAACTTCAGTTGCGACTGGTATTGCTGTTGGTACAACTGGCCAGACACTTCGTCATGATGGTACTTCTTGGGTGGCTAATTCGTTTCTTTATAATAATGGGACTAACATTGGAATTGGAACAACGAATCCTTCTTCAACTTTAGATGTTGCAGGGACAATTAATGGAACGCATCTTAAAATTAATAATAATATTGCATTAAATACTGGTTCAAATTTTCTGTATATTAATGTTGGCAGAAATTTTTCTTCTGGTACTTATATGGAAGGAAGCTTAGCAATCCAAACCGGAGATATTTATTCTTATACTAATGAAGCTTCTAGTTTAGGTAAGACCACTAATTATTGGAACAATCTTTATGTTAAAAATGGTATTTTTAAAAACACAGTCACTGTTGGTAGTACCTCTTCTGCTGTTGCAGCGCTTGATGTTTATGGTGGTAATGTTTTGATTAATGATGCGGCCATAACTTCAGCTACGCCAAAAGCGGCTATCACTAAAACCTATTTAGATTCAGCTTTATCAGCTTTTAATACTAGCACTAATCTTTGGGCTAGTTCAGCTGCTGGTACTTATAATGTTGGTTTGGGTAATGTTTTAATCGGTACTACCTCTCCAGCTACTCATAAGCTTTATGTTCAGGGTA
>DAONSQ010000005.1:0-34492 GCA_035411265.1 bacterium | reverse complement strand
AAACATTTTTTTTAAACTTTCTCGATAACGTTCTTGGCCATGATAATTGACTAGACTAAGCTTGGTAACGCTATCAACTAAAAAAGCAATATCTTCGCCAAAATTTTGACGAAGTTCAGCAATCGAACAATTAGAGTCTTCAGGTACGTCATGTAGTAATCCGGCGGCAATAGTTGGAGCGTCAGCGCCTAGTTGAGTTAAAATAAAGGCGGTGTGAAGAGAATGTTGAATATAGGGTTCACCAGTTAATCTTTTTTGTCCGCTGTGATATTTTTTAGCAAAATCATAAGCCTGGTGAATTAATTTTAGTTCACTGGGCTGACTTTGGTCTTTAATTTTAGTGATAATCTGTTCAATGGTCATAAAAGACTAACCCTTGTTGCTAAATACCAGCTTATGCTATACTGAAACTATACTTTAATTTTGCTAATCAGTCAAAAAAAAGCCATGAAAAAGATATTGATTCGAGCTAGTCGATTGCTGGCTATTTTCCTTCCGTTGGCCTTATTTTTATTGCCAGTAGTCACTTTGGCTCAAGGCAATGACGCTTTAGGCGTGAACTATATGGAAGGCACGGGTTTATCGAGACAGGATCCGCGCATTACTGTGGCTCGAATCATTCAAGTTGGTTTAGGTTTTTTAGGTACCATTGCGGTAGTCTTGGTAATTTATGCCGGTTTTATTTGGATGACTAGCGAAGGCAATGCTGAAAAAATTAAAAAAGCTAAGGATTTATTGAAATCAGCAGCGATTGGCTTGCTGATTATTTTGTCTTCTTTTGCTATTGTCACTTTTGTAATCAATAAACTTAATGAAGCCATTGGCGGTAGCAATGGGCAGCAATCTAGCCAAGGCGGCAACAATCAAAATGGTTTGGCGGCGATTGGTAGCGGAATTATTCAAAGCGTTTATCCGGAACCGTGGCAAAATGATGTGCCGCGCAATACTAGCGTGATAGTTACTTTTAGAGAAAAAGTTAAAGCTTCAACGATCTGTGAAAGCGGTGATGATGCGACCGGGGTTTGTAGTAATGCCAATATTGTTACTAGCAGTGTTAAATTCTTTCAAACCGAAGTTGGTGATAATGTGGCTACCAATTTAGCTGCTGATAAGGTTAAAGTTAGCTCTAATGACGGTAAGACTTTTGTTTTTACGCCGGTTGATTATTTAGGTTCAGCCAATAGCAAAATTTGGCAGTCGGTTAAGTTGACTGATTCAGTGCGTAAAGCTAATGGTAGTGCTGCTTTTACTTCAGGTAATTTTACTTGGCAGTTTGAAGTAGGTACCAAAGTTGATTTGACACCGCCGCAGGTTCAACTAGGCGGTATTATTCCGGCTCCAGACAATGAGGCTGACTTAAGGCAAGGTGTTCAGGTGGCTGTTCAGGCTCGAGCTTTTATTAATATTATTGGACCAATTCAGGTTGCTCGAACGGCTACTGCTACTGAGCCTCAGGCTAGCGGAGCTTCAGGCACAGCGCGGCTTCAGGGTGAATACAATTGTAACAATGATGGCGCAGTTACCGTGACTATTGCCGCGATTGCCGGCACTTCGACACTTAGAGCTCAAGTATCTGGCATTGATGGCGTTATTGATGATGAAAATGTTTCTGACAATCAAGTTAATTTGGGTTGTGGCTTAACTTTATTTAAAAATGGAAATTTAGCACCAGATAATCGTGGTGAGTTGCAAGCTGGCAATAGTTGGACTTTTAATGTTTTATCGGCCAAATCAGCTAGTAGCTTGACAATTGGTAGCCAAACTTATCGTTTAGTAGCTACGGCTGACGACAACCCTAACAATATTCCAGTGACTAGCACTACTGCCGAGATAGTGGCGCGTTTTAATGCGACTAATAACCAGATTACAGCTTCACTGAAAACACCAACTTCTATTCTTTTGGTTGCTAAACAGGCTGGTGAAATTGGTAATTCTTTGACTCTGTTAACTGATAGTTCAGCTCTTAGTTTAACACCGTTTAGTGGTGGTATTGATCGGCAAGAGCAGATTGAAGTTAAAGGTGGACCTGATATTCCGCGTAATTCAGTGATTCAAATTAATTTTTCTGAAGCCATCAATCCAATGACAGTTGTTGGAGATAGCGGGGATGTTAGCTCAACCATTCGGGTTATTAATGCTAGTACTAGCCAGCCGATTGCTGGTAAATTTACTATTGGTAACCAATATAAAACTGTTGAATTTGTGTCTAGAGATAAGTGTGGTACCAATGCTTGTGGTGATGATATTTATTGTTTGCCAGCTAATGCTAATATAATTGTAGAGATGGGAGCAGCTAATTTAAATCCTTGTATTGATGGTCAACAATGTGTTGATAAAACGCCTTATAGTCAATGTGTTGGCGGCTTTTGTCAAAAAGAAGCGGATGATCGCTATCCAATGGCTGCTTTACCTTTAGCTAATGGTATTGTTGATACTTGCTTTAATTCACTTGATGGTAATCGCGATACCAAGGCTTTCGGTCCCGTGGGTTATTACAATGAAAATATCAGGAATAGTGAAAAAGATAGCTATAAATGGTCTTTCTTTGTCAACGATAATATTGATTTAACTCCGCCTAAAATTACTAGCAATTCATTGTCGCCAGCTATTAATCAATCAGGGGCAGCCCTTAATCAGTTGATTGAGTTTTCCTTTGATAAGATTATGATGGCGACTACTTTGGGTAGCGGTTCGGTTAGTATTAATGATCAGCAACATCAGTTAATTAATTTGTATAGTGCGTCTCAGGCCCCAAGTTATTGGGTGACTGGTCAAGCTATTGACGGTGGTATACCGGATGGCTATCCTGATTATACTAAAGTTAAAATTACTCACGGTTTACTAACAGAATCAACTCGTTATTCTGTCGAAGTTGGTTCAGGAGTTAAGGATGCCAGGCAGAATTGTTTTAAGCCTTGTCGAGATAATGGAACCTGTGCTACCGCTGACAGTTCTTACAGTTCTTGTTGTGGTGGTAAGCCAGAGGCGGCAGCTAGCTGTCAGTAACTAATAAAATTCAAGTATGTCAAAGATTCAAAAAATAATTCTTAGCAGCTTATTGACAATTGGTTTTCTTAGTTTGATTTGGACAGCTGGGGTAGCCTTGGCGCAAACTACTGAAGGTCTTGACTTGGGGACTAGTTATGCTTCGAGCACCGGTCTGACCGCCAAAGATCCACGCTTGGTGGTGGCTAATATCGTTAAGGTCGTTTTAGGTTTTATTGGTACAATTGGTGTTATCTTAGTAATTTATGCTGGTTTTTTGTGGATGACAGCGGCCGGTAATGAAGAAAAAATCAGTAAGGCTAAAATGATTTTAAAAAATAGCGTTATTGGTTTAGTGATTGTTTTGTCAGCTTTTGCTATCACTAGTTTTGTTATTAGTAATATTTTAGAGGCAACTAATGGTAGTTCAAGCGGTGGTGGCGGTACAATTGACCCCAATTTACCGCCTGGTCCGATAGCAGCTCGAGTTTTGCGAATTGAAAATGCTATTCCACCAGCTTATAGCGAGGGGTTACCGCGCAATACCGTGATTCGCTTCCGTTTTAATTATGCGGTTAATCCGGAAACGATTAATGAAAATTTTATTAAAGTGGATAGTGACCAAGGTCTTGTTTCCGGTAAGTGGCAGATTAGTGGTCAAGAAGTTTATTTTGAACCGGAAAAAAAGTGTACTAGCGAGTGTGGTGAAGTTAATTGTCTGCCGGAAAGTTCAAAAGTTAAGATAACAGTTAGTCCAGAGATTAAACCAGCTGATGATAGTATTAAGCCGCTAGATTGCTCAGATGGCTTTTGTGAGTTGATATTTATTACTGGCGATGGTTTTGATTGCCAAGATCCAGTGATTGTTGATTTCCAAAGTGATGGCGGCTTTTGTGTTGGGACTACCAAAGCCATGAAAGCTCATGCGACCGATGATTATCGTCTGGCAAGTTTTGAATTTTTTGCTAATGATCAGTCAATTAATTATCAATCAAGCGCTGATTATGGTAAAGAGTGGGCGACTGACACTAGATGGGCAGCTACTGGTCAAGCTGGTGATAATTATGGTTTGAAAGTCAGGGTCATGGATGTTGTTGGCCGAGATCAGGAAAAAACTTTGAGTGGTAAAATATTGCCAGCTCATTGTTGTAACGGTACTAAAGATGGCGATGAAACCGGTATAGATTGCGGTGGTAGTTGCTTGAGATGTCAAGGCGCAGCTTGCGCTAGTGATATCAATTCGCCTAGTGCTTCTTGTAATAATAATTTATGCGGTTCTGGCTTTTGTACTCAGCAAGGCTCAAGTGCAGCGGCTTGTCAGGCAGCTGGTTACCCAACTGGTACTAACGCTTGTTGTCTTTGTCAGGAAAAGCCAGTAATTACTGGTTTGAGTCCTCGTGGTGGCTTTTGCCAAAATGAGCCCAATCGATTTTGTTCTGGGGTAAAAGATTGTGCTGAGGATGATACTTGTAACCAAACTACTCCTAATGCTAAAGCCGGTAATTTAGTAACCATTTTAGGTAGCGGTTTTGGGTCGACTACTGGAACAGTTGTCTTTACCAATAATAAATCTGGTGATTTAACAGCTTGTGGTGTTAATGCTTGGTCTGATCGACAGATTATTGTTAGGGTGCCCACCGGAGCCGTTAGTGGCAAGGTTAAAGTTACTAATGGCAGTAATTTTACAGCAGTTAGTTCTGAAGATTTATTGCTAAACGAAATTATTCGACCTGGTCTGTGCTCGTTAAGTAAGGCGAGTGGTACAACTAATGAGCTGATTGATTATAATGGTCTTAATTTCAGTATTACTGGTACAACCACTAAGGCTTTTTATGGTAATTTTTATAATCCAGTAGCCGCTAATGAACCGCAGGCCATCAGCCCGACTTTAGTTAAAGCTAGGGTGCCAAGTTTGCAAAACGGTCAAGTAACAACTTTTGTCCGTCAAGAAGCTGGTGGTAAAGCTGGGCCAGCTAGTAATTTTTTAATGTTTGATAAGGTAGTTGATCCTAGGACTTTACCGCGGATAACTGATTTTAGCCCCAAAAGCGGACCTGTCGGTCAATATGTGACAATTTATGGTCAGGGTTTTGGTAGTATTAAAGGTTCAAGTACTGTTAAATTTAATAATATTGAAGCAAACTATCAATTTCCAGCTGAATGTGCCAGTTCGGTTTGGTCAAATAATCAAATTGTTGTTAAATTACCTAGTGGAGCGACTAGCGGGTTTATTTCTGTTAATTTAGCGGATGGTAGCATTCTTACTTCTGAATCATTACCGCCAGTTAATTCTTTTACTGTTAATACTAACTCTTTAACTCCAAGCATTTGTAAAATTAGTCCGACAACAGCTCGGCCAGGTGCTTCAATCCAGGTTTGGGGCGAATATTTTAGAGCCTATGATAGTAATACTAGTCGGTTTAAGTTTAGCCAAAATGTTAATGTTACCACGACTAATTGGTTTTATAATGCTAATGGTTACAATAGCGCTACTGCCACTTTGCCAGTGGCTGCGGTCAGCGGTCCAGTTAATATAGTTAATGATGACGGGTACAGTAATGGTCTTAATCTAAAAGTCGGTAGCTGTCAGGCGAATAGTGATTGCCAAGGGCAATTTTGTTGTCCGATTTCTTCGCCTAATGGCGGCCAGTGTAGGAATTTAGAAAATGAATGCTACGGTACGTCAGCTAGCTGTACTTATGGCTGGTCATTTACGACTACCGATAGTTCTAGTGGTAAATGTCCAAGTAATGCACCAATTTGTGGTGGAGTTTGTTGTGAGGACGGTCAAGAATGTCAAAATAACGTTTGCGTAGATCATGAATTTTTATCTTGCAATAATTATCATGAATGCAACGGTGCCATGTATTGCCCTAATTCACCGGGATGGTGCAGCCAAAAGGCTGGCTCAACTGAGGCCGGCGATTGTACCAATGATTATTGTCAAAATATTTTTAAAGAAAAAGATATTGTTGTTGGAACTGGTGATGCTAAGTATGATCAGGCAAAGAATATCTGTGTTGATGATGCATCCAAATGTAGTCTAGATAAGAATGTTAATTTTGAACTTAATGGCAAACAAGTAGCTTATCAATTGTCTTGTCGTGAAGTAGAGGCGGGAACTTCAGTTTGGACAACCCGTTTAACTTCTGGCCAATGTCCTAGTAATACGACCGAATACGGTGAGTGGCAGCTGACAACCAATAATCTCTGCGTTAGCAATAAAAGTTGTTTTACTTGCTTAGACAAGTTGTCATGTTTAGATGTTGGTAATAATGAGTCTCGTTGCGGTTTGCCAGAAAAGGTCTGCCCTAGCGGTAGTGATTGTCAGGCTGGCAAATGCCAAAAAGGCAGCGGTTCCTGTGAATGTTGCTGCGATATCAATTTAAATAAAGCTGACAAAACTAATCCGGGTTGTTGTGCTCCACTGACTTGTGCTGGAACTTGTGGTTCAGGCACGAGTACTGACGGTACTAAATTATTTGGTAGTTGTTCTGGTTGTAATATTCCTAACGCTACTCAAGATCAGAAGAATGCAGCTTGTAATTGTTCTGGTACAACTGGTAAGTATTGCGATGTTACGGTTGGTGATGGTATCTGCCGCGATTGCGCTCAGATTACTGATAAGGATCAATGCGCTAGCAGTGCTACTTGCTGCTATGATGCTAAAAATAATAAATGTCGCGGTACCGGTACCGGTACTAAGATTACCAATGGAGCCGATGCTGGCTATTGTGGTTACTATTCTTGTTCTGGTTTAAATTGTTCTGGTGAACTTACTAAGAATGGTGCTTATGCTACTCAGGCTGAATGTCAGCAAAAGTGTTCAGTGGTAAGCTATCAAGGTCAGACTTGTAACCTGGCCGGGACTTCGACCGGTTGTGGTTATCAGCTCTGTGCTAGCCCTTTGAGTTGTCGAACAACAGCCGGAACAAGCGCAACTAGTACCAATCAGGCTGATTGTGGTACTTGTTGTTGTGATCCGGCTAATGATCGGTGTAATCTTTTGGGAGCTAGTTTAACTTGCTGGGCTAATCAAGGTAATTGTACTGGTGAAAAGCGGGGTCTTTGTTGCGGCTGTACTAAGGATGGTGATTGCGGGAGTACTAATGGTACGGGTTGTGGAAATAATACTTGTTGTCAAGCTCGTCCCAAGCCAGTGGCGGTTTATCCGGCACCTAATTCTGACAATGTTTGTCGTAATTCCGAAATCAGCGTTGAGTTTGATCAAGCGATGGATGTTAAAACTTTTACTGATAATCTTTTGTTAATTGCTAATTATGGTAATTTATCTTGTCCGGCAGGTAGTCAATATTTGGCCGGTGGCTCAGCTGGTTCAAAAAATTGGTTAGCCAAATTACGTCAAAGAGTGGTGGCTTGGTTTAGTCCGCGATCAACTTTAGCTGCTCCACAAGCGGGACGTAATTATTGTTTAATCAAAACTGATGCCGAGGCGGTTAACAATAGAAAAATTAAGCTTAGCTTAGATAATGTCCTGGAAAGTAGCCGTCAGTATTATTTAGTATTAATTGCCGACTCTGATATTGAAGATAATCAAAAAGATGGTCTTTTGAGCCTTACTGGTATTGGTCTTAATAATTTATTGAGCCAAAGCTCAGGATTGATTGGCGGTGACAATTGGTCCTTTGGCCATTTGCAAATTACTAAAGGTTTTTATAGCACCTTTACTACAGGTAGTCGTATTTGTCAGATTGATAGTGTTACTGTTTCACCAGATTCAGTCTTGCTATCCGATCTGCAGGATAGCCAGACTTTAACAGCTCAAGCTTTTAGCCTCTCAGATAATGGCCGGACTGCTAGTCCTTTGACACCTACCGGGGAGTATGGCTGGTCTTGGAACTGGTCGGTCAATAATCCTTTGGTAGCTGAATTAACTGATACGAATAATAATTCAACGATAGTTAAGCCAAAGAATAATAAAGATGCCGATACTTATATTGCGGCTACTGCGACTGTAACAACTGATAACACTGGTTCTAATACGGTTGGCCGGACTATTTCCGGGCAATCGGCGGTTAAGGTTTTCCTGTGTGCCAATCCTTGGCCGGCTAGAGCGACTAATGGCAGTTGGCATCCTTGGGTTGACTATGCTACTAACATGCAGCTTTATTATTGCCGTGATGGCCAAGATGTTAATGTAATTGGTAGTGATTTACCGGGTCTGAAATTTGTTAGTACTACTGATGCTGTTTCACCAAGTAATAAAGCTTTTTACTTTTTCCGTTATGGTGCAATTACGGCAGCACCGACCAATCTAACTGCTACTGCTGCTCCTGGCGGTGGAGCTATTAATTTGTCTTGGAGCGCCTATAATACGGCGGTTAAGTATAAAATTTATTATGGTCTTCGCAGTGGACAATATTTTAATCAGCCAATTGAGGTTGATTCAGATAAAACTTCTGTAACCGTGAGAGATTTAATTAATGGTCAAAATTATTATTTTGCTATTTCAGCTATCTTGCGTTTAGATAATGAGTCTTTTGCTGAAACTGCTTTGTCGTCAGAAGTGCAGAAAACTCCGCTTGACCAACAAGCTCCAGCTGTACCTGGTAGTTTATCGTGTCGAGTGCTGGGTAATACTTTAAATTTAAACTGGGATCGCAATAATGATGATACCGTTAAATATCAAGTTGGTTATCGTTCTCGTTCGACTTCGGGAGTTGGTCAAATTAGTTTTGTTAGTCAACCAGCTGCTGGCACTAGAGTGGGGACTAAGATTAAAGATGTCCTAAGGGCTAACGATATCGTGGTTGAAATTAAAGCTATTGATGCGGCCGGTAATATTAGTGCTTTGGCTGGAGTATCTTGTCGGGCCGATTAATCAGAACTTTAAGCAGCTAACTAATTTGGTAGCCTCTAATCTTTGTGTTATAATAAATTAGCTTATTTATAAAACTAAAATTATGTTTGATGAAGTCAATAATCAAGCTGCTCCACAAACTAACGGACAACCTGATAATCAAGTAAATCCAGCGGCTTCGGCAGCTCCAATTGATTCTACTGTCAACAGTACTCAGCCAACTGCTAGTGAGCCAGTCGTCCAAGATATTTTTGCTAGCGTGGAATCAACTGTTCCAGCAGCACCAATCAATAGTCAACCCTTTGGCCAGATGCCAACTTCATCAAATTCAACTGCTCCAGCCATGGCAGCAGCTGCTGCTAGTAATAAAAACAATATTGCTAAAATTGTTTTAATTAGTTTGGCCGGACTGGTTGTCATTGCTGGTGGTGCTTTGGTCTATTTACAATATTTTGCTGTACCGCAAACCGAAGTGGTTACTCCTGAGCCAATCATTAGTCAGATTGAAAATAGTAATGCTGCTACCGAAACTACTTCTGGCGAGCCGGTTTTAATGGAGGTCGCTTCAACTAGTCCTGAGGGCGGCAGTGTTTTAGTGCCGACTAGTTCAGAAATTATTGAGCCAACCAATGGTGAACCGGCTATTATTGATGCAACAATTACAACCGAAATGGGTGCAACTAGTCCAGCTGAAGTAACCGGTGAACAGCCAGCTACCCCAGCTTTAGTTGAAACTCCAGCTAATTTAGACAGTGACCAAGATGGCTTAACTGATGCTGATGAACTTAATGTTTACGGTACCAATCCTTTGAAAGCCGATAGCGATGGTGATGGTTACACTGATGGCGATGAAATTAAAGGCGGTTATAATCCACTAGGAGAAGGTAAATTAGTTAGATAAAGATAAGATATTGATCAAATAACTATGTCGGAACAGCCGACTAATAATTTAAAGGTAGCTTACTCTGGTGAAGCCAATAATTTGGCGGAAAAGATTGAATTTGTTAAGCAGAGTGAAGTTAACGATAGCGATAGCTCTGGGCAACGTATTTATACCATGCCCAAGGCTTTTCGTTTTAAGGCTAAAAATTCGTCCAGTGGTAATAAGACGGGTTTATTAGTTATGGTAATCGGGGTAATTTTACTGGTTGTTTTAGTTTATGTTGGCTATCAGGCTATTAACCAAAAATCTTTTTTTGATTTTAAGTCTGTTGACAACCCTAGTGATCAAGCCAATCAAGAGGCCGCTACAGCCGCTACTTCTTCTGAATCGCTTACGCCGACAACCTCTGAAGAAATATTTGTTGACGCTACCGATCCGGAACAAGTCTATTTGCAGTTTAGGTTAAAATTAGATCAAGCTTTGACGCTTAAAGATTATTTAAATATTTTTGCGGCCAATGCTAGCCAGGCTAAAGCCCATCAGCTCTTAGAACAGAGTAGCGGTCTAGAGGCTTTGTCTGAAAGCCAGGCTGCTAGCACCTTTAGCATCCATAAATCAATGCTGATTCAGCTGAGCGCAACTGATAAGATTACCAAGGAAATTATTGGTGATCAGGCTACTCTGACAATTATCAAACAGGATGGTCAGACAGCGATTGTTAAAATGGTTAAGGAAAAGGGGCAGTGGCGATTTGATGATGAACAAAAACAAGCAGTTGCTAGCCAACCGATCGTTACTGTTGAGCCGGAGGCAACTTCAACCCCAAGCACAACAATTGATATGAGTGATGATTTGTTGCTTGACACTGATACTGATCAGGACGGTTTAACTGATAAGGAAGAAGTTCTCTTGGGAACCAAGAGTGATCAGGCTGACAGTGATAGTGATGGCTATGCTGATTTGGCTGAGATTCGTTCCGGCTACGATCCATTGGGTAAAGATAAGATCAACGCTAATAAAAATCTAGTTCTAGTAAAGCATGGCAAATGGTCAGTCTTGGCACCGGCGATTTGGGATAATCAATTAGGCAAAGATGATTCAGCTATTTTCCGTGCCAGTGACAATCAGTTTGTCCAATTATTAAGTTTATCTAAAAAATCTGGACAGGAATTGGCGGAATGGTATCAAGAAATTTTTACTGATCAAACAGCCGATGTCATGGTGTCTAATGGTCGCCAGATTGCGGTCAGTCCGGATGGTTTAACTTTTTATGTTACCCAGTCTAAGCTGGACTATATTATTAGCCTAACCTATAATCCCGAAGAAACTAAACTATTGAGTTATAGCAATATTTTGCGAGTTATGGCTGATAGTTTGGTTTTTAATAATTAAATCAATGATTGTTGTTCGCAATCTAACTAGGCAAAAGATTGATATTGATCAGTGGCAGAGGGTTAGCCAGCTTTTTTTAGAACAGCAGGGTAGAGCAGGCGAAGTTAGCTTGGTGTTAGTGGGTGATCAGCGGATACGCTGTTTAAATAATCTTTATCGTCACAAAGATAAAATTACTGATGTTTTGTCCTTTAATAGCGATGAACCGGGGCAATTAGGTGAAATCATTATTGATTATCAGCAAATTGTCCGTCAGGCTAAGCGTTTTGGCAATTCAACTTGGCGAGAATTGATCTTTATTACGACACACGGAATTTTACATCTACTCGGACATGACGATGTTGATGAAGCCGGTTGGCAAGTGATGGAAAGGATTAGTCAAACTTTTGTTGATCAGCAAAAAATATGTTGAAATGGCGTCGTTTAGTTAAAAGTTTTCGTTATGCCCAGCAAGGGTTGTTGAAGGTTTTTCATGAAGAACAAAATTTTGCCGTAGAATTGTTAATTGGTTTAGTAGCAGTTAGCTTAGCAGTTTTTTTAGAATTTAGTTTGATAAAATGGTCAATTTTGTTGCTGACTTGTGGCTTGGTACTAGTGGCCGAACTTTTAAATAGCGCCATTGAGAGAGTGACTGATTTACTGAAGCCGCGACTGGATGTTTACGTCAAAGAAATTAAGGATATTATGGCAGCAGCGGTTTTTTTAGCAGCTGGTTTGTCGATAGCGGTGGGCTGTTGTCTGTTTTTACCGCCAGTCATTAAGTTGTTTATCAATATTTTTCAATAATAAATATGAGGGATCAATCTTTAATAGCCGGACTCGATATCGGCTCAACTGAAATTAGATTAGTAGTCGGACAGCTGAATGGCGGTCAATTACAAGTGATTGGCGCCGTAGCTGCTCCGTCAGCTGGTATGAATAAGGGTATTGTCAACAATATTGAAGAGGTGGCCTCATCGGTGGTGGCTTGTTTGGAAAAATCAGAGCGTTTAATCGGGGTTAATGTTGATAATGTTTATATTGGTGTTAGTGCGCCAGACTTGAAGTGTGAACGTAGCAAGGGTGTAGTTGCGATCAATCAGCTTAATAATGAAATTACCGATGAAGATGTTAGTCGGGTTATTGAAGCAGCTCAAGCTTTATCTTTGCCGGCCAATTACGAAGTATTACACGTTATTCCTATTAAATATCGGGTTGATAACCAGGAAGACGTTAAAAATCCGGTGGGTATGTCAGGTATTCGTTTAGAGGTTGAAGTTTTAATTATTCAGTCACTAGCTAATCAGATTCGTAATTTAACCAGAGCTATTGAGCAGGCTGGCCTATCTATTGTCAGTCCAGTATTAGCTCCTTTAGCTGCTGCTGAGGCGGTGGTTAGTGTCCGCTCCAAGGAATTGGGTGTGGCTTTGGTAAATATTGGCTCACTAACTACTAGTTTAGCAGTTTTTGAAGAAGGACAGCTGCTTCATGCTGCAGTTTTGCCAATCGGCTCTGACCATATTACAGCTGATATTGCCATTGGTTTACGTTGTTCTATCAATTTGGCGGAAAAGATTAAATTGGAGTTTGGTCAGGCTAATCCAGACAAGATTGATAAAGATGAAGAAATTGATATTACACCTCTAATTACGCCTGATAATGAGGTTGATGAACCGATGACCGTGCCGATGAAATATCTTTCTGGAATTATTGAGGCGCGGGTTGGTGAAATTTTTCACAAGATTGACGCTGAACTTAAAAAAATTAGCCGCTCAGGTATGTTGCCGGCCGGTGTAGTTTTACTTGGCGGTGGTGCTAAATTAGCCGGTTTAACTGATTTAGCTAAAAAATCATTGCGTTTACCGGTTTGCTTAGGCTCCAATCGCAATGTTCCAGCCGTGATTGATAAAGTTAACGACTTAAGCTATTTGACGGCTTTAGGTTTGGTGGCTTGGGGTGATCATTATGATTTTTTGGCTAGCGGCGAATCAGGCAGTAGTAATTTTAAGCCAGGCCAGGCTGTTAAAAAGGTTAAAGATTGGTTCGGTTCATTATTTTTAAAGTAATCTTTCCTTGATTTTTTTGCTTAGATAATCTACAATCAAAGCAATTATACTTTGTTTAAATTATAGCTTGTTAGTTAATAACTCTTATGACAGAAATCAAGCCAGCAGTTGAAGCACCAGCTAAAATTAAGGTAGTTGGTGTCGGCGGTTCCGGTGGTAATGCCATTAATCGCATGATTGAAGGCGGTATTAAGGGTGTCGAATTTATCGTCATTAATACCGATATTCAAGATTTGAATTATAATAAAGCTCCGGTCAAGATTCATGTTGGTAAAACCGTTACCAAGGGATTAGGCGCTGGGATGAATCCTGATTTGGGTCGTGATGCTGCGGCTGAGTCACAAAACGAAATTCGTGATGCTCTTAAAGGGGCAGACATGGTTTTTGTTACTTGTGGCTTGGGTGGTGGTACAGGTACTGGTGCTTCACCGGTAGTTGCTGAACTAGCTCGTGATTTAGGAGCGCTAACTATTGCTGTCGTGACTAAGCCCTTTACTTTTGAAGGTGCTCAGCGTAAAAAGGTGGCTGAAAGAGGTTTGGCTGAATTGATTGATAAAGTTGATGCTGTTATTACTATTCCTAATGATCGTATCTTTCAAGTCATTGAAAAGAAGACAACTATTTTGGAAGCCTTTGGTATTGTTGATGATATCTTGCGCCAAGGCGTTCAGGGTATTTCCGAAATTATTAATGTTCCAGCCTTAATTAATGTTGATTTTGCTGATGTTAAATCAATTATGATGAATGCTGGCAGTGCCTTGATGGGTATTGGTCAAGCTAGCGGTGAGAATCGAGCCATTGAAGCCGCTAAAGCAGCCATCAATTCACCGCTACTTGAAATGTCGATTGATGGTGCTAAAGGTGTTCTCTTTACAATTACCGGTGGACCAAGCCTAGCTTTGGATGAAATTCATGAAGCCGCCAAGATTATTACCAGTTCAGTTGATGAGGAAGCTCGTATTATTTTTGGTACTTCCGTTGATAATAATTTTAAAGATGAAATTAGAGTAACGGTTATAGCGACTGGTTTCGATAGCCGTCCTGGCGAAGAAGCTGTTACTGTGACTAAGAGTTATGATCATTTTTATAAGCCAACTACTTTTGTTGAAAAGAATCAGGTTGAAGAAGTAATTGATGAAAATAAGGAAAATCGCAAAGGTTTGATGTCAGCTTTAAAGAAGGCTCAGTCTGAACCAGCTCGTCCGGTTGTACCAATGACTTCAGCTGCTAGTGATGATGAAGATGAAGGTGACTTAAGTATTCCAACTTTTATTCGTAAAAAGTTGATGTAAAATAGGACTAGATAGAAGAGATAAGAAAAAAGCTGCCAGTAATTGGCAGCTTTTTTTGTGATTGTTTATATGGTGTTTATTTTTTATCATTTTTAGCCATTTTTTAGGATGTTGTGGGCTGAAAGAGAAAGTGCTATAATTCAGCTATCAGATAACTATATTTAGTGGACTAGGGAACTTCTTTAGCACAATATGTAGTTTTAGCCAAAAAACATGAAATGTCCGATTTGTTATCATTCTGAGACCAAGGTAGTTGATTCGCGAGTCGCCACTGATGGCTTGTCGATCCGCCGCCGCCGCGAATGTTTAAAATGCGGTTTTCGTTTTTCCACTTACGAAGAAACAGAAATTCTTGATTTGCAAGTTGTCAAACGAGATGGTCGCAAAGAAGCTTATAATAGAGACAAGATAGTTTCTGGTCTACGCAAGGCTACTGAAAAAAGACCAATTGACAGTGATCAATTCAAACGGTTGGTTAATTTGATTGAAAGAGATATTCAGGCTAGCCGCCAGGCTGAAATTATTAGTCAGGATATCGGTCGTATCGTTATGAATCAGCTCAAAAAAATGGATAAAGTGGCTTATATTCGTTTTGCCAGTGTTTATTCTGATTTTGAATTGCAAGATTTAAATCAAGAGCTGCAAAAGCTGTTGAAATTAAAAAAGTAATTGTTCCCCCTATGAGCCAAGGTATTAGTAAGATTTGTAAGCGTTCTGGAGAAATTGTTGATTTTGATCAACAGAAAATTATTTATGCTGTGTCCAAAGCTATAGCTGCGGTTGGGCCAGAAGATGAAGAGAAAGCCAGTAAGATTGCTGACGAGGTTGTTAAGTTGGTTAATTTGAAATTCCATGAACGGAGTATTCCGGCTGTGGAAGAAATTCAGGATATTGTTGAAGAGGTCTTGATTAATAACCGTCTAATCAAAGAAGCCAAGGCTTATATTCTTTATCGTGATCAGCATGCCCGTTTGCGTAATATGTCGTTGATGGTTGATTCGGAAAAGATTATGGATGATTATCTTAAACAGAGCGATTGGCGAGTCAAGGAAAATTCTAATATGAGTTTTAGTTTGCAGGGTCTTAATAATCACTTAGCTTCAATTATTTCCTCGACTTATTGGTTGAATAAAGTTTATAATGCGCCCATCCGTGAAGCTCACCAAAATGGTGACATTCACTTGCATGATTTGCAAATTTTAGCTTCTTATTGTGCTGGGTGGGATTTGAAAGATTTATTACTAAAAGGTTTTGGTGGTGTTAGTGGCAAGATTGAATCCAAACCGCCAAAGCATTTTCGAACTGCTTTAGGCCAGATTACAAACTTCTTTTATACTGTTCAAGGTGAAGTAGCTGGAGCTCAGGCTTTTTCCAGTTTTGATACCTATTTGGCACCGTTTATTCGTTATGACCGCTTGACTTACGCTGAAGTTAAGCAGGCTATGCAGGAGTTCCTTTACAATGTTAACGTGCCAACTCGAGTTGGTTTTCAAACACCGTTTACCAATATTACTATGGACTTGAAGCCATCTAAGATGATCGGCGAAGAAAATGTTATTATTGGTGGTGAATTAAAACCGGAACGTTATAAGGATTTTCAGCCAGAAATGGATATGATTAACATCATTTTTGCTGAACTCATGATGGAGGGTGATGCTAAGGGTCGAGTTTTTTCTTTCCCAATTCCAACCTACAATTTGACTAGTGATTTTCAATGGGAATCACCAGTAGCTGAAAAGATTTTTGAGATGACTCGTAAATATGGTATTCCTTACTTTTCCAACTTCATCAATTCTGATATGGATCCGGATGATGCTCGCTCCATGTGTTGTCGTTTGCGGCTAGATAATCGTGAATTGCGTAAGCGTGGCGGCGGTCTTTTTGGTGCCAATCCTCTGACTGGATCAATTGGCGTGGTTACTATTAATTTACCTCGTATCGGTTACTTAAGTAAAACTAAAGAAGAATTTTTTGAAAGACTGGAAAGATTGATGAAGTTAGCCCAAGAAAGTTTGGAAGTTAAGCGCGAAATGGTGGAAAGATTAACTGAAGGCGGACTCTACCCTTATGCTCGTTATTATTTGGAGGCTGTTAAAGAGCGCTTCGGTGGCTACTGGAATAACCACTTTGGCACTATCGGTTTAGTTGGCATGAATGAAGCTTTACTTAACTTTGAGCCAATTGCCGACGATATTACTAGTCCGGCTGGGCATAAGTTTGCGGAAGAAGTTTTAGAGTTTATGCGTGATGTTTTGGGTCGTTTTCAAGAAGAAACCAATCATCTTTACAATTTAGAAGCAACTCCAGCTGAAGGCACTTCTCGTCGCTTGGCTCGACTTGATCATGATCTTTATCCGAATATTAAAACTGCCAATAGTAAAAACCCAGATCAAGCGCCATTTTATACTAATTCCACCCAGTTGCCAGTCAATTTTACTGATGATATTTTTGAAGCCTTAGAATTGCAGGATAATTTACAGACTAAATATACCGGTGGCACTGTTTTGCATTTTTTCTTAGGTGAATCTCTACCGAGTGCTGCTGCGGTTCGCACCTTGGTTCGTAAGATCGCTGAGAATTATCATTTGCCTTATTTTACGATCACTCCGACTTTCTCGGTTTGTCCGAAACATGGCTATATTGCCGGTGAGCATTATTATTGTCCAAAATGCGATGAAGAAATTGGTTATCATCCTGAACCGGCTGTGGCTGAGTTGGTCTAATTAATTAGTTTTTTATTTATTTAATCCCCATGCTTATGTCCCCACTAGAAATGCAACGCACTCCTTGCGAAGTTTACAGCCGTGTTACTGGTTATTTAAGACCAGTTAAACAATGGAATGATGCTAAGCAGGCTGAGTTTGCCAATCGCCGTACTTTTATCAATCATGAAGAAGGTGATAGCTGCGGTTGTTAAGTAGCTAATTATGATTATCGGCGGTCTGCAGCCAATTAGTTTGCTTGATTATCCAGATAAAGTTGCCGCAATTGTTTTTACTGTAGGTTGCAATTTTGCTTGCCGGTATTGCCATAACCCCTTGCTTGTCCGGCCAGTGATGGCTGGTGCCACAAATACTACAAGTCAGCCAGCGCTTCAGTTGGCTGACTTGTGGGCTTTTTTAGACCAAAGAAAAGGACGTTTGGAGGCGGTAGTAATTACTGGTGGTGAACCAACCTTGCATCAAGATTTACCGGAAATAATTGCGGGAATCAAGGAGCGCGGTTTTTTAGTTAAACTTGATACCAATGGCACCAATAGCCAGATGGTGATTGATCTGGTCGAAGCCGGCTTAGTTGATTATGTGGCTATGGATGTTAAGGCGCCTTGGGAAAGATATCATCGAGTTATGCCGTTGGCGCCGGAAGTTTTAGCTAAATTTACGACTGAAGCCAAAAAAACAGCTGCTTGGCTGATTGCTCAGAATAAGATTGAATATCAATTCCGAACAACGGTGGTGCCAGAAATTTTAGGTGAACCAGATATTCGTTTAATGGCTGAAGAATTGCGTGGTGCTCAGCACTGGTATTTACAAAAGGCTAATCTGACTAATGATATTTTAGACCCGCTTTTGAAAGCCGGACGAACTTATACTGACCAGGAAATGGCACGGTTAGTTACGGTAGCTCAAGAAGTTATTACTTCGGTTGAAGCTCGCTAATTGGTAGCGAGCTATTTTTTTGTTATAATAAAAATATAATTTTTTATTTAAGCCTTATGGATGAAGAATTGCGCCGTATTTTAGCTAAGCAAGCAGAGGCGATTGATGAGATTAAAGAAAAAACTCAGTCGATTTATCGCTATATTCGTTGGCAAAAATTTTGGAATTGGTTTAGATTATTAATTATTTTGGTACCATTAATTGCTGGTGCAATTTATCTGCCACCAATGATTAAGGATTTGATTGATAATTTTTCATCCCTTCGTTCATAATTGTTTATGTCTGAGTTATTGTTTAGTCAGACTTTTGAGGTTTTGCGTGAGCGCCTCCTAGAAATTGGGAGGTGGCTTTGACTTGGCTGCCAAGGAAAAAGAATTAAAAGAGCTAGAGCAGCAAGCCCAAGCTGAAGATTTATGGTCAAGGCCGCAAGAAGCTGGCCAGCTTTTAAAAAAAATTGAGACAGTTCAGACGGAAATTGATGATTATCAGCAGCTGATTAAGCGGTTAGCTGATTTGGACGGCTTAGCCAAATTAGCTGACGGTAATGAAACCGATAGTTTAATTCAAGAAGAATTGGTTGATTTAGAAAAAAAGATTGACACTTTAGAAGGTAATCGTTTTTTTGATCAGTCGCATGATGATTTACCGGTAATTTTATCGATTCATGCTGGCACCGGCGGTGTTGATGCTCAGGATTGGACAGCTATGCTAGAGCGGATGTATTTACGCTTGGCTGATCGTCAAGGCTGGTCTAGTCAAATTATTGAAGAGCAAGCTGGTAATGAAGCGGGGTTCAAGAGCGTGGTTATTCGTCTTTCTGGCCATCTAGCTTATGGTAAATTACGCGGTGAAGGCGGCACGCATCGCTTGCTACGTAATTCACCCTTTAATGCTCAGCATTTGCGTCAAACTTCTTTTGCTATGGTTGAGGTTTTGCCGGAACTTCCAGCTGCTGAAGCACCGGTAGTGGCTGATAGTGATTTGCAGATTGATGTTTTTCGTTCGTCAGGTCCTGGCGGACAAGGGGTAAACACTACTGATTCAGCAGTTCGTCTGACTCATTTGCCAACCGGAATTGTTGTTACTTGCCAGACTGAGCGCTCCCAGCATCAAAATAAGGCCTTAGCTTTGGCAGTTTTACAAGCTAAGCTGGCACAAAAGCAAATCGAAGAATTGGACAAAACTAAGCAAACTTTGAAAGGCGAGCAAGTTAAGGCTGACTGGGGTTTGCAAATCAGGTCATATTTCATGTATGGCAGCCAGATTGTTAAAGATCATCGTACCGATGTTGCAACCAGTAATGTTGCTGGAGTTTTAGACGGTGATTTAGATATTTTTTTAAAAGCTTACTGGCTTTGGGACTTTCAGCGGCGACAATAAATTTGTTTTAAAATAAGATTAAGATTATGTCGGGAGGGGGACAGATATCTTTAGCTAGCTACCCTTGGCTAGCTTTTATTTTAGGAGTTGGGCTAATGGCGTTTTGGCCAGCTGTTTGGCCGCAAGCGCTTATTTTTAGTTTGCTGGTCGGACTTGCCAGCGGTTTTTTGCTTTTAGCTAAAACTCGACCCATGGGCTGGTTGTTGGTTTGTTTTTTATTAGGTCTAGGTCGTTTTATCTTTGCTCAGGATAATTTTAAAAAAAGCAGCTTGCCTGATATTTGCTGGGGGAAATCGATAATAATTCGTGGAGAATTAATTAGTCGGCCACGAGCTAAGTCTTTTGGCGGCCATTCCGCTACTCTAAAAAGAGTTAGTTATGATTGTGGTTATGGCGTAAGACCCTTTGATTTAAAGGTTTTAGTTAATTCTTCAGCAGCTTGGCCGATAGGTGCTCAATCAGGTCAGGTTTGGCAGATTATTGGCCGAGTTGAGCCGTTGCCGGATGGTTTGGTTTTTAGTTACCGCTATTATCTGTTTCGTCAAAGAATCGGGCTGATTATTAAGGCTAAAGATAAGCAGTTGATAGCCCAGCTAAAACCAAGTCTTTGGTCGTATTTGCAAGCTCAGCAGCAAAAATTAGCCCAAGGATTAGCTAGATCTTTGCCTGAGCCAGCAGCAAGTTTGGCCGGTCCTTTGGTTTGGGGTGGTGATGGAGAGCTAACAGGCGAGTGGCAACAAAAATTAGCCGCAACAGGCCTTAGCCACATTACCGCGGTTTCTGGTTTTAATATCAGTTTGCTAGTGCTATTGATTGCCAACAGTTTACTCTTGATCAGTTTTCCGCGCCGTTCAGCTATAGTGCTGACTAGCTTAGTGATTACTAGTTATGTTTTAGTCATCGGTGCGCCAGCTTCAGCGGTTCGAGCCGGACTTTTTGGCCTTTTGGTACTTTGGGGTAAAGAGTCTGGTCGGCCCAGCCTGGATATTCACTTGCTGCTAATTAGTGCTAGTTTAATGCTAGTGGTTAATCCCTTTTATCTTTGGGGTGATTTAGGGTTTGGCCTATCTTTTTTAGCAGTTTTAGGTTTGATTTATTGGACTAGTTTTTGGCAAAAAATCTTAGGACGCTACCCGCTATTTAGACTCAAGATTATCAAGGAAAACCTGGCTTCAACCTTGGCTGCCCAAGTCTGGACTTGGCCACTTATTTTTTGGCAGTTTGGCCAATTATCACTTATTGCGCCACTGGCTAATTTGCTAGTAGTCTGGTCTTTGCCGTGGCTGACTATCTCGCTACTGCTAGCTAGTTTTTTTGCTTTATTTTATCCAGCGGCTGGAGTATTTATTTTTGCGCCGGCTGGTTGGCTTCTAAGTTTTATTTTAAAAATAATTGACCTTTTAGCTAGTCTGCCTGGTGCTAGCTATTTAAGCGATTGGCCAAGCAATTGGCGGCTAATGATCGTTATTATTTATTATAGCCTAACAGTAGTTTTAATTAAGAAAATTTTGACTAAATTAGATTAATGTGGTTTATTGAAAATATAAAAAATAAATCAACAAGGAGGGAATCATGAAGGCTGACCAAGCTTTAAGAATAGCTGCAATGGCTATGGTTATTGTTTTGAGTCGAGTAACTTTTGGCTGGACTTTAAAGTTTTATAATCCAGGCCTAATGGCCGAGGATTGAACTTTTTTATAGGCATACCACTCTGGTGTGCCTTTTTCTTATCTAAAAGGCAGTAAAACCTTGCTTTTTCAAGGTCTTTTTGTTATGCTGACAGCAGTTTTTATTGATTTTTATGACTGAACTTGCCAAGGCTTACGAGCCCAAGAATTACGAAGAAGCCATCTATCAGCAATGGCTGGATAGCGGTTTTTTTAATCCGGACAATTTGCCTTTTCCAGCTGAAGCGCCGAGCTATACGATTGTTTTACCGCCACCCAATATTACTGATAAGCTTCATTTAGGGCATGCGGCCATGCTAGCGATTGAGGATTTGTTGATTCGTTACCATCGTGCTCAGGGAGAGCGGACTTTATGGTTGCCTGGCACTGATCATGCGGCGATTGCTACTCAAAACGTAGTTGAAAAGAAACTTTATCAAACTGAGGGCAAAACTCGTCATGATTATGGTCGCGAAGAATTTTTGCGCCGCGTCTGGCAATTTGTCGGTTCAACTCAAGCGACTATTCTGCATCAGATTAAGAAAATGGGGGCTTCGCTTGATTGGTCGAGGTTAGCTTTTACTATGGATGATGAGCGGCAAAAGGCAGTTCGCACCATGTTTAAGCAGATGTATGAAGATGGCGCTATTTATCGCGGTGAACGGATTGTTAATTGGTGTCCGCGTTGTCAGAGTACTTTGGCTGATGATGAAGTCGAATACAAAGAGCAGCCGACTGAACTCTATACTTTTAAATATTCGGCTGATTTTCCAATTGCTATCGCTACCACTCGCCCAGAAACTAAGCTTGGTGATACGGCTGTGGCGGTTAATCCACAAGATGAGCGTTACCAAAAATATATTGGCCAAACCTATCGGCTTGATTTTTGCGGCCAGCCGCTGACTATTAAAATTATTGCTGACTGGACTGTTGATGCTAGTTTTGGTACTGGAGCGGTTGGGGTAACGCCAGCCCACTCCATGACTGATTGGCAATTTAAAGAAAAACATGATTTAGAAATAATTAAAGTTATCACTCCTGACGGCTTGATGGCTGACAATCTTGGCCGTTTTAGCGGTTTGCCAGTCAGTGAGGCTAGGCAATTAGTGGTTGAAGAATTGGAAAAGCGCGGCTTGATGATTAGTCGAGAAACTATTACTCATAATCTATCGGTTTGTTATCGCTGTGGCACTGCTATTGAGCCATTACCATCAGAGCAGTGGTTTGTTAGCGTTGATCAGCCACTAGCTCGTCTTGGTGGTAAGTCCTTGAAGCAAGCAGCTTTGGAAGTAGTTGAAAAAGGCGAGATCCATTTTGTTTCCGAGCGTTTTGAGCGTAGCTATTTAGATTGGATGAAGGGGCTGCATGACTGGTGTATTTCTCGGCAAATTTGGTTTGGCCATCAGATTCCAGTTTGGTATCGTGGTGCAGAAGTTTTTGTTGGTGAAACAGCGCCTGAAGGAAATGATTGGCAGCAAGATCCTGACACCCTGGACACTTGGTTTTCATCTGGTATGTGGACTTTTTCCACTTTGGGCTGGCCGGATAATTTTATTAGCGGTCAAAAAACTGGTGATTTAGCCAAATTCCATCCGCATCAAGTGATTGAAACTGGTTATGATATTTTGCCGCTGTGGGTTTCGCGCATGATCATGATGTCGCTTTACGGCGTTGGTGAAGTGCCTTTCCGTGATGTTTATCTGCATGGCCTAGTACTTGATGAGCATGGTAAAAAAATGAGTAAATCCAAGGGCAATGGTCTTGATCCATTGGATATGATTGAGCTTTATGGAACTGATGCTGTCCGTTTGTCGCTTTTGATCGGTATTACGCCGGGTAATGATTGTCGACTCGGAGCAGATAAGATTGCTAGCTATCGTAATTTTGTTAATAAGCTTTGGAATATTGGTCGGTATATTTTATCATTACTGCCTGATAAGACTGTTTATGTCCACAACAATCTAGACTTATCTCAGACAACTTTAGCAGATAAATGGATTTTGGGGCGATTTAATGAGCTGATTAAAACGGTTGGCCAGCGGATCGATAATTATGAATTTTCTTTAGCTGGTGAAGCTTTGCGTGATTTTACTTGGAATGATTTGGCTGATTGGTATCTGGAGGTTAGTAAGATTGAGGCTTCCAGCCAGAAAGCTAATGTTTTGGGTTATATTTTTAAGAATTTGCTAATCTTGTGGCAACCTTTTATCCCATTCGTGACTGAGGTCTTGTGGCAGCAGTTAGAGATTAACGAACCGTTAATCATTGCTCAGTGGCCGCAGCCGCTCACTGATGATTTCCAGGTTGGGGTTGATTTTGCCTTGGTTCAGGATTTGATTGTTGAGATTCGTAATTTACGCAGCAGTCAGCAGATTGCTCCAAGTCAAAAGTTGTCGGCCTTGATTGTGGCTGGCGCTAAAGCTGATTTGCTAGCTGAGCAGATTGAACTCATCAAGCGTCTTAAAACTGGCCTAGATAATGTCGAGATAGTCGCTGAAGCAGCTGCTCCGGAAAAATCTTTAGCCGGAGTTTGCGGATCGATTAGTTTTTATTTAATGGGAGAAATTGAGGCTAGCGATGCTCAAGAAAAAAATGAAAAAAAGATCGGTGAATTAGCAATTGCTATTAGTAATTTAGAACAGCGTTTAGCTAATCCAGAGTTTACGCTTAAGGCTCCAACTAAGGTTGTTGAGATGGAACGCCAAAAATTAGCCAATTGGCAAGCTGAACTTAAAGCTTTACAGCAAAAATAATTTAAATAATATGTGGTTAATTAATACCATAGTTTCTATTGTTGTTTTATCAGCTGCTTGGTCGCTGTCTCGTTGGTGCACTGGTTTTAGTCGCCGTTGGGCTGAGCGCCGCCAAGGCTCTGAACATATCAATCCGACCATGCGTTTGATTTTGCAGCGTTCTATCCAAGCCTTGATTTATGTTGTGGCCCTGTTGACTATTGGCCAGATTTGGCATATCGACATCGGTCCGCTTTGGGCTGGGCTTGGCGTGGCTGGCGTGGCCATTGCTTTGGGGCTCCAAGAAACTTTGTCCAATCTATTTGCCGCCGTCTTTGTTATTATTGATAAAACAATTCGCGTTGGTGCTTATCTTCGGATGGATGACGGCACGGTGGCTAAGGTTGAAGATATTTCTTGGCGCTCAACTCGTTTAAGAACTCCAGCTGGTGAAAAGATTATTATGCCTAATCGTTTATTTGCTAATCAAAAGGTGGTTAGCTATGGGCAAGGTGAAAAAGGCTGGCGTTTGAGTTTGTCAGCAATAGCTGCTCCTGGGAGTAAGTTGGCTGATATTGAAACTGGGGTTATGGCCGCAGCCAAATTGACAGCCGGTAAGTATCAAAAAAATACTACTGAACCGCAGTTTTATTTTGAAGAATTAACTTCAGCCGGTCTTAAATTTAGAGCAATTATTAAAATTGATAGTGCTTCCGAGGAGATGGCTGCTCGTCATGACCTCTTACAAAATATAATAAATGAATTGGCTGAGCGGTCTTGTCCGCTAATCGGCCGTTAAACATATGATAAATACTGATCCGCAAATTATTGACGAACTTTTGTCGCGGGGGGTTGATGAAGTTATTGTTAAAGAGGATTTGCGCAAAAAATTACTCAGTGGCAAGCAGCTTAGAATTAAGTTTGGCACTGATCCAACCAGCCCCAATCTGCATTTAGGACGGTCAATTCCAATCCTAAAATTACGCGACCTGCAACGCCTGGGTCATCAGGTGGTCTTTATTGTTGGTGATTTTACTGGCGTGATCGGCGATACTTCTGACAAGGAAAGCGAACGGCCGATGCTGACCAAAGAGCAAGTTAAGATCAACTTAGCTAAATATTTTGAGCAGGCTGGTAAATTGATCGATTTAGATAATTGCGAATTTCACTATAATAGCGAATGGTTAAGTGGTTTAACTTATGACAAAATCGGTGAACAAGCTGACCAATTTTCTGTTGCCGAATTTATTGCTCGTGATAATATCCGCCGCCGCTTAGAGGCTGGCACCAGGGTTTCTTTGAGAGAAATGCTCTATCCGATCATGCAGGGCTATGATTCGGTTATGATAAAGGCTGATGTTGAACTAGGGGGTACTGATCAGCGTTTCAATCTGCTGGCTGGCCGTAAACTCCAGGAACATTTTGGCCAGGAACCGCAAAATATTTTAATGACAGTTTTAGCTGAAGGGACAGATGGCCGTAAAATGAGCTCAAGCTGGGGTAACACGATTAACTTTTTGGATGAACCAAACACCATGTATGCCAAAGTTATGGGAATTGGTGATGAGCTAATTGTTAAATATTTTACCTTGATGACTAGGGTGTCGCTTGAGGAGGTGGCTCGTTATGAGTCTGAAATCAAAGCCGGCGCTAATCCGCGCGATGCCAAGATGGCTTTAGCTAAAGAAATAGTGACTATGTATCATGGCGTTGAATCAGCTCAGCAAGCTGAAGATTATTTCATTAAAGTTGTCCAACAGAAAGCTTTGCCTGATGATATTGCAACTATTGAGCTTAGCCAAGCTGAGTGGCCAGTGCTTGATTTATTGGTAGAATTGAAAGCCGTTAGTAGCCGTGGTGAAGCTCGTCGCTTGGTTGAGCAGGGCGGTCTTAAATTAGCAGAGCAGACTATTAATGATAGTCAGACTGTCATTAGTCTTGGGGCTGAACCGGTTTTATTGCAAAAGGGCAAGAAGCAATTCTGGTATTTAAAATTAGCTAGCTAGTATGGCTTGGTATAATGAAGTTGTTGTTAAAATTGTTGCGGCAATCAATCAGTCTTTGCCTCAGCCAGTCGTTGGAGCTAGTGATTTATTGGTTCCGCCTCAAGCTGAATTAGGTGATCTCAGTTGGCCTTGCTTTGCGGTTGCTAAGCAATTTAGCTTGTCGCCAGCTGAATTAGCCAAAGATTTGGCCGGTAAATTGACTGTGTTAGCTTTGCCAGAGATTGAAAGCTGGCAAGCGGTTGGCCCTTATCTTAATTGTCATTTGTCTAAAACTCAGTTAGCTCAGGCAATTATTGGTGAAATTGATAATCAGGGCATTGATTATGGCCGTTCAACTGTCGGTCAAGGCCAGCGCATCATGATTGAATATTCTAATGCCAATACTCATAAAGAATATCATGTCGGCCATTTGCGCAATTTATTTTTTGGCGATAGTGTCCAGCGGATTTTAAAATTTTGTGGTTATCAGGTGGTTCCAGTTTCTTATCTTAACGATTTTGGTATCCATATTGCCAAGGTTATCTGGAAGCTCAATCAATTACCAGCTAATCAGACGCTACCAGCTAATCGTGGTTTTTTTCTTGGTCAAATCTATGTCCAAGCCAGTCAAGAGTTAAAAGACAAGCCTGAATATCAAACTGAGATTAGTGCAATCATGCAGCGCTTGGAAGCTAAGCTGGAACCAGAGTATAGCCGTTGGAAGGAAACTAGGCAGTGGAGTATTGACCAATTTAATAATATTTATCAGGAACTTGATATTAAATTTGAGCAGACTTTTTTTGAAAGCGATTATCTAGAAGCAGGTCAAGAAATAGTTAAAGCTATGTTAGCTGATGGCCGCTTGGAAAAGAGCCAGGGAGCGGTTATTGCCAATTTGGAGAGCGAAAATCTAGGTGTTTTACCAATCCTTCGTAGCGATGGCACTTCGCTTTATCCAGTAGCCGATTTGCCATTAGCTCAAGCTAAGTTTGACAACTATCAGCTTGATCAATCCTGGTATGTGATTGATGAGCGCCAAAGCCTTTATATTGAGCAATTAGCGGCAGTTTTGCACCGTCTGGGAGTTGATAAGCCAATTCGTCATCTGTCCTATAGTTTTGTTAAATTACCAAGTGGTATGATGTCTTCTCGTGAAGGTACTGTTGTTACTTATGAGGATTTAAAAGAGCAGCTTTTAGCTAGAGAAACTGAGGAAATTTATCGCCGTCATAAAGATTGGACTGATGAACAAAAAAAGCAGACTGCTTGGCAAGTTGTGGCTGGCGCGTTAAAATTTGAAATGATAAAGGTTGGAGCTGATAAGCCGATTACTTTTGACATTAATCAGGCTTTGAGTTTTGAAGGTTTTACTGCTGCCTATATCCAGTATGCTGCTGTCCGTTTGGCAGCAATTACCCGTCAGGCTAAGGATGTCGAACTAACTGCTGAATTAATTTTAGACGAACCGTTGGAAAAGAATCTGTTACTGCGCTTAGCAAGATTTAGCCAGACAGTGGAATTGACTGCCAATCAAACCGACCCTTCAATCCTGGCTAAATATTTATTTGAATTAGCTCAGGCTTTTAATGATTATTATCAAAAAATAAGGATCATTGGATCAGACCAAAGTGCTAGCCGTTTGCGCTTAGTCAAGGCAGTTCGTCAAGTTTTAGTTAACGGTTTAAATCTTTTAGGTATTAATGCTCCTGAAGCAATGTAATTATATGTCACCTAATCAATTATTAGATCAACTTAGCCAAGAATTAGCAACAGCTCAAGATGAAGCTGGGCTCGCTATTGTTTGGCAAAAATATTTCGGCAAGCAAGGCTTGATTAAAGAGCAAGTGAAAGCCTTAGCTCAATTGTCAATTGAGGAAAAAAGAGAAAAAGGTCCAATCTGGCAAGCCGCTCAAGCTTCGGCGCAAGAAAAATACGATAGCAGGTCTAAAGAAATCGCCGCTTCTGGTCAAGAAGCTACTTGGCAAGCTGAAGCCCAAACTATCGGATTAACCCCAGTCAAGCTCGGCCATCTTCATCCGATCACTGAAACTATCCGACAACTTAATCAGTTATTTGTTAAGATGGGCTACAGTGTTATGGAGGATCGGGAAATTGAAACCGATGAGTTTTGTTTTCAGCGTCTTAATGTGCCAGCCGATCATCCGGCTCGTGACATGCAGGACACTTTTTATCTACAGGAACCTAATATTTTATTAAGAACTCAGACTTCATCGATTGAGTCTCGATTGCTGGCTACTGCTAAGCCGCCGTTTAAAGCGGTCTGCCCTGGTCGAGTTTATCGCAATGAAACAGTTAACAAGAGTAATCACTTCATTTTTCATCACTATCAAGGCGTAGTGGTTATGGAAAAAGTTAGTTTGGCTGATTTGTTCGGTACTTTTACGGCTTTGTTTCAAGAGGTTTATGGTCCCGAGGTTAAGATTCGTTTCCGCAATAAATATTATCCTGAAGTTGAGCCTGGCGTTGGTCCGGATATGCAATGTTTTAATTGCGGTGGTACTGGTTGTCCGGTTTGTAAAGGGGTTGGCTGGATTGAAATGGGTGGTGCCGGCATAATCCATCCTAAAGTTATGGCCATGGCTGGCTTGGATACTAGCAAATGGCAAGGCTTTGCTTTTGGTCTCGGGCTTGATCGCTGGGCCATGGCTCGCCATAATATTACAGATATCCGCACGTTACTAGGCGGTAATTTAGGTTATAAACCACACGACCATGAAAATACTTTATAGTCAGATTAAACAATTAGTGCCAGGCTTGATTGCTACGCCAGCTGAAGTTGGCGAAGCTTTAACCATGACTGGTATCATGCAGGAAAGCCTTGCTTCGATTAGTTATAATGGTCAGCCAGATACTTTATTTGGCTTAGAAGTTCGACAAAATCGAGCTGACTGTTTTTCAATTATTGGAATTGCTCGAGAAGTGGCGGCTTATTTTAATTTAGAACTCAAATTGCCAACAACTAAAACTTGGTCAGCCACTGACTTAGTTCTGCCAATTCGAGTTGAAACCACCGAAGTCCGTCGATTAAAAGCGGTTAAGCTTAGCAATCCTGGTTCTTGGCAATCTCCGCAATGGTTAGTTGATTATTTAGCTATCTATGATTTGAAAAGCATTAACCTGTTGGTTGATCTTTCTAATTATGTCATGATTTTGACGGGTTATGCCTCTCACCTGATTGATTTAACAGCCGTTGATGGTGATATTGTCTGGTCGGTTAATGATCGTCCACTAGAGATTACAACTTTGGATGGCAGTCAAGTTAAGTTGACTAGCGGGGAGCTATTAATTAGCGATCGCCGAGAAGTCATTGCTTTGGCCGGAATTGTTGGCACTAACTATGCGGCTATCAATCCTGCAACTACTAATTTTATTTTAGAAATGGCCGCCTATAATCCCAGCATTGTCCGTAAGAATTCTCGTCAGCTGCATATTGTTACTGAAGCTAGTAATAAATTGGAAAAATATTTGAGTGCTAGTGAATTAGCCTATGCTTTTGATTTATTGGTTAACTTATTGATTGAACAAGCTGGTGTCCAAGTGGTGAGCAGCGTTTTTGAGTATTATCCAGAGACTGCAGCGGTTGCAAGTATTGCTTTTGATCCACAATTAGCATCTCAATTGGCCGGGGTTGATATTAGTCCAGCTGAAAGCCAGCAATTATTGACTCAGTTAGGTTTTGAGGTTGATACTCAAGCTCTGCCGTGGTCGGTGACAGTGCCTAGTTGGCGGACTGACTTGGAGATGCCGGAAGATTTGGTGGAAGAAGTTGTCCGTCTCTATCGTTATGATCGTATTCCGGCGGCTTTACCGGCCTTGACAGTGACAACTGATATTACCAAGCCGCTAACTAAGCTTAAAGAAAAATGGCGCGATTATTTAACGGCTGGCGGTTGGGATGAGGTATTGTCTTGGACTATGGTAACCAACGATAATAATTTGGAGACCAATTATTTAGATTGGGAGATTGCTCGAGCTATCAATGCTATTAATGAAGATTATACGGATTTGCGCCAGACAATTTTAGCTAGCCTAGTTAAACAGTCGCGTGAATATAATAAAAAACAAGTAGCTGATTTGCGAATCTTTGAAATCGGTAAGATTTTTGGTCAAAAAGATGGCGAATATTTAGAAGCCGAACATTTAGGTTGGCTGATGGCTGGTGAGAAATCAGTGGTTGAAGAGCTTCGCCAAGCAGTAGCTGGTTTTTTGGCTTACAATGGGGCCACTGAAATTACTTGGACTAGGTTAGAAAAGGTTCCAGAAGTCGGTAATCCTTATGCGGCTTGGCAGTTTAATTTAGCTGGTCGGCCAATTGGAGTCCTTTTGCAGCTGGTGGATAAATATAATGGCCAGACAATGGCGGCGGCTGAAATTGATGCCGATCAGCTGGTTGAATTTTTAACTACGACTGAACATTATGCTCCGACTGTTGAATTAACTCAAAAATTAGTTAGCCTTGATGCCAATTTAGAATTAGTTGATCGTCAAGCCTTAGTGGCTGAATTGGCCGAAATTAAAGCTAAGGTTGGCCGAGAAAGCCTGTGGAGTCTGGCGGTGACTGATGAATTTGCTTTACCTAATGGACATTATCGCTATACTGTTCGCGCTATTTATAAAGAGCTTGATGATCAATCAGCCAAGAAATTGCATCTGCAAGTTTTTGGCCTGAATTAATTGGCGTTTAGCTTGATTGGTTTGACACTGTTTAGCTCAATATGCTATTATTTAGAATAATATTAGGTACTTTAGCCTAAGTTTAATGTTAAAGAAAAAGTATGGAGCTTCATGACAAAGAGTTCTTAGAGTATGTTGTCAAGGCCATCGTCAGCAATCCGGAAGATGTTTCCGTTGATCGCAGTGTTGACGAAATGGGCGTCCTGTTGACCCTGAAAATCAATCCGGCCGACATGGGCTATGTCATTGGTCGCCGTGGCCAGACTGCGCAGGCTATCCGCACTTTATTAAAAATTGTCGGTGCTAAAAATAGCGCTCGCGTCAATCTAAAAATCTACGATCCAAATGGCGGTCAACGACCACATCGTGAAGATCGTCCAGAACAGGTTGCTACTGACAGCGTTGATTTGTCTTCAGTCGAAGATTTGTCAATCTAAAAGCACTCTCATCAATAGCAAAAAGACCAGCTCGCTGGTCTTTTTGTTTTTTGTGCTATAATTATTTTATGTTATTCCAAATAATTTCTGTCCTGCCCGAAGCCTTTGATTATTTTAAAGAGTCAATCATTGGTCGCGGCCAAAAACAGGGCCATTTTTCTATTAAAGTGCATGATTTGCGCGATTGGTCGCTCAACAAGCAACGCCGAGTTGATGATACGCCTTATGGTGGCGGTCCAGGTATGGTGATGCAAGTTGAACCGATTGCTAAAGCTTTGGCAGCGATTAAAACTAAAAATCAAAAACGTAAGGTGATTTTGATGTCAGCCAAAGGCAAGACTTGGACTCAAGCCAAGGCTCGCCAGTACAGCCGATTAGACGAAGTGATTATTATTTGTGGCCGCTATGAAGGGGTTGATGAGCGGATTAAAGAGCTGATTGATGAAGAAGTCTCAATTGGCAATTATGTTTTAACTGGCGGTGAACTCGGGGCAATGACAATTGTCGATTCCGTAGCGCGGTTACTGCCGGGGGTTTTAGGTAATGCTGATAGCCTGCTCCAGGAGTCGCATAGCCGGGTTGGCCAGTTAGAATATCCTCAGTATACCAAGCCAGAAGTAGTTGAAATTAATGGTCGAAAGCAAGCAGTACCGGAAGTTTTGCTTTCCGGCAATCATAGAGAAATTGCTAAGTGGCGAGAACAACAAATGAAAAAGAAAAAAGGCAACCGTTAGTGGTTGCCTTTGTGTTTAAAGGGTCAAAAAGTTGAAGAATAATGACCCGAAAACTGGTAAGCTGTCGGGGATTATTCTTAATTTTGGACCAATCTTTTCTGTTAAAAGATCGGCCTGGACTTCCGCTAGCTCCATAGCTAGATTGAGGCCAGCCAGCCAAGCGGTGCGATCAATTTCATCTAAGTTGTTAAGCATGTTGATGAAATTGTCGACGCTACAGTCGGCGCCAATCCCTCGGTGAAGCCAGGCTGTCAGATTGGAGCTGACAGCGTCCTCTTTAGCCATTTTTAGGTCATGGATTGACTGAACTCGGTTGACCAAGTCCTTTGTCCATGACCAGTATTTGTCGTTTAAGTCTTTGACTATGCCAAAATCACGTTCATTATAGATTGTGATATTAATTTGGCTTTGCAGTTGATCTTGAATTTGACTTAGGACGCTACTACTTATTGGTCGACCCAGGGCGAATCTTTCCGGATAATGATAGTTGTCTAGCATAACCCGAACGAAGCCGTAAGGTCCCATCAATTCAGACTGAGCGGCTTTGCGAGCCATGACAGTTGGCCGATGTAATTGACCATCAATTTCATCTGGATAAGGATTAATTAAATGATCAATTTCGCCAACGATAGTTCTTGCTTGATAGCCGTTATGCGCCATAGTGGCGTAAATGGCCTCGCTAAAGATTTGACCACTCAAGCCTAGGTCCTGAAGACAAGAATCAAGGATAAAGGCTGACATTTCTGGGTGCAGCTCTTGCTGATAGCTTTCCAGAAGTCCTTTACCAAGATCATTGGCCCAGGTAGCCAATAAGCTAGAACAAAGCTCATCTCCGTCAAGATGGCGACTAGAAGCTAAAATAAAACACATTTGTCTGATTGAATGTGTCTTATTGTCTTTGGCTTCCAGCCGCTCAAACAATTTTCGGTGATCATACCAGTTAATGATCCGTGGAAGCAACTCTTGAAGAAAAGTTCTTGGAGTCAACTGGATTTCAGCTTGATTTTCAAAAATAGCAACATAATCT
Source organism: bacterium (assembly GCA_035411265.1). Taxonomy (GTDB): domain Bacteria; phylum Patescibacteriota; class Patescibacteriia; order Patescibacteriales; family Patescibacteriaceae; genus UBA1359. The sequence continues at coordinate 1,758 of DAONSQ010000005.1, read as the reverse complement.
CGCTGCCATTTTCGTGAAAAATCAAGCACCATTTCAAGTGGCATTTTGCCAAACATTTCTACCTCCTTTTCATTTTTTTGTTAAAGGACGATTTTCCAGGGTGCTAATATTTAAGCACATAATCAATTTTTTGTCAAGATAAAAGCCGAGCTAGTTGCTCGGCTTAAGGTTTATTTTAAAAGAAGTATTTTGCCGGTTTTGCTATACCGGCCTGATTTTATGTTGTAAAAATAAATACCAGCAGCCGCCGGTTGGTTATTATCTTTTTTGCCATTCCAGACAAACTGATGTTCGCCGGAGTCAACTGTTTTGTCGAGAATTTTTTTAATTAACTGGCCCTTAATATTGAAAATATTAATTTCGACCTTAGCGTCACGAGTGTTTTTGAATTTAATTTTGGTGTTTTCTCTAAAAGGATTAGGATAGCAGCCAAGATTGCTGATTAATTCTGGCGATTCGGTTTGATCATCAGTAGCTACTTCGACTTGATAAGATAATAGTTTTTCGTTATTGCAAATATAAATTTGACCATTAGCGTAAATTAGACCAGTGATTGAACTGTCTTGATTAGCTTGATTATAAGGTAATGGCAGCCAGTCAATAAAAACGTGCCAGTCGCCGAAATTTTCTGATTTAGCAATGGCTAAACGGCTGTTTTGTGGGCTGTGAATTGTTAGGGTGGCGTACAAGTCATTACCGTGTTGTTCGATAATTGGAAAATTGAAAACTGAATTTATGGGCAGAGCGCCCACTAGAGGAGCAGTCCAATCGCCAAGCTGATTAGCAATTCCACTAGCTTGATTGGTGTAGGCTAGATAAAAGCTTTGAGAATCACTGGATTTAACATTAATAACCCAGCGATCAGTTTCATTGTCATAATTTAGGAAATCAATTGTTGATTCCCAATTAAAATTGTTATTTATCCAGCCATTACCGCTAGGGGAACTGCTATATTTCAGATAACAGGTTCCATTGGCACGCCTGATAGCGTAAGCAGCAAATGGTCCGCTAAAACTAACATCAGTAACAGTCTCGGTAGGGAAGCTCACACCGTTCCAAGTTTCTCCACCATTACTGGTGAAGTGTATTTGGTCGGGAACTACCTCCGGTCCATGAAGATTGCTACCGGTAAGAGCGAAGCCAATATTGCTATTGCGAAACTCTAAATCTTTGACCATTCGCCGCCCATAGGGTGGAATACTGATACTCTGTAAAATATCTTTTCTAGTCCAGGTTTGGCCACCATTGGTAGTTTTGAAAAACACCCCATGACCATGATAATATTCCCATTCAATCTGTCCGCCTAAAATGATGTTATTTTCATCAAACATCCAGGCTGAGTAGAAGGTGATGGAATCGTTATCGGTAGCCGGATAATAATTAAAACTAGTGCCAGCGGCATTAGACTTGAAGTAGCCTTTGTCGTAGGCGCCATAAACAATATTGCCGCAGCGGCGTAACTTTCTTAGGCTTTTATTATCGTTTTGCAAGTGTTGTTGCCATGCCATCAGAACAGTTGATAGCATTACCATTAGAACCAATAGAATTATTGCCTTTTTCATGATACCCTCCTGTTTTTTTATTTTGTTTTTAAGATGCGAAATAACCTATAGCCATCCTAGCGCTTTTGCTTGTTTTGTCAATCAATAAAAAAAGCCGTCAAATAAATTGACAGCTATTTTTCAGTACCTCGGGAGAGGCTCGAACTCTCATGAGATTGCTCCCACACGATTTTGAGTCGTGCGCGTCTACCAGTTC
>DAONSQ010000004.1:0-37503 GCA_035411265.1 bacterium | reverse complement strand
TACTCAAGGCTATGGCCGTATCTATAGTGATGGCACCGCTACTAATAACAACAATTACGCTTTTCGCCGTGGTGGTCGCTGGGGTGATGGGGCAAATGCTGGTGTTTTGACACTCACGCTGGGTAGTAGTCCGGGTTATTCCAATAGTGGCCTTGGTTTTCGGTGTGGGCGTTAGCCAGGGGTGTCCCAATCTTTGATCTAAAATCTGCATTTTGAATTTTGATTAGTTAACTTGACAATTATTGGCTAATTCTTTATATTTAGAAGTATCAATTTACAATTTTGAGCCTGTTTTTATTCTATTTTAATTTAACGACTCATGCGTTCCAATTTTCCTTGCCCGCTTAAGGCTCTCGGGTGACGGATCGCAGCGGTTGAAAGGAAACTATGTCTAATGTCCTATCTCTAGACGAGATGCTGGCTGCTGGCTTGCATTTTGGTCACAAAACTTCCAAATGGAATCCTAAGATGAAACCATTTATTTTTGGTAACAAAAAGGGTCTCCACATTATTGATTTAGTCAAAACCCAAGAGCAAATTGATAAAGCTTGGGCTTTTATTACTAAAGAAATTGCTTCTGGCAAAAACATCTTATTGGTTGGCACCAAAGACCAGGTTAAAGAATCTTTAAAAAAGGTTGCTGAAAATACCGGTATGCCATATATTACCGAACACTGGTTGGGTGGTACTTTGACCAATTTCTTCATTATTAAAAATTCAATCCGCAAATATAAAGATATTTTGGATAAGAAAAAGACTGGCCAATTAGCTAAATACACCAAGAAAGAACAGTTAGAATTTGATCGGGAAGCAGCTAAATTGGAAGTTGGTGTTGGTGGTTTGGTTAATTTGGTTAAAGTTCCAGAAATTATTTTTATCTGGGATATCAAAAAAGAAAAGACTGCTTTAGCTGAAGCTTTAAAGCGCAAGATTCCAATTATTGCTATTTGTGATACCAATACCAATCCAACTGGCATTGATTTTCCAATTCCGGCTAATGATGATGCTACTAAAGGTATTGAATTAGTCCTTAAGTCTCTAGAAAAAGCCATTTTAGAAGGCAAGAAGCAGCGTGAAGCGGCTCGTGAAGCTCACCAGCCAGCTAAAGCTCAATAATTTAATTTATTTTTTACTTTTACCAATATGGAAATTACCATGGAAGCTATTAAGAATTTACGCGAACAATCTGGCGCCGGTATCGTCGATTGCAAAGGAGCTTTAGCTGAAGCTAATGGCGACTTAACCGTAGCCATGGAAATATTGCGTAAAAAGGGTATTGCTAAAGCTGGAAAACGTTCAGAACGAGAAACTAACCAAGGTGTTATTAAGTCTTGGGTTAGTGCTGACAAGAAGCGCGGCCATTTAATCGAACTTCGAGCTGAAACCGATTTTGTTGCTCGCAACGATCAATTTCAAGGTTTAGCTGATAGTATCTTGGCAGTATTAGTGGAAAAACAGCCAGCTACTTTAGCCGAGTTATTAAATTTACCTCTAGGCAATCAGACTGTTCAAGAAGCGGTTGATGCTTTGAGTGGTGTTATCGGTGAAAAGATTGTTTTGAGCAATTGTGCTACTTTAAATAGTCAAGGTACAGTTACTGCTTATTTGCATGCTGGCGGAACCACTGGTGTCTTGATCGCGCTTAGCCGTTCTGAAGCCGAAGATATGGCTCATGATATTGCTATGCAAATTGCTGCCAATAATCCTAAATATTTAACTCCGGCCGAAGTTTCTGCTGAAGAAATTGAAAGTGAAAAAGCCATTTATCGTGAACAATTGAGCCGTGAAGGTAAACCAGCTGAAATGATTGAAAAGATTTTAGAAGGCAAAGTTAATCGTTATTTTGGTGAAGTCTGTCTATTGAAACAGGAATTCATCAAAGATGAAAAACAAACTATTGAACAGTTCTTAAATGGCGCTACTATTGAAGGATTTTATCGTTTCCGTTTGTAGCTGATAGCTTTAATTTCAGATATGAAATTAGCTTTGGTGCAAATTTATCCATGGGATCGGCCCAATTTGTGCCAATTAGGGGAAAACACTCCTGAAATTGGTCAGCGCGTTATTATTGAAACCGAGAGCGGTCAAGAAATTGGCCGCTTATTGGGTTTTAAATATTTAAGTGAAGAGCAAGCGGCTAGCTGGTCTGATCGTACCAGCGATATTGTTGGCCTAGCTGATGACCAAGCCTGTCGGATTATTGATGAATTTGACAAGAATGTAGCCATGGTACAATGTCAGAATTTCATTGAACAATGCCAGCTAGAAATGAAATTGGTTGATGCTGCTATTTCAGCCGATGGTCGACGGTTAACTTTTGCTTTTACGGCTGAAGGTCGGATTGATTTTCGCGAATTGGTTCGATTATTAACCAGACAGTTTAATTGTCAGATTAGATTACAACAGATTGGTACTCGTGATGAAGCTAAAATATTTGGCGGTCAGGGTGTTTGTGGTCGAGGCTTATGCTGTCGCGGTTTTTTGACTGAACTTTCTTCAGTTACTTCTGATATGGCTGAAATTCAAGGAATTAATCATCGTGGTAGCGAAAGAATCTCTGGTATTTGTGGTCGCTTGATGTGTTGTTTAGCTTATGAAGCTGAGGGTTATCAAGAAATGGCTCGAAAATTACCAAGCCTTGGAAGCAGTTGGAAAGTAAACGACCAAATGGGGACGGTAATTAATCGTAATATTTTGAAAGGCACTTTTTTAGTTGAAATAAATGATCAGCAGTCTGGTCGGATAATTGTTGAAGTTGATCCAGAGCAAGCCAGTGAAAAAGATGGTAAGAAAGGGGTTAAAACTAATTGGTCTAAACATAAAAAATAAACTTATGATAAAGCTTGATCAAAATAATTGTATTGGTTGTGGTCTTTGTGTTAATTTATGCCCGGAATGCTTTAAATTTAACGGCGAAGGCAAGGCTGAGGTCAAAGAAGGTTGTTTAACTGATAATATTCAAAATATTATCGATAGCTGTCCGATGCAGGCAATCAGTGAGGAATAATTATTGCTTTTATAGTTTTTCAATAATAAGATGGGCTTAAAGTCCATCTTATTTTTTTATGCTCAGTTTAGATAAAATAAAAGATTTAGCCATCCCAGAGCGGCCCGGGTCGTATCAATTTTTTGTACAGAAAAAGATTGTTTATGTTGGTAAGGCAGTTAATCTAAGGCGGCGAGTTTATTCTTATTGGCAGCGTTATCAAGATTTGTCGGCAGCTAAAAAACAAATGATTGATCAAGTTGACCAGGTAAAATGGGTGGAAACAGACAGTGAAATCGAGGCTTTGCTTTTAGAGTCCAATTTTATTAAAAAATATCAGCCGCGCTATAATATAGTCTGGCGAGATGACAAGCGTTATGCCTATATTGCGATTAGCAGTGAAGACTTTCCCAGGATTTATATAACTAGAAAGTTAGAGGAGAGCGGACAGTTTTTCGGTCCTTTTACCAGTGTGCAGGCCGCTCGCGAAACAATTAAGATTATCAGGAAAGTTTGGCCATATCGCTCGTGCCGTTTAATGCCTAAAAAAGCTTGTCTTTATTATCGCTTGGGCCAATGTCCCGGGGTTTGCCAAGATTTTATGAGTAAGCTTGAGTACAAAAAGCTTATAAAAAATATTGGCTTATTTTTGAGTGGTGAGAAAAAAGCCGTTGTTAAAAAAATAGAACAAGACCGGCATGGTTTGGAAAAAAGGTTAAAAAAAATACTAAAAACTGCAGATTTAGGGGAGATTGCAGTAATTGAACAAAAAATTAGTTCATACTCTTGGCAGTTGGAGCAGTTAAATAAAGTACTAGCCAATAACCAAATTATTGGCCTTAGTGAGAAGTATGCCAATGATGTTTTTGAATTAGCCAAAGCTTTAAATTTAAATAAAGCGCCAGAACGGATTGAAGGTTATGATTTATCTAATTTATATGGGCTGCAAGCGGTTGGTTCTATGGTGGTCTTCTTGTCGGGCGAGGCTGTTTCTCAGGAATACCGTCGATTTAAACTAAGTGATTTTGAGTCATTGTCTAGTAAAGAGGCAGGCGATACGGCTTTGCTTAAAGAAATGCTAAAACGGCGGGTAGTTCATGAAGATTGGGGTCGACCTGATTTGGTTGTAGTCGATGGAGCTAAGGCGCAAGTTAATGCTGCTGAAAAAGTGCTTAAACAGGCTGGCTGGGAAGTAAAAGTAATTGGTTTAGGTAAAGACGTGGGCTTAAGATCAGCCAGGGCTTTAGATAAAGTTTATTTTCCTGGCAAAGCCGAGCCTCTTCAGTTATCGCTCAATAGTCCAGCTCTGCATCTCTTAAAAAGAGTAAGAGATGAAGCCCATCGTTTTGCCATAACTTATCATCGTCAAGTTCGTCGTCGCAAATTTTGGCAATAAAAATAACCCCAGTATTTGGGGTTATTTTTATTAGGACTACCTGAAAATTATTTCAAGATTTGTCTAAATTTTAAGGCATTAGCTAAAGTTAGCGGGTCAGCATATTCTAGATTGGCGCCGCTAGACAATCCGCGAGCTAGGCGGCTTATTTTCCCCGGCCATTTTTCAAGGAGTTTGCTCAGATAAAGAGCGGTAGTTTCTCCTTCGATGGTTGGATCAAAAGCCAGTATCAGTTCTTCGATTGCCGAATGAGTTCGTAGATGATTCAGTAAAGCTTCAAAACGCAAGTCTTCTGGTTTGATATCATTTAAAGTATCAAGATAGCCGCCTAAAACAAAATAACGTCCAGGGTAGTTACCAGTGCTTTCAATGGCTTCTAAGTCTTGATTGGTGGCAACAATACAAATAATTTGATCTTGTCGCTGTTTGTCTTCGCAGATATTGCATTTCTCTGTTAGGCTGATAGCCCCGCAAATAGAGCAGGTTTTTAAGGCTTGTCCTAGTTGTTGCAAATGCTGAGCTAAGGGCTCAATTAATTCTGGTTTTTGTTCGAGCAAATAAAAAACATAACGTTCAGCAGTTTTGGGACCGACTGACGGCAGTTGGCTAAGTAAGCGAATTAAATCTTGAACTAAAACCGGATAAGCCATAAATTATAAACCCAAACCAGCTAGGCCGCCCATTTCTTGCATTTTTTTGGCCATAACTTGTTGGGTTTTTTTAATGGCTTCATTAACTGCTTCACGAGTAGCTGAAGCGATATTTTCGCGAGCTAAGTCAGGGCTGATAGTTACAGCTAGTATTTCCATGTTACCGTTCATTTCAATAGTAACACCATGTTTTTCAGCAACAACTTTTTCGCCGGATAAGGCAGTCTGCATGACTTTAGCTTGATCTCTTAAATCTTTTAATTGCTTTAATTTGTTGAACATAAATTTTAATTAGCTGGCACTAAGGCCGCTTTTATCTAAATTTTTAAAATTAACAGTATTGCTATCAAAGTATAAGTCAACTTTGCCGGTTGGACCATTACGATGTTTAGCAATATGGATTTCGGCAACATGTTTTTCAAAATCACTTAAACTTTCCAGATCGTAGTTGCGGTCAGCAGCTTTACGGTAAATAAACATAACAATATCAGCATCCTGCTCAATAGAACCGGATTCACGCAAGTGAGCTAATTTAGGGATAGCCGGTTTAGTTTGTTCGACAGCACGAGATAATTGAGATAGAGCGATAACCGGAACATTCAATTCGCGAGCTAAACCTTTCAGTGAGCGAGTTATTTCGGCAATTTCTTGAACGCGATTGTCGCCAGTACGATTACGGCCCTCCATCAATTGCAAATAGTCGATAATAACCAAATCTAGACCACTTTCGGTTTGTTGGCGCCGGCATTTAGTCCGAATTTCCATGATATTGCAATTTGGTGAATCGTCAATAAAGATTGAAGCTTCAGCTAGGGCGCCCATGGCGTAGCTGAGGCGTCCGAAATCATCGTCATCCTCTCGATCAGACAGCTGGCCGGTACGCATTTTCCATAAACTAATATTAGCTTCGGCACAGAGTAGGCGGTCAACTAGCTGTTCTTTACTCATTTCCAGCGAAAAGATACCGACTTTAGCGCGGCCTTTAATAGCGGCTTGGCGAGCTAAATCCAAAGCAAAAGAAGTTTTGCCGACACTCGGGCGAGCCGCTAAAATAATTAAATCAGATTTTTGCAAACCGGAAGTCAATTTATCTAAATCAATAAAAGCGGTTGGTAAGCCACGTAGACGGCCGCCTTGTTTATGAAGTTCGTCAATACGATCGAAAGCGTCAGTTAAAAGATTACTGATTGGTTGAAAAGATTGTTTGAGATATTGATGAGAAACGCCAAAAAGTTTTTGTTCAGCTTGGTCTAGAATCTGATCAAGCTCATCTTCTTCACGGTAGCCAAGTTCGCCAATTTCTGAGGCGGCAGTAATCAAGCGGCGCAGGGTTGATTTATGTTTGACGATTTCCGCATAGCTGACAACATTAGCAGCGGTGGCTACTCCTTGAAGGAGACTAGTTAGATAAGATCGGCCGCCGATTGTTTCTAGTTGATTTTTGGCTTTAAGTTTGTCGGTTAAATTAACCAGATCAATTGGTTCATGATTTTGGTAGAGAGTAATCATGGCGGCAAAGATCAGACCATTGATATCGTTATAAAAATCTTCAGCTTTGACGATATCGGCAATTTTAATAACAGCCGCTTTATCAATAAGCAAACAGCCAAGAAGTGAAACTTCGGCTTCTTGGTTTTGTGGTGGCATCTTGATTGCGTCAGTTGAGGAGGCCATAAGCAGTTATTTAGCTATCTCTAAAATCTGTCTCTAAAAATAGTGGCAGCACCTTTTTATCATACACGCCTCAAGGCGACTTGTCCAGTCGTCAAAGCCTTGTATTTAGGCTATTACCGTGATATACTCAAGCTAGGAAATTGATTAATTTTTCCCTTATCTTGACGCTATGTTGCGCCGCTTATATTTCTTTGCTGCTGTATGCTCATTGCTGCTGATGGCTGGCCAAGTTTCGGCTAATAATTTGCCTGATACTGACCAAGACGGCATACCTGATCAAGATGAAGTGGCCATCTATTCGACCAATCCTAATTTGGCCGACACTGATGGCGATGGTTATAGTGATCGTCAGGAATTATTAACTGGTTATTCACCGCACAATCCCAAGGCTGTGAAGCTGATTGATAATGACTATGACCAAGATGGATTAACTGATTTCTGGGAATTGCGTTTCGGCACTAGCATTGCTAATGCTGATACTGATGGCGATACAGCTAGTGATGGTCAAGAGATTGATCGAGCCACTGATCCGCTAGAGAAAGGCTTAGCGAGATTACCAATCAGATTGGATGTTTCGCTTAGCCGCCAAGAATTAACTTATTGGCTTGATGGTGTTAAATATAAACAATTTACTGTTTCTAGTGGAGCGCCAAAAACTCCAACACCAATCGGCCATTTTCAAATAATTAATAAAGCTCCCAAAGCTTGGTCTAAATTTGGCTTATGGATGCCTTATTGGTTGGGCTTAGATCGTGGACAGTTCGGTTTACATGAATTGCCAGTATGGCCTAGTGGGTGGCGAGAAGGCTCTGACCATCTTGGTCGGCCAGTTTCGCATGGTTGTATTCGTTTAGGTGTAGGAGCGGCTCAATATATTTATGATCGAGTTACAGTTGGGACACCAGTTAATATTAATAAATAAAATATGTTATATAGTGAAAAAGTGATAAAACATTTTCAAAAGCCGCATAACCAAGGTCAGTTAAAAAAACCCAGTGCTGTTGGGCAGGTGGGTAACCCGGTTTGCGGTGATATCATGAAAATCTATTTAGAGATTAAGGATAATGTTATTGAAAAAGTTAAATTTGAAACATTGGGCTGTGCGGCTGCCATTGCGGTCTCATCAGCTTTAACTGATTTAGTTAAGGGCAAGACTTTAGATGAAGCTTATGAAATTACTAAGGATCAAGTAGTCGATGACTTGGGTGGCTTACCAGCCCCTAAAGTTCATTGTTCGATGCTTGGTGTTGATGCTTTAAGATTGGCGATTGATAATTATCGCCAGCAGAATAAATAATTAAAATTTTTTATGAATAATATTAAAGAGCTAAGTTGGTGGACTGATTTGGAAAAGATTGTTGAGAAAGAAATTAGACCAAGCCTGCAGATGGACGGCGGTGATATCCACTTAGTTGATTTTGATGAAACCACTGGGATTTTACAGGTTGAATTACAGGGCCATTGTGCCCATTGTCCAATGATGGAATATACGCTTAAAGAAGGGATTGAAACTGAACTCAAGAGCCATTTTTCACAAATCAAAAAAGTACGAGCATTTTAAGTTATGAAAGTTTATCTAGATTACAGCGCAACAACACCGACTGATGACAAGGTTATTAAGGCGATGTTACCGTATTGGTCTAAAGCTTTTGGTAATCCAGCTTCATTGCATAGCTTTGGCCAAACCGCTCAACGAGCAGTAATCGAGTCTCGGCAAGTGGTGGCTGATTTTTTTGCAGCTGAAGCTAAGGAAATTATCTTTACCTCCGGAGCAACTGAAGCCGATAATTTAGCGGTTAATGGTGTTATTAGAGCAATTTTAAAGCAATCGCCGCAATTGAAGCCGCATGTTATTGTTTCTAGCGTTGAACATGAGGCAGTTCGTCAGCCATGTTTGCAATTAGCTCGCGAAGGAGTGGAAGTGGATTGGCTGCCAGTAGATAAAAATGGCTTAGTTGATCCTCAGGATATTCAAAAATTAATTAAAGAAAATACTGTTTTGGTTACAGTCGCTTATGTTAATAGTGAAATTGGCATTAGACAACCAATTCGAGAAATCGGTCAATTAATTAAAAAGATTAATCGTGCTAGACAAGAAGAGTGGCGCAAGCATGGTGGTCAGCAGAATGCTAAGCCGCAGCGAATTTATTTCCATACCGATGCTACTCAAGCTGTTAATTACTTTGATTGCCGAGTTAATTATTTAAATTGCGACTTATTGAGTTTTTCTGGCCACAAAATTTATGGCCCTAAGGGAATTGGTGGTCTTTATGTCAAAGCAGGTACGCCGCTTTTAGCTGTCCAATTGGGTGGCCATCAAGAACTCAATCGGCGCAGCGGAACTTTAAATGTACCTGGAATTATTGGTTTAGCCAAAGCTTTGGAGTTGGTTCAACGACATCAGATTGCCGATTGTCGGCGAATTGCCTTATTACGCAATCGATTAGTTAAGGGGTTAAAAAAGGATATTCCAGATTTAATTTTGAACACAAAAATTGATCAAGCTACGCCGAGCCATGCTCATTTTTCGGTAATATTAGCTGAAGGTGAAGCCTTGTTATTGGCTTTAGATTTGGCAGGTATTGCTGTCTCAACTGGTTCAGCTTGTGCTTCCGGTAGTTTAGATGCTTCAAATACATTATTAGCCATGGGTATTAGTCAGGAGGTAGCTCATTATAGCGTTCGTTTTACTTTAGGTCGACAAACAACTGTAGCCGAAATCGATCAAGTTATTAAAAAAATGCCTAAAATAGTGGCTCGTTTAAGAAGTTGGGTGCCGGAATTAAAAAATTAAGTATGAGATTGTTTTTTTCAAAAATCTTAAACTTTTTTTATTTAGCCACTAATGCTTGGCGAGCTGTTTGGTCAGAAATTTGGCACAATCGTACTGGAAGGTGGCTAATAATGACTGATTTATTTTTATTATTACTATCTTGGTCTTTATCGATTGCTATGGTTAAATTGGGCGGTGAAGGTTTATTGATTTTACATTACAATATTCATTTTGGCATTGATTTGATTGGCTCAGCTAATTCAATTTATTGGTTGCCAACAGGAGCTACAATAGCTTTTTTGGTAAATAGCTTTATTTTGCCAGTTCAGTATAATAATAATCGACAGTTAAAGATGACGATTTTGGGAGGTAGTTTAGCGGTGTTGTTTTTTATTAATTTAGCCTTAAGTGGTTTATTGTTAATTAATTTTCGTTAAAGTCAGTTTTATGTTGGATTTTTATATTATCAGGATACTATTACTAGCAGCTGGGGCCTTTATTTTTACCATGGCTTGGACACCGCTTCTAACCAATTTTCTTTATCGCTATAAATTAGGCAAAACAATTCGCAATAGTGGTAATACGCCTATCTTTTCCAAGCTTCATGCTGCTAAAAGTGGCACGCCAACTATGGGCGGAGTTTTGATTTGGGTGACGACTTTAATTTTTGCCTTAGGTTTGTCTTTGGCGGCTAAGATTTGGCCAGATACTTGGATAAGTCAAATGAACTTTTTAAGCCGCAGCCAGACTTATTTACCACTGGGTATTTTAATTGCTTCAGCGGTTGTTGGTTTATTTGATGATTGGTTGGATATTCGTGGTAAAGGGACCAAGGGCGGCGGCGGTTTAAATATTAAATCGAGACTATTAATTTATGCCGTTATTGCTCTAGTTGGCGCCCTGTGGTTTTATTTTAAATTGGATTGGGATGTTTTTCATATTCCTTTTTTAGGTAATTTTTCTTTGGGTTGGTGGTATATTCCAGTGTTTGCTTTTGTTATTATTGGTACTGCTTTCTCGGTTAATGAAACCGACGGCCTTGATGGCTTAGCTGGCGGAACATTGCTATCAAGTTTTATGATTTATGGCGCCTTAGCTTTTTTGATTGGTCGCTATGATTTAGCTGCTTTTTGTGCGGTAATCTGTGGAGCTTTATTGGCTTTTTTGTGGTTTAATATTACTCCGGCCCGTTTTTATATGGGCGATACTGGTTCGATGAGTATGGGGATTTGCCTGGGGGTAATCGCGATGTTAACTAATACCGCCTTATTGTTGCCATTTATTGGTTTTATTTTCGTTATGGAGTCAGTGTCAGTAATTATTCAGTTAACTTCTAAAAGATTGCGTCACGGTCGTAAAGTTTTTCTTTCAGCGCCAATTCATCATCATTTTGAAGCCAAGGGCTGGTCAGAGGCTAAGATTGTTATGCGTTTTTGGGTAATTGCCGCAGTTAGTGGCGCTATCGGCATCTGTTTATTTTTACTTGATCACACAATGTAATGGTTAATCACTTGGTGATAAAAAAGAAGACTGTTATTGCTGATAAGCTGGTTAATAAAAATAAACCAGCAGTACAATTACCCAGTCAGCCGGCTGATCGATTCTTATTATCAGCAATTATTATTTTAGTGGTTATTGGTTTGTTTTGCTTGGCTAGTTCATCGGCAGTGGTAGCTTATACTCGTTTCGGCGATACTTATTTTTGGCTTAAAAAACAGTTAGTGTCGGCAGTTATTGGGCTGACTGGTTTTTATATTTTTAGTAGGATTGATTATCGTAAATGGCAGAAGTGGGGCGGCAGTTTTTTGATTGTAGTTGTTGGTTTTTTAATGGCGCTTTTTACGCCTTTAGCCATGAGTGAATCTGGCTCTAGAGCTTGGTTGAATGTGTTTGGCTTCTCTTTGCAGCCATCAGAATTTGTTAAATTGTTTTTATTGATTTATTTATCGGCCGTGATGGCTAAAAAATTAGCTTGTCAGCAAGCTGAGGAGAGAAAGCGCTTAGAAACTTCTTTTTGGGTAGTTTTAGGAATTATTAGTTTTTTAGTATTAGCTCAGCCTGATTTAGGGACATTGTTAATTATTGTAGCCACTAGCATGGCTGTCTATCTTTTGGGTGGTGGTCGCTGGAAAACTGTTTTGGTTTTGGCAGCCATTGGCGTGGTTGGTCTGACAGCCTACGTTTTTTTAAAGGGTGGTTACCAAAAGGATCGTTTTTTATGCGTCTTAAAGCCTGGTTATAGCCCGGAAAAAAGTTGCTATCAGGTTAATCAGTCATTAATTGCTATTGGTTCCGGCGGTTTTTGGGGGCGAGGGCTTGGTGAGAGTCGACAGAAATATCTGTATTTGCCAGAAGTCCAAAATGATTTTATTTTTTCAGTTATAGCTGAAGAGCTAGGCTGGTGGTTTGCGTTATTGTTAATTGGATTATATTACGCTATTTTGTATCGCGGTTATCAAGTGGCTAAAGCAGCTCCAGATCCTTTTGGTCAGATATTGGCTGGAGGTATCGTTTCTGGTCTATTGATTCAAGTGATTATTAATTTGGGTGGAATAATCAATTTGTTCCCAATGACTGGCGTGCCTTTACCGTTGGTTAGCTATGGCGGGTCGTCTTTAATGTCGTGGCTGTTTAGTCTGGGAATATTGGTTAATATTTCCAGGAGGGCTCAGTTGCCGGATAATTTGCCAGAAATATGATAAAACAAAGCAGACAACCTTTGTTTTTGTTGACTGGCGGTGGGACAGCTGGTTCAGTGACCCCGCTGTTGGCTATTGCTGAAGCTTTAAGAAAAAATCGACCAGAATTGCAGTTGTCATGGTTGGGGACAGTTAGTGGTCCGGAAAAAATTTTAGTTGAAGAGGCGGGAATTGATTTTAGGGCAATTAGTAGTGGTAAATTCCGCCGCTATTGGTCAATCGCTAACTTTATTGATTTATTTAGGATAATTAAAGGTTTTGGCCAGGCAGTCTCTTTTATTTATCAAACCAGGCCGAAACTTGTCATTAGTGCTGGCAGTTTTGTTAGTGTGCCGGTGGTGTGGGCGGCCAAGTTTTTTAGAGTTCCAGTAGTTATTGAACAGTTGGATTATCGTCCTGGTTTAGCCAATAAGCTAATGTCTGTCGTCGCTAATGAAGTCTTGGTAACTTTTGAGAAATCATGCCAAGATTATGGCCGCAAAGCTATCTGGCTCGGGGCGCCAATTAGAGAGAGATTTTATCAAGTTGATCAAGCCATTCAAACGCCGTGGAAATTCTTAGAAGAAAAACCAGTGGTTTTGGTATTTGGTGGTGGAACGGGAGCGGCTGGTATTAATCAATTAATCGATGAACAATTAATCGAAATAACTAGGGTAGCTAATGTTATTCATTTGACTGGCAAAGGTAAGGGGAGGGCTGAAAATAATGGTAATTATTATCAGACTGATTTTTTGGAGCAAAAATTGATGTTTGCGGCTTATCATGAAGCTGATTTAGTGATTGCTCGCGCTGGACTCGGAACTCTGATTGAATTGGCGGCTTTTAAAAAGGCTAGCTTAATTATTCCGATGCCCAATTCACATCAGATAGAAAATGCTCAAGTAATTAAAGAAGCTGGAGCCGCGTTAGTTTTTGCAGAAAAAGAGTTGGCTAATGGCCAATTAAACAAACAGATTGAGAAAGTAATTGATAACAAGACTGGGCAGGCTGTAATGACAGCTAACTGGCCCAGGGCCATCAAGATTGCGGACAGTGTGGCGATTAATCAAGTTTTTGAAAAGTATTTTTAATTATATGGATTGGTCAGCAGTAAAAAATATTTACTTTATTGGAATTAAGGGGGTTGGCATGACGATGCTAGCTCAATTTTTAAAGAATCGCGGCTACTTGGTCAGTGGTAGTGATGTGGCTGAAACTTTTATGACTGATCAAGTGCTTAAAGATAATAAAATTAAAGTAAATAGTGGTTTTGCGCTTAATCGGACACTGGAAGAAGCTGAACTAATTATTTATTCAACTGCTTATAATGGCGATAATCTAGAAGTGGCTTGGGCTTTAGAAAATAAGCCGACTTTGACTTATGCTGAAGCGCTTGGACAAATCTTTGGCCAATATTACGGGGTGGCAGTAGCTGGCTCACATGGCAAAACCACAACCTCAGCTTGGCTCGGTTTTACTTTATGGAATGGCGATTTAAAGCCGAATGTTTTGGTTGGTTCTAGAGTACCGCAATTCGCTGGCGCTAGCTTGATTGGTAGTTCCAGTATTATGGTAATTGAGGCTGATGAATATCAAAATAAGCTGCGCTATTTTCAGCCAAAGATGGTAGTGCTTAATAACATTGATTATGATCATGTTGATTTTTACCCAACCCCAGCTGATTATCAGCAAGCCTTTATTGATTTTATTGTCAAAATACCAACCGATGGCTATTTGATTGCCAATTACGATGATCCGATAATCAGAAAGATTGCGCCAGTTCACTGTCGAGGACGAATAATTAGCTACGCCATTGATACTGCTGCTGATTATGTTGCTTATGGACTGCATCAAGCTAATGGCCGTCAGTATTTTAAAGTTAAAATGGGTGTTGATTTGGATGATGAGACTGAAGATGAAAAATTAAGCCGCATAGCAATAACTAATGCTGGTGATTTGGGTGATTTTAGCGCTAGCTTGCCTGGCAAACATAATGTTAGTAATGCTTTGGCAGTTTTAGCGGCCAGTGTTGAATTGGGGTTGCCGCTCTATAAGATTCGTGAAGGTATAGCTGCTTTTAATGGAACTGCTCGACGTTTAGAAATTTTGGGTCAATTTCAGGGAGCTGATATTATTGATGATTATGCTCATCATCCCACTGAAATCAAGGCTAGTCTCAAAGCCTTGAAAGAGCGTTATCCTGACAAGAAGCTGCGTATTTTTTTTCATCCGCATACTTTTAGCCGAACCATTGCCTTGTTTGATGATTTTGCTGCTAGCTTTAATGAAGCCGATGAAGTGGGTATCTTAAAGATTTATGGGTCAGCCCGCGAGGTAGAAGGTGGTATTTCCGGACAAGAATTAGCTGATAGAATAATTATTAGTCGAAAAGATGATGGTAAAGAGGGGAAAGTTGATTATTTCGATAGTTTAGATAGTTTAATCACATTTTTGCGTCAGACAATTAATGACGAACAAGTCGTAGTTTTGATGGGGGCCGGTGATATTTTTCGCGCCGGCCAAGAATTATTAGGTAAAAAATAGCTTTATGACCATGGAAAAGCCAAGCTTCATTCAAGAAAAAATTAGATTAGCTCCATTTACTACTTATCAGATTGGCGGGCCGGCAGAATATTTTGTCCAGGTTGAATCGCTTCAGCAGCTAGATCAAGTTTGGCAGTGGACTAGAGCCAATAATTTAGTGGTTCGTTATTTGGGTGGTGGCAGTAATTTACTTATTGCTGATGAAGGCGTTGGGGGGCTGGTGATTGCTTTGCCAGCAGTAAATCCGACAATTGACGGTTTAAAAATAACAGTGGGAGCTGGTTGCAGTTTATCTAGATTGGTTAATGAAGCTGTTGACAATGGTTTAGCCGGCTTAGAATGGGCAGCTGGCATTCCTGGCCAGGTTGGTGGAGCAGTTCGTGGTAATGCCGGTGCTTTTGGCGGCTGGATAGCTGATAATTTAGTCGAGGTTGTGGCTTATAATTTTAAAACCAATACTTTGGAAAAATTTAGTCAGGCTGAATGCCAATTTGCCTATCGACACAGTATTTTTAAAGAGCGGCCAGAATTATTAATTTGGTCAGTCAGTTTTGCTTTAAAAAATGGGCAAAAAGAAGAATTGCAAGCTATAGCCGAAAGTCATCGCCAGTATCGTCGTGAAAAGCATCCGCTGCTGCCAAGTGCTGGCTGCATTTTTAAAAATGCTTTAGTTACCGAGGTTGCCATTAAATCTCCGGAACTATTAGCTAAAGCCGAAGCGGTTAAGGCGACTGGTCGAGGTGAAGTGCCGGCCGGTTTTATTGTTGAACAAGCGGGACTCTCGGGTTTAGCTATTGCTAAAGCTCAAGTTAGCCCGCAGCACTCTAATTTTTTAGTCAATAATGGCGGGGCGACTGCTAAAGAAATGCGAACTCTAATTGAGAAGGTTCAGGCTGAAGTTAGGCAAAAATACAAGCTGGAGCTGATTTTGGAAGTGGCTTTTTGGCCATAAAGATAAGATACAAAAATAATATAATCCAGTAACAACCGCTTTGAGCGGTTGTTTTGTTCTTGACAATTATAAAAAAGTATGATATAGTGCGATGTTTGTGAAAAGAGGTTTGTTCATTAACAAAAACAAAAGAAGTCTCTAGAGGGACTAAATAAGGGATCCGTACTGACCGGACGTTAAAGATAGTCAGGGGAGGAAAAAAATGGAAAAAGTAGTTATGACCAGCGGAAATGAAGGTGTTGCAGTTGCTAATCGTTCAAAAGTTTTGTTTACAAAAATCTTGAACGATAACGATCTGGAAAAAGTGATGTTTTTTTTAGATTGAAAAGCGGCTCAAGGTTATTGCCGAGTTGCTTTTTTGGACACTCCGTGTTGCCAATCGCTCCAATTAGCGATTGATTTCGCGGTCCGTCAATTGAGGTTCCAGGTCTTTTTGAAAGACCATCATGCCGTCACTGAGGTCAAATCGCCTCGTGACGCAGAGATTATTAAAAGCGCCGAAGCGATTCAAGAGCTGTTGGGCAAAAAGGCGACCATTGTTGACCGTAAGACCACTCCAGCTTGTTCAGCTATCATCGAGGAAGGTGAGTTTCCAGCTGAGAGTTTTTTAATTATTGCTGACGCCGATCCTGATGGGCTAACTGCCACCTTGAAGGCTCGGGGATTGGTCTACAATGCCTTAGATCATGACTCGGCTATTTTGGATGGCCCGCATAGTCAAAGGACTATTAATAGTCTCAGTCGAATTGGCTGGAAGCTGCACCAAGTGTTTGCTACAGTCAATGAGCACAACCGCCAGTCAGTCTTCGAAAGATTTATAGACTATATTACTGGCGATCCGGAAGCGGAGCAGTTTATTGAGGCTTCTATTGAAGAATATGAAGCCCAGGTGGCTGAGGCTGGTAAAATTGCCCAGACCGCTGAGCAATTTACCTCTAAAATGTGGCTGGTCGATGTTACCAATTTTGGTAAGTACGATACTGCCACCTTGTCTCGCCTAGTTGAAGCTAATGACGGTTGCGAAATCGTTGTTACGGTTCAAAAAGGCGGAGCTATCGGTAAGTTGTTTGGTAAACAATACTCGATCGCCTTAAAAAAAGGTGTTGAGGGTGTTGATTTTAAACAGCTCTTACCAGCTGGATTTGTTTCGTCACCGGAAGCTGGCTTGATCTGCAATACGCCGTTTCTGATGTATTGTAATCAAGACCAGTGGCAGACAGTCGTCTTGCCAGCGCTGGCGACGATTAAATAATTTTTAACCCAACTTTAAAGCCAGTTGCGCTAACCCGCGGCTGGCTTTTTTCTTTGCCTAAAAAATAGCCTTTTTCCATTGATTTTTTAAGCCTGTCTGCTATACTACAGCTAGGCTTTAAGGCTTTTTTGAATTTGTTTTACTTGTAGTATTTCCTCACATGTTTATTAATCGTATTGCTATTGATTTGGGCACCACTTACACCCTGGTTCATTTACCGAAAAAGGGTATTGTTGTTAATGAGTCGAGTGTAGTGGCGGTTTCTATGACTGATAAGAAAATTTTAGCAGTTGGCAATGAAGCCAAAGACATGGTCGGCCGAACACCAGACACTATTATTGCGGTTAAACCTTTAAAAGACGGGGTTATTGCTGATTATCATACTACCGAGGTGATGATCCGTTATTTTATTAATAAAGCTTTGGGCGGTATTCGTTTATTTCGACCTGAAGTTATGGTAGCCGTACCGGCTGGTATTACATCGACTGAACGCCGGGCCGTAATTGATGCGACCTTAGGGGCAGGGGCCAAGGCGGCATATCTGATTAAGGAACCGGTAGCGGCCGCTATCGGGGCTGACATTGCTGTTGGGTCAGCTTCCGGCCATATGATTATCGATATCGGTGGCGGAACAGCTGAAATGGCCGTGATTTCTTTGGGTGGCGTGGTAACGGCGACTTCAGTTAGGGTTGGCGGCAATAAGATTGATTTGTCGATTATTGAATATATTCGTCGTAAATATAATCTAGCGATTGGTGAGCGTACGGCTGAGGAAATCAAGATTGGTGTTGGCAGCGCCCTTTATTTAACAGAAAAATTATCAATCGATATCAAAGGCCGCGATATCCTGACTGGTCTGCCAAAAACGATTACCGTGACTTCTGATGATGTTACTGAGGCTATCCAGCATGAACTTGAGGCAATCATTGGTGCAGCCAAAAGTATTTTGCGCGAAACTCCACCGGAACTAGCCTCCGATATTATGGAAAAAGGTATTGTCTTAAGCGGTGGCACTTCGCTTTTACGTAATCTAGATCAGCTTCTTTCCCGCACGACTGATGTGCCCGTCTTTATGGCTGAAGATCCCAAGACTTGTGTGGTTAAGGGTACTGGCATTGCTTTAGAAAATTTGGATAGTTATAAGCGATCAATTTTCGCAACTCGCTAATATGCTAATCGGTATTGATGCTTCTCGCGCCAATCGTCAGCAAAAAACCGGCACCGAGTGGTATGCTTACCATATTATCAAGAATCTGATCGAACTTGATCGTCAAAATCAGTATGTTTTGTATAGCGATCAGGCCTTTGATCAGGAATTTATTGAGTTAGCGGATAGATATCAAAATGTTAGGTTAAAAGTTTTAGCTTGGCCGTTTAAGCGTTTTTGGACTTTGGGACGATTAACTTTGGAAATGATGTTTTTCCCGCCACAGATTTTATTTGTGCCTTCTCATGTTTTGCCTTTATTTTCTAGAGCTAAATTAGTTAATACTATCCATGATGTCGGCTTTATGGCTTACAGTGAGCTTTATCAGACAGCCGCTCGAAAGTATTTGGAATGGTCAACTAAGGAGGCTATTCGTGGTGCTGATAAATTGATTGTGGTTTCTGAATTTACTAAACAAGAATTAATCAAGTATTTTCCAATAGCTCAAAATAAAACAGTTGAGGTGATTTACCATGGTTTTGATCAATCTTTGTATAATCAAGAAAAGAAATCCAATGATCAAGAAATTTTAAGCCGACATGGTTTACAAAAACCTTATTTTCTATATATTGGCCGACTGGAGAGTAAGAAAAATATTGTTGGCCTCTTAAATGGTTTTCGGCAGTATTGTCAGATGGATTCTGGCAGCCAAGTCGAATTAGTTTTGGTTGGCAAGCGAGGTCGGGATATTCTTGCAATGAACGAAATGAATGATTTGTTGGTTGATCCGGTTTTGCAGGGTCGAGTTAAAGAATTGGGCTGGACTCCAGAAGAAGATCTGCCAGCCTTGTTACGGGGTTCACTTGGCTTTATTATGCCGTCTTGGTATGAAGGTTTTGGTATGCCGTTGATTCAAGCTATGGCCTCTGGAGCGCCGATAATTGCGGCCAAGGCCGGATCGTTACCTGAAATTGTCATGGAGGCTGGTCTTTATTTTGAACCAACAAGCTCTAATGAGTTAGCCGAAAAAATGGCGGAGATAGTTAATAATCAAGATTTACGCTATAATTTAGTCAAGGCTGGGTTAGTTCGCGCTAATAATTTTAGTTGGCAAAAAGCAGCTCGAGAAACCTTAAGAATTTTAGAACAGGCTAATGTTTAGAAATTGTTTAAAAATAAAGCTTTTGGTGCTGATAAGCTCTATCGGTTTCTTTGTTTTTTGTCCAATAACTTGGGCAGCCGAGGATTTTTTTACTATTCAAGGTTCTTTTAAGGCAGCTTTGTCACCGTCAGATAGTGCTTACAGCAATCAATGGTATTTGCAGAAAATAAAAGCCGAAACAGCTTGGGATGAAAGGCGAGAAAGCCCAGATATTACAATCGCCATTATTGATTCTGGTGTTCAGACCAACCATCCAGATTTAAAGGATAATATTTGGCGCAATCAACGAGAAATTCCGAATAATCGAAAAGATGATGATGGTAATGGTTTTATTGATGATGTTAATGGTTGGGATTTTGTTAATAATGTGGCTGATCCTAATCCCAAGTTTACAGCTGGTTTTACTGAGGATGGTATCCATCACGGTACAATTGTGGCTGGCGTAGCCGCCGCGGCTGGCAATAATGCGGCTGGTGTGGCTGGTGTTACTTGGCGAGCCAAAATTATGCCGCTGAAAGCTTTAGACGATAAGGGGATTGGTAATACTTTTAGAATTATTCAGGCGATTGACTATGCTGTTAATAATGGAGCTGATATTATCAATTTAAGTTTTGTTGGTTACGGTTATAGTCAAAGTTTAGCGGAAGCAATTGAAAGAGCCTATAGGGCGGGAGTAATTGTAGTAGCTGCGGCTGGCAATGAGGAGTCTGGTGGTTATGGTCATTCGCTTGATAAGTTGGCAATGTATCCAGCTTGTCATGATGGTGATAAAAATATGGTAATTGGCGTAGCTTCAACTGATGCTCTAGATCAAAAGACTAATTTTTCTAGTTATGGTTCACGCTGCGTTGATATTGCGGCTCCCGGAGTTAGCGTTTATAGTACTGTAGTTTATGCGCCCAATCAGCAGATTGATGGCCAAGCTTTTGATAAATATTATGATGGTTATTGGTCGGGGACTTCGGTTTCTGTACCGATGGTTAGCGGGGCAGTGGCTTTGCTACTTCAGCAAAACCCTGGGTTAAAACGCGAACAGATAGTTAGAACGTTACTCAATAATGCCGATGATATTGCTCGGCTGAATATGGAATATTTAGGTCAAATGGGGCGGGGACGACTTAATGTGGCCTCAGCGATTAACGATGTTTCTTTACAGCTTAATGATAAAGTTAGTCGAATTATAGTAGCGCCGATAGTGGTATCAACAACTTCGAGCAGTCAGCCGATTAAAATTTTAGATGCTAAGGGTAAAAAAATCAGTGAATTTTATGCTTTTGGTATTAATTTTCCAGCCGGCATTAATGTGGCTAGTGGTGATTTGGACAACGACGGTTCGCCAGAAATTGTTGCCGTACCAGATAAAGGCGGCCAATCAGCGGTTAAGATTTTTAATTATAAGGGTAAGTTAGTTGGTCAGTTTATTGCTTGGGATAAGAGTTTTACGGCTGGTCTTCGGGTGGCTGTCGGTAATGTTGATAGTGATAAAGCTGGAGAGATTATTGTGGCCACTGGATCAGGTGTAAATAGCGAAGTTAGAGTTTTTAGTGCTCAGGGCATTCTTAAAAATAAGTTCAAGCCCTATGCTGCTGGTTTTCGTGGTGGAGTCAACTTGGCGGTTGGCGATACTGATGGTGATGGTGTAGATGAAATTGTGACCGGAGCCGGCTCAACTGGCGGTCCGCATGTTCGTATCTTTAGTGGTCAAGGTAGGCTCAAGGGACAGTTTATGGCGTATGAAAATAGTTTTCGCGGCGGCGTTCAAGTAGCGGTTGGTAATATTGATTATGGTGCCAAAGCCAATCAAGCTGAAATAATTGTAGCTCCAGGAGCTGGTCGATTGCCGGAGGTTAGAGTTTTTAGAAGTACTGGTCGGCGAGTTAATTCTTTTTTAGCCTTTAATAATAATTTTCAATTAGGTTTTTCAGTTAGCATGAGTGATTTGAATAATGATGGTTTACCGGAAATTATCGCCGCTGCTGGAACTGGTGGTGCTCCACAGGTTAGAGCGTTTAATGCTTTAGGTGAGCTTCGTGAATCGTGGTATGCTTACAATCAAGCTTTTCTAGGTGGAATTAAAGCTAGTCCACTTAATTTAAGTAAACAATATTTTAATTAATACTTTTTATGTTGATGCAAAAGATTTTTGATAAGAAAAATATCTTGATAACTGGCGGAGCCGGCTTTGTTGGTTCACATCTTTGTGATGAGCTTATCAAGACTAATAAGATTATTTGCGTTGATAATTTTTCCAGTGGCAACGAGTTAAATATTGACCATTTACTGTCCAACCCAGATTTTATCTTTATCCGTCATGACATGTCGCTACCCTTGGACCTGTTAGCTTTTCCTGAGCTGGAGCGCTTTAAGATTAAATTTCAAGGTATCCAAGAAATTTATAATTTAGCTTGTCCGATGTCGCCGGTTGATTTTATGGACAATCGTTTAGCAAACCTGTCAGCCAATTCAGCTGCAGTTTTTCAAGTATTAGAATTAGCTCGACAATATCAGGCCAAGTTGATGCATTTTTCTTCTTCAGTCGTTTATGGCCATAGCCCAGAACAACAGACTAGAAAAGTTTTAGAAAATGACTTGGGCGTGGTTGATCAGCTGTCTGAGCGAGCCTGCTATGATGAGGGTAAGCGTTTTGCTGAGACTATGGTTAATACTTATCGTCAAGTTCATGGTTTAGATGCTAAGATTATTCGTTTGTTTAGAATATACGGACCTAGGTTGCCTATCAATCAAGGCCATATGATTCCTGATTTTATTATCAATGCTTTAGATAATAAAGATTTGGTTATTAATGGCGATAGTAATTTTTCTTCGTCTTTATGCTATATTTCCGACGCTATTGATGGGGTTATTAAATTAATGCAGAGCGATTTAGCCGGTCCGGTTAATATCGGTTCAGAAGTTGATTTAAAGATTGCCGATGTTGCGGCCAAGATAATTGAAAAAACCAGTTCTAGTTCCCAGATTACTTATACTGATCAATTACTTTTTATGTCGCAGCTCAATTTGCCAGATACTCGTTTAGCTCGTGAACAATTGGGCTGGATGCCGGTTGTGAGCCTGGATCATGGTTTGGATAAAACCATTGAGAATTTACGTTCCAGCAAGTCACTTAAGAAGATTCCGACCGTTTGGTAGATTATGAAAGTTGTTTGCGTTATTCCGGCTTGGAATGAGGAGAAAAATATTGGAGCAGTGGTAGCTGATGTAAAGCGGTGGATTGCTGACATTGTTGTTGTTGATGATGGCTCTAAGGACCAGACAGCTAGAGTAGCCATGGCTAAGGGAGCCTTAGTTTTGCGCCACCCAATCAATCGTGGCCAAGGAGCGGCTCTAAGAACTGGAACACAATATGCTTTAGAAAACGGTGCTGACGTTATTGTCCATTTCGACGCTGACGGTCAATTTGTGGCTGAAGAAATTTTGGCCACTGCGGCACCGGTTATCAATGGTGAAGTTGAGATGGTTTTTGGTTCTCGTTTTTTAGATAAAGAACATAATTTGCCGCCGCTTAAAAAACGATTGATATTACCCTTAGCGAGGTTGTTTAATCGTTTTTTCTTGGGGGTTAAATTTAATGATCCACAAAATGGTTTTCGTGTTTTGTCAGCTCAAGCTGCCAGGAAGCTTGATTGGCGGCAAGATAAAATGGCTCATTGCTCAGAAATTTTGTGGCTGACCAAAAAACTAGGTATTAAATACCGTGAAGTTGGCGTAACGGTTCGCTATACTGAATTTGGTCAAAGAATGTCTGGAGGATGGCGAATTATTAAGGATTTATTTTTAGATAGATTGATTAAATAGTATGTTACAGAAAATAGTAGCTTTAGCCTTGATTGGTTTCTTCTTAATTAAATTATTGTGGCAACAAAGGCAGCGTCGGATTAGCTGGTTGGAATTTGGCTTTTGGTTGATATTCTGGTTATCTTCAGCTTTAGCGGTTTTGTCTTTAAGCCAAATCGACAGCTTGGTAGCCAAATTGGGCTTTTCTGGTAGTGGTATCGATGTCCTTCTTTATGTTGGTGTGGCGGTTTGTTTTTATTTTATTTTTCGTCTGCGGCTTAAGCTAGAAAAATATGAACGCCAATTAACGCAATTAGTTAGCTTAATGGCTAAACAAGATCCACTGACTGACAATAAGGAAGACCAAATTGATTAGGAGAAATGAAAATAGTTCATCTAGTTTGTACTTATGCGCCGTATCCTGGGGGCATGGGTCATACAACTGAAGAAATTGTTAATCGGCTGGCTATGGCTCAGCCTGACTTTCAAATTACCGTAGTTTGTCCTGATTACGGCAAGAAAGTTAATTATCCGACCGATGGACGATATGAAATAATCCGTTTGCCAAGCTGGTTAAGCTTTGGTAATGCTGCAGCGGTTCGTGGATTAAAGAAAATTTGGCAATCTTCTGACATAGTTCACTTGCATTATCCATTTTACGGCACCGATGCTTTGGTTTATTTCTTAAAGAAAAAATATTCAAGAACTAGATTGTTTATCCATTACCATATGGATCCGCAAGCTAAGGGTTGGCGTGGCTGGGTTTTTGCCATTTTTCGTCAATTATTTTTGGCCAGATTATTAAAAATGGCTGAAAAAGTAACCTGCGCCTCGTTGGATTATTGGGAGAATTCAGCAGCGGGAAAACTGAGGGCCATTCCTTTGGAAAGGGTAGTAGAAATACCATTCAAAGTAGATACTGAACGGTTTTGTCCCGGCGATAAGAATGATACGTTAATGGAGAAAGTTGGCCTGAATTCTTTAATGCCAACTGTTTTAATGGTCGGTGGTTTAGATAAAGCCCATTATTTTAAAGGGGTTGATATTTTATTACAAGCTCTGGCTAAAGTGGCGACAGAAAAGCCATCAATAGCTTGGCAGTTAGTGATTGTTGGCGATGGTGACTTGAAAGATTCTTATCAAAAAAAGGCTAACGAATTAGGGGTTGCTGAGCGAGTTTTTTTGGTTGGACGAGCTAGCGGGGATGAGTTGCCGGATTATTATCGCTTAGCCGATATTTTTGTTTTACCATCAATCAATCGCTGCGAAGCTTTTGGTTTAGTACTATTGGAAGCAATGGCTAGCGGCGTACCTTGTCTGGCAGCTAATTTACCCGGTGTTAGAAAAGTGATTGACGCTAGTTGCGGCCTGCTAATTAACCCAGGAGAAGTTGATGATCTAGCGAAAAAAATAATTAGTCTTTTATCTAATAAAGATTTAAGCTTATCTATGAGCAAGGCTAGTCGAGTGAGAGCGGTAGCTAAATTTTCTTTTGATCAGCCAAGCGAGCTCCCGGCTTTTTATTTAAAAAAACAATGAAAATAATTATTGCGAACAATACTTTTTTTCCTTATCAGCGCGGCGGAGCAGAAGTGATAGTTCGTCGCTTAGCTGAAGGTTGGCAAAAGGCTGGTCATGAAATTAAAATAGTGGCGCTTAGCCCAGATAAAGACGAGCAATTGTTGTCGGAAAAATCTTTTGATTTAAGCGATGAAATTGAAACTATTTTTTGGCCGAGCAGTTATTATCGGCTAGCTTCAATGTCGTGGTGGTGGAGATTGTTGTGGCATTTGCCAGATTGTTTTGGTACTAGATTAATGGGGCGTTGGGCCAGGCTTTTGTCCGAGTTCAAGCCAGATCTGGTGGTGGCTAATAATTTAACTGGCTTAGGTTATAGTCTCCATTTTTGTTGCTGGCGCTTAGGTATAAAAAGCGTGCAGGTTGTTCATGATTTACAATATCTCCACCCTAGCGGTTTAATGATAGTTGGACAGGAGCAGCAATTTAGTAGTTTGGCAGCAGTTGTTTATCAACGTTTAACTGCTAGTTGGCTGGGTTATGCTCGATTGTTAATTAGTCCATCGGAATGGTTAATTAATTATCATCAAAGAATGAAATGGCTGAATCGAAATAAGTGGCTAAGACTAGCTAACGCCAGTAATGATTGTTTGCCGCAGGTCTATAATCAACCGCAGTCATTAAAGGTGGCTTTATTTATTGGCCAGCTAAATCAAGCTAAAGGAATTGTTTGGTTAGCTAATAATTGGTCTAAGTTTAATCAAAGATTGAGTGAAAATAATTTAGAGCCGGTTAAATTAATCATTGTTGGTGGCGGCCAAGCTGAAGCGGATTTAAAAATACTAGCTCAAAATGAGAAAAATTTAGAGGTGGTTGGAAGAGTTGATTCGTCAGAAGTGAATGCTTATTTTAAAAAAGCCGATATTTTAATTGCACCATCTTTTTGTTATGAAAATTGGCCGACAAATTTGATTGAAGCAGCAGCTAATGGTTGTTTGGCAATCACTGTCAGCCATGGTGGCAGTGGTGAATTAGCTAAGCGTTTAGGTTATTTATCTTTTGAGGCCGGTAATCTGGATAGCTTATCCAAAGCTTGGTTAGAAGCTGAACAGAGAATAAGCAAAAAAGAAAAGTGGACTTGTCTAAATGATGGAGTAGTAGTAAGCCCTGAAGAATATTTAAATAATATTCTAAATAATATCAGTCAAAACGATAAGTAAAAATAACGGTTTGTTGGTTATTGATTTCTTTCATTGAATCAGCTTCAGTCCTAGCTTCGCTGATTAATTTTTCAAAGCCGTACCAGTATTTATTTAAGACTAAATAAGCTTCTTTAACGCCAGCTAGCTCGGCAGCTTTTTTTATAGTGTCGCGACTAGGGTAATCATTAACCATTTTTAAATAATATTCATAAAGTATACCTGATGTGGGTATCGGATAATAGAAAAAAGAATCCTTTAAATAACGGGAATGTTTTCCGGAGTAAAAACCATAGTGGCCTAGAGCAGCAGCGCTGACTTGCTGATTAGCTAGAACTAAATAGTTTTGTGAAGCATTTTCCTCA
The DNA here is from genome assembly GCA_035411265.1 of bacterium. Taxonomy (GTDB): domain Bacteria; phylum Patescibacteriota; class Patescibacteriia; order Patescibacteriales; family Patescibacteriaceae; genus UBA1359. The sequence goes on along the minus strand of DAONSQ010000004.1, from coordinate 11,412 downwards.
ATCCAGATAACAGCTGCTAAGTCAGCAGCCCCAACTGATAAGCCTTTGGCATTAGAGTATTTATCAAGACGAGGATAATTGAGATAAAGGCTAAAGACCAGAAGGATACTTAGGACTAAGCTAGTTGAGCCGATAAACAAGCGGTTATTTTTATGCTGGAGCCAAGCGTCGGTTAGTTTGTTTAGGGCGAGTAAAATCAAGGGCAGATTGATAATTAGAAAAACCCAGATGAAACGCAATAAATAATTATAGCGTTCATAGCTGATTAAAAAATCAAAAGGGATAAAACTAGTAAGGACAAGAGAAGCTAAGACAGATAAGCTAATCGGCCGGATAAGCTTAACAAGGTGAGCGTGTTCTTTCTTGGCAATTTTATAGCCAGAGATAATTAAAAGAACAACTATTATTTTTTGCCAGGTTTGCCAACTGTAAATCAGGTTAAGCCAGAGGTGTTCTTGATTGGGCCAGAGGTTGGACCAGTTCGTAAAATTGTTTAACCAGCTTAGTAATTCGGGAAAGGGAGGGAAGGACAGCGACCAGGAATTAGTCTGTTGCCAATTAGCATACCAAAAAGAAAGGGGGAGGATAAACAGGGTTAAGCTTAGGCCGCTCCAAATAGTTAGGTTTTTTATCTTCTGAGACCGGTTAAATGTTGGGCTTGTGTTAAGTATGGCAATAGTCAGGGCGGGCAGTCCGGCTAGAGGTTGGCAGGCCAGACTAGCTAGGGCCGTTAGCCAGGGAAAAATTTTATCTTTGGAGTTTATCGTAGCAAACAAGATTGTGCTCAATAGGAAAAAGTAAGCGCAATTTTGTGGGTTAGTAACAATAAAAATTGGCCAGCCTAGAATTGGCAAGAGCCAGATTATTATTTTTTCTTTTGTTGCGGTTAAGTTATTGTTTTTGAACCAATTAGCAAGCAAGGTCGGTAGGAAAAAAGAAATCAAGATAGGTAATAACCATCTTTCAATCAGGCTGATATCGATTCTAGCCAACCAATTAATCAAGACTACTAATGAATATTGGCCGATATAGTATGGTGTTTTCGGTTCGATAACTCCTTGGCTGGCGATAGTTTTTTCAGCAGCTTGATGGATAAAAGGATCAAAACCAAAGCTAGAAAAATAAACAAAGCTGGCAACACCGAAAGTAATTAACCACCAGAGCCTAATATTGAAGCTACTTATCTGGTATTTAGAACGGCAGAGCAATAGGCCCAAGAAGGCGGCTAAGCCATAGCTTAGCCAGAATAAAAAATTAACTTCTGACCAAGGTGTTTGTAGTGGTAATTGGCTGCGGTGAAAGTAAAGATATAATCCCGAAAAAATTAGTAAAGTTAGCAATAATAAATTAGGCCAGTTCCAATGATAGTAATTTATTGATTTTGCTTGGCTAAGAGGTCGATTTCGGTATATAATAAAATAGATAATAGCGGTTCCTAGAAGCGTTGCTATCCGACCGAAAAGGGTTAGGCCGAAAAGCCAATAGCAGATAGAACCTAAAAGGCTAGCCAGGGCAATAATTAGCAGTGGGTCGGTTGAAAAATTTATTTTTGATGTTAATTTCATGGCTCGTTTATTTAAATTCAGCAATGCAATAATCTTGACCGGCGCTTATTTGATAGTTATTGGCAGCTTATTTTTTACTGCTACCAGTACTTATCAATATTGTATCCAGCAAGCTGGTTTTGTCAAATGGTCGGCTCCAGATGAGGCGGCTAATTATTATTTTAGTAAGCTTTACGCCGAGACCGGCCAGTTTAAATCTGATAATGGAGTAGCTTTGCCAGCAGCAGAGATTGTTCGGCCACGTAGTTTTAAAAATGAAGGCAATTTATTGTTGCCAGTTAGTTTTTTGGGCTTGCCGATACTTTATGGAACAATTGCTAGATTGCTAGTTGTTGAGGTCTTACCATTTATTACGCCGATTATTGGTATTTTAGGTTTATGGTTTTTCTTCGGTCTAATTAAAAGGGTTTTTAATCAATCAACTGGTGTTGTAGCAGCAACTTTAGCAGCCACTTTTCCAGTTTTTGTTTACTATAGTGCTAAAAGCATGTTTCATAATGTGCTTTTTTTAAGCTCGATTATTATTGGCACTTATTTTGGTTTTCGAGCTTTAGAAAGGCGGCGAGATTTGGTTAAGAATAAGAAATGTCGTTGCTTAGCTTTAATAGCTTTGGCTATTTCCGGGTTAGCTTTTGGCTGGGCAATTGCCACTAGAACTTCGGAATTATTATGGCTGGGTCCATTATTGATTTTAATTATAATTGCCTATTTTCGAGAAATTGGCTGGTATCGTTGGTTGTGGTGGGCGGCTTGGTTGATGGTGGCTTTAATTCCGATGGCTAGTTGGAATTTACGGCTTCATGGCAGTTGGTATGGCGGCGGTTATCCAGCTATGACTAATTCAGTCAATACTATTAGTCAAACGAGTTTAGGTTTGTTTAGTTGGCAGAGCTTAGTTAATGGTTCAGTAATTGTCGATAAACTTAATACGCTAAAAGACACTATTTTTTATTTTGGTTTTTGGCCCAAGCAGTCAGCAATTGTTTTTTATCATTATGCTATTGCGATGTTTCCTTGGTTGATGATCTTGGCGGTTGTTGGTGTTTTTCTTTTTATTATCAATCGTCGGCAATGGTCTAAGGATCGTTGGCTGTTTTTAATTAGTTGGCTTTTGGCTTCGGCTTTTTTAATTATTTATTACGGCAGTTGGAAGTTTAATGATAACCCCGATCCAAATCGTTTTACAATTGGTAATTCATACACTCGCTATTGGTTGCCGATTTATTTTGGTGCCCTACCTTGGGCGGCAGAAGCCTTAAGAACTATTGTTCGCTTTCTTTTTCGTAAGCAAGTAGCACGAACAGTAATTGTTAGTATTGTGGCAGTTATTTGTTTTTATAATCTACGCTTTGTGGCCATTGGTTCAGAAGAGGGTCTTCTGTATACTGGCCAACGTCAAATTGAGGATTATCAATTACTACAAGGTGTCTTAGAAAAAACTGAAGCTAATAGCATTATTATTACTAAGTATCAGGACAAATTATTTTTTCCAGAGAGACAAGTCATTGTCGGTTTATTCGACGATGATAATATGAATCGTTATTACGGTCAGATACTGGAAAAGCACCCGCTCTATTATTTTAATTTCCGTTTTAATGAACGAGATATTAAGTATTTGAATGAAAGGCGTCTACCACCTTTTGGCTACCGCTTGGAAGAAGTCTGGTCTTATGAAAAGTTTACTCTCTATCGTTTAGTTAAGATAAATCAAGTTGATGAGCGGGGAAACAAAAAATAAAATCAATAAAAAAATCATCGGCATTGATGCTCGTCTTTATGGCCCGACTGGAGCCGGGTTAGGGCGTTATATCCAAGAAATAACTGACTTAATAGTTGGCCAAGACTTAGATAATGAGTATGTTTTATTTTTAAGTCCGCAAAGCATAGGCGATTGTCAAATCGATCAGTCTAATGTCTTGAAAGTAGTAATGCCTGAACGCTGGTATACTATGGCTGAACAGTTAGCTTGGCCAAAATTGATTAAAAAATATAAGCTAGATTTACTACATGTGCCTCATTTTAATGCACCAATCATTTGTTCTTGTCCGCTAATTGTGACTATTCATGATCTAATTTTAACCAAATTTCCTAGCCGCCGAGCTAGTACTTTACCGGCAGCAGTTTATTGGCTAAAAAATTTAGCCTATCGTTTGGTAATTAAGCGAGCAGTGCGTCAAGCTAAAAAAATTATTGCTATTTCTCAATTTACCAAAGATGATATCATGACTCAATTTAAAGTTCCGTCAGAAAAAATAACCATGATTTATAATGGTTTTACTAATTTAACTATCAATCAAAATAAGGCTGAAAGACAAGCTGACAAGACTCTGCTTTTGCGCTATAATATAACAGCAAAGTATCTTTTATATGTTGGCAATGCCTATCCCCATAAAAATCTAGAATGGCTAGTGACAAGCTTCTATCAATGGTGGCAAAAAAACCAGGACTATCAGTTGGTTTTGGTGGGTGGTAGTAGTTTTTTTTATGAAAGGCTAGCCAGCTTAGTTAAAAAATATTGGCTCCAAGAAGCGCCAGTAAGATTAACTGGTTTCGTTCCTGATAATGAGTTGGCACAGCTTTACCAACAGGCTAGCTTATATGTTTTTCCTTCACGTTATGAAGGTTTTGGTCTGCCACCGTTAGAGGCGATGAGCCATGGTTGTCCGGTTTTGGCGAGTAACAGCTCTTGTTTACCGGAAGTTCTAGGTGAAGCAGCAGTTTATTTTCAGGATAATCAAATAAACTCATTTTTACAGCAGCTAGATTTAATTGTTAATAATAAAGAACAGCGTCAGAAATTAATAACGGCCGGTTTTCAGCAAATAAAGAAATATAGTTGGCAAGATTGTGCTGAAAAAACTAAAGCTGTTTATCTAAAAGTATTAAATAATCAATAATTCGATAAAATCATGAAACGGCCAGCTCAGAATAATATAATTTATAGTCAAGATGAACCAAGCCAATCTGATTTTGTTTTAGATTTAAGACAGCAAATTGAAACGGTTAAAGAAAAGCCGATTAAAGTTAAGCCAGTTAAGATCAAGCCAGTTAAAGTAGCTAAGATTAAGCTAAATAAATCTAAATCAACTCCAGTAGTTAAAAAAACTGTTCGGCCAGTTAAGGCAAAGTCAGTATCAAAAGTGAGGTTTAAATTAATTAAACCCAAGACTTTAAAGCCAGTGGCGACTTTGATCGGTATTTTTTTGTTATTAATTCTGCCGTTTAAGCTGATTGCTTATTTTCAAGACTTGCAGAGTATGCGAGTTAAGGTGGTCAGTGCTTCTAGCAGTGGTTTAAATGATCTCAAATCAGCTGGTCAGTTATTAGCTAATCGTGATTTTTTGTCAGCTAGTGAAAAATTTGATCAGGCTTCGGCTAATTTTAGCCAGGCCCGTGAAGATTTAGGTGATGTCCAATCTTGGTTGTGGCAGTTAGCTTTAGTGGTACCGACTAGTCAGACTCGCTTAGCGGCTAGTGCGCCGCTTATTGCTCAGGCTGGTGATTTATCTGGTAAGCTAGGTAATGACTTAACAATTTTAGCCGACAATCTAAATCATGGACTGGCGCAGCAAGATCTTATTACAACAATCAGGACGGTTAATCAAGATAGTCAGAGAGCTTATGATGACAGTCGAAAATTAAGCTTAGTGATTGAAAAAATAGATCCGGTAACTTTACCGCAGGGCTATCGACAGCAGCTCAGTAATTGGCAGAATAAATTAAGCTTGCTAGAGAAAACATTAGAGCAAACAGTTTATTGGTCTAAGGCTAGTCTGGATATTTTGGGTGAAAAGATGGATAAGCGCTATTTATTGGTTTTTCAAAATAATGCCGAAGCCCGAGCTAGCGGCGGTTTTGTTGGAAGCTATGCTTTACTTGATTTAAGTCAAGGTAAAATTAAAAACTTAGAAATACCCAAGGGGGGTAGCTATGATACTGAGGGTGGCCTAAAGCGTTTTATTAATCCGCCAGCTGCTTTAAAATTAGTTGATAGTAATTGGAAATTCTGGGACTCTAATTGGTGGCCGGATTGGCCGACTTCAGCCAAGCAGTTGGCTTGGTTTTTGGCTGAGAGCAGTGGACCAACTGTTGATGGTGTTTTGGCGATTACTCCTGATTTGTTAGAAAGTTTGCTAACTATCACTGGACCAATTGATTTGTCGGCTGAGCACGGTTTGATTGTCGATGCTAATAATTTTCGCGCTACTGTTCAAGATCATGTTGAAAGTAAGGTTAGCGGCGAGCAGCAGCCTAAAAAAATTATTGGTGATTTGGCAATGAAAATTTTAGAAAAATTACCAACAGCTTTAGGTGAACAAAAAAATATTGCAACCTTATTAAAAGTAGTTTCAGAACAGATAACTAGTCGTCACATTTTATGTTATTTTAATAATAAGGAAATCCAAGAAAGATGGGAGTCTTTGGGTTGGTCAGGTAAGTTAGTTAATTTGGAAAAAGGCCAAGACTATTTGCAGGTAGTTAATACTAATATTGCTGGTGGTAAGACTGATTTAAAAATTAGACAAACTATTGAACAAAAAATAGAAATTCAATCTGATGGCCGAGTGATTAATGATGTGACAATTATTCGCGAGCATACTGGTGAAAAAAGGGAGGGGCTTTATGGTGTTCGCAATGTTGATTGGCTTAGACTTTATGTGCCTGAAGGTAGTCAGTTGATTGCAGCTGATGGCTTTAGCGTACCTGATCAGAAATTTTTTAAGGCTAACGATCCTTTAGCTGAAGATTTGTCTTTAGTTAAAAATGGCGAAGGCTTAGCTAGGCAAGATAAGGCGAGTGGAACTTTGGTTTACGATGAGCTTGGTCGAACTGTTTTTGCCAATTGGTCAATGATTGATCCAGGCCAGACCGCTAAAATACATTTTCGCTATCAGTTGCCATTTAATCTTTTGGAAGAAAAACAAGGTAATTGGCTTAATAAAATTAGAGCTATGCTAGGCTTAAATAAATTTAGCCGTTATCAGTTATTATTAGAAAATCAGGCTGGTCAAAAAGCTAATGCCTGGAAGGTTAGCTGGCTTTGGCCAAGTGATTGGCGGTTAATTTGGTCGTCGCCAGAAAATATTAATAATAATGAATGGTTAATTAATAAAGTAGCCAATCGACAGGCGGCTGGATTATTATTTCAAATTGATAAATAAATAATTATGAAAGCGAAAAGTAAAAAAGCTAATATTGATTATTTAGAACAAATGATGAGTGAAGGCCAATCAGCTCCAGGAAGTAAGCTTAATAGTCATGAAGAAGTTAGTGATCAGGAAGTTGATCAGAGTTTAATGGAGATATATCAAGATGAACGAGGTGAAGCAGTTGATGTTAGTAAGTTTTCTATTCGTCGTCGAAGGTGGTGGTTCAAGTTGATCGCTATAGCAATCTATAGTTTAGTTGTTTTGATCTTAGGTTGGTTTGGTTACAACTATTATACCAGTTACCGAGCCAAGAATGATTTATTTACAGTCAATATTGAGACAGATAAAGATATTGTTGCGGGGCAGGAGTTTACTTATAAGATAAATTATAAAAATACTGGCTCAGTAGCCATGTCTGATGTTGAGGTTAAAATTGATTGGCCGGAAGCTTTTATTTTTTCAAAAGCCGAGCCAATGGCGACGCAGAATAATAATTACTGGCAAATTGGTGAATTAGCGCCGCAAGCTAGCGGAGTGATTGTGGTTACTGGTAAATTGATTAATAAAATTGGTGAAAATAACCAAGCCCAGATTGTTGCTAATTTTAGACCTAATAATTTAAGCAGCGCTTTTAAAGTCAGTCAGGAAAATAATATTATTTTAAGTGATTCCAGCTTGTTGATTGGTTTATCGGCGCCGGATACTTTATCTCTGGGGCGAAATAATGAAATTGCAGTTAGTTATCAAGCTAAAGAAAGTAATCAGATTGATAATTTATTATTGACAATTAATCAACCTGATTGGGGTGAGGTAAAATTATTGGGTGCGGATAATAAAATTATCGAACCGACAGCAGCTGGTGTTTGGCTATTAAATCAACCACAGAGCGAAGTTAATGGTTTAAAAATGATCATTATTCCTGATCAAGACAGTAGTGGTGATAAAAATTTATTACTCAAAATTGAAACGAAGATTGGAGATAAGCTTTATTTAGTCGATAGTCGTGACTTTGAATTTAAAGTAGTTAACAGTAGGTTTAATTTACTACTTAAGGTTAATGACAATAATTCGGGCGGCGGTGTTTCGGCTGGACAAGTGCTCAATTATCGAATTGATTATGTTAATCAAGGTGAAACCAACCTGAGTAATTTAAAGATAGTGGCTAGCTTGAATGGTGCCTGGTTGGATTGGTCGAGTTTAAAAGATCAGGATAAAGGTCAAATTGACGGACAAAAGATTTATTGGACTAAAAAAGAATTACCAGGACTGGCTTTACTTAAACCAGGGGCAAGTGGTTCGATTAACTTCTCTATTAAACTAAAGGATTGGGAAAATGGCGATAAAAATGATGTTGGTGAAATTAGTAGCTTTGTTTATTATACCACAGAGGATGATGTCGATAGTGAACTTAAGGAAGATCAAAAAAGCAATACTGTTAATCATCAGTTAAATAGTAATCTGGGTTTTCAAGAGAGTATTATGTATTTTAATGAAGACAATATTGCCGTTGGCTCTGGTCCGTTACCTTTAGTTGTTGGAGAAATGACTAATTTTAAAGTCTATTGGCATCTCAGTAATACTAAACATGATTTAAGAGATTTGACAGTTGTGGCTGATTTGCCTGATTATGTAACTTGGGGTGGCAAGAATTATACAGCCGAAGGAGAAATTAGTTATGATCAGGATAAGCATCAGGTAATTTGGAAGTTAGATAAAATGTCAGCTGAAGTTGATGATTTGGTTGGTGAGTTTAGTATTGGTGTTACACCGAGAGCTGACCAAAAAGAAAGGATTATAATTTTAATGTCAGGCTCAACAGTTAAGGCAACTGATAATGCCACGGGTAGCTTATTAGAGGTTTCTAGTAAAGCCAAGACTAGTCAGTTGGAAGATGATGAAATTGTAGAGACTGATGGAATAGTTAGATAATTATTAAAATAAAATTAAAAAAATATTTTTATGAATCAGTTTATCAGTAATCAAGAAGGTGATTTTCAAAAGGCAATTGATTTTTTTACTAAAGATATTACTAGTCTAAGGACTGGTCGGGCTCATCCAGGACTTTTGGATAATGTTTCGATTGCTGCTTATGGCAGTTATTCATCAGTTAGCGCTCTCGGCAATATTAGCGTACCAGAACCGCGCTGTATGGTTATTGCACCATGGGATAAGTCAGTTCTAAAAGATATTGAAAAAGGATTAATTGCTGCTGACTTAGGTATGGGTATTGTTAATGAAGGTGATAAGATTAGATTGACAATTCCAGCTCTGAACGAAGAAAATCGCCGCGACTTGGTTAAGCGGTTAAATGAAAAAATGGAGGAAGCTAGAATTGTTTTAAGACAAGCTCGTGAAGAAGTTAAAAATAAAATCGAGGCAGCTTTCGCCGCTAAAGAGTTGAGTGAAGATGACAAGTTTCGTTTTGTTAAAGAATTGGATGATTATTTGGCTAAGAAAAATGAGGAATTAAAGACTCTTCGTGATAAGAAAGAAACTGATATTATGACTATCTAGTATGACAACTTTAATTTTTTTAGCAGTATTAAGTGTTTTAGTTTTAGTTCATGAATTGGGTCATTTTTTAGCTGCCAAAATTACTGGGGTTGAGGTGGAAGAATTCGGCTTAGGCTTTCCACCGCGAGCAATTGGTGCGTTTCGCAATAGTCGAAAAAGATGGAAAATCTTTAGAACTAGTTTTGGTAAAATTAGTCATACTATTTTTTCTTTAAACTGGATACCTCTAGGGGGTTTCGTCCGTTTGCGTGGTGAGGATGGCCAAAGCCAAGCCGGTGATAATAAAAATTTTATCAATAAAACAGCTAGCCAAAGATTCTTTATTTTAATTGCTGGCGTGACGATGAATTTTTTACTGGCAGCTGTTATTTTTGGAATTGGTTTGTCAATTGGTTGGCCACAAGCAACTGATAATTTACCCAAAGGAGCAACAGTAACCGATCAGCAAGTTATTGCCATTGAAGTTGTTAAAAATTTGCCAGCCGAGAAAGCTGGTTTAAAAGCTGGTGATGCGATTACTAAGGTTAATAATCAGACAGTGGATAGCGTTAATAAGCTACGTCAGATTAATAATCAAAATGGAGCTAAGGAAATTAGTTATCAAATTAAGCGCGATGGCCAAGTCTTAGAACTAAAAGTTACGCCGCAAATTTTGGAAAATCAACCCGGTCAATATGGTATTGGTGTTGCCTTAGCTGAAAGCGGAATGGTTTCTTATTTTTGGCCGCGAGCTATTTGGGAGGGTTTTAAGTTGGCAGTATTTGGTTTAAAGGATATTGCAGTTGGTTTCTGGCAATTATTAGCCGGTTTGTTTAGCGGTCAAAATATGTCCGATCAAGTGGCTGGTCCAGTCGGCATTGCAGTATTAACTGGTCAAGTTAGCCGCTTGGGTTGGTTATATTTACTACAATTCGTTGCTCTATTATCACTTAATCTGGCTTTTATTAATATTTTGCCACTACCAGCCTTAGATGGTGGACGATTATTGTTTATAGTTTGTGAAAAGATTGCTGGTCGTCCAGTTAAAGCTAATATTGAGGCGATTATTCATAGCATTGGCTTTATTTTATTGATGGCTTTCGTGGCTTTTATTACACTTAAAGATATAATTCGCTTATTTTAAATTAGCGAAGAAAATTGAAATATTAACTAGAGCGGCGTAGCAAGTCCAGATTAAATACGGCAGTATTAGCCAACCAGCAGTTTTATTAAGCTTGTAAAAATTGGTTAGGCAATAAATTATCGCAACAATTAGAATAACGATACAGATGATAGCTAAGCCAACTCGATGCAAGTTAAAAAAGACCAAAGTCCAGAGAATATTGAAAGCTAGTTGGATGTAAAATATCAAACGAGCTTTTTTTCTAGAACCGCGTTTATTATCTTCATTCCAAATCAAGTAAAAAGCCAAAGCCATCATTAAAAAAAGAATGGTCCAAACCGGAGCAAAAACCCAGCTTGGTGGAGTTATGGCTGTTTTTTTAAGACCACTGTACCAGGTAGCTATTTGTGGTCGAGTGAAATAAGATCCTAGCCAGCTAGCGCTATAGGTTAAAACTAGGGAGCCAAAGAGTTTAGGCCAATTTATTTTTGTCATATTTTTTATTTTTTAATAAATAGGCCCCGAGGAAAGTGGCGATGGGCATCGATAGGGCAATGCCGATACTGCCGACAAAAGTTCGCACTAGCTCAGTGGCAATTATTTCACTATTGATTATTTGACTAAAAGAAATAAAAGGTTCCTGTTTGATGATAAAAAGCAGCATTAAAGGTAGGGAGGCACCAGTGTAGGTTAAAAAGAGGGTATTAACAATGGCCCCTAAATGAGTATTGCCAACCTCATAAGCCATTAGGAAGACTTGTTTTTTGCTTAAATTAGGGTTGGCTTCTTTGATTTGTTTAACGGTTTCAATTTGGCCGACAATGACATCATCGAGTACGCCAACGGCACCAATAAGCATGCCAGCCAAGAGCAAGCCCTTAAAATTAATAACATGCTGTCCTAGTCCCAGTAAAAAAGTAGCTTCTTCTTGAACCATGCCAGTTAAATTAACTAGATCAGTAAAAATAATCGACAAAATCATGGTTATGGTTAGTGAAATTAGAACGCTAAGAATGGCAAGATTTGATTTTTGATTAAAACCATCAGAAAGATAAATGATTATAGTTAAAATAGCTAAAGA
>DAONSQ010000003.1:0-38217 GCA_035411265.1 bacterium | reverse complement strand
GTTCCATCTGGAAGATATATCGACTCTGGCCATACTATACTCACATTTGGAAAACTATTAATTTTCCCGATATGATCCATAGTTAATGGATGATTGAAATACCAATAGTTCATAGCAAGACCTAAAACAACTGGTTTCCTTCTGCCAATAGCTGCGTGGATAATTGATGTAGGATAATTGTCAGCAATACCGTGAGCAATTTTAGACAAGGTGTTGAATGTACAGGGCGCTACAATAACAATATCCTCCTCAGGAATATCTTTAGTTTTTGGATTATAAATTTTCTCATCATATTTCATCCATTCTTTATTGATAGAACTATGATCCATTAATTTATACCCCTCATCTGAAGGAATTAGAATACATTCGGCACCAGCTAATTTTAAATGTCGTAACAAAACTCCAATTGTTTTTGCCTTAGTAGCCCCAGTTACAACAACATAAACAACCTTATTTTCCAATAACATTTTTCACCACCTTTCAAAGTTTAATCAACCATAAATTGTCGATACAACTCATATGCCATTGCCGATACAGCAACTGGTAGGGTTAAAAAGTCAACTTTCTGTTTATTCATTGGTAGCTTTACAAGCTCATCTAACATTTTTTGTTTTTCCAATGTCAAACCTGAAGTTTCTGTACCAAAAACAATTACAATATCTTGATCTTTTGGTAATTCAACATTATAGAAAATCTTATCAGTATTTCCAGAAGTACCAATAAGATACTTACCTTTTGAATGCAAATCTTTTACTGCCTCTTCAAAAGAATCATAACGAATCGCTTTAAATCCATCCTTAATATTCCAAGATTTTACCTTTGTAGCTACTTTTGAAATATCAAAAGATAGAGAGTTTTTACCAGAAGTATAAACTATAGCATTAATTGACTCAGCAATTTGAACAATGTGTGCCATATCATATGGCGAACGAATTGTGTCAAACAATAATTCTACTTGTCTCATTTTATTTACCACCTTTTATTTTATTAGCGACCAAAATAAATGGATCAGATGTAATAGTAGCATCTTTTTCAAACCTCTTCAAAATTTTAGCTTCATCGGCAATTGAAAAATCTTGAATAAGCGGAAAACTCTTAACAATAGAAACTAATTCTTGAGCAGAATTATACTTACGAAAAATTTTAAATTGTTTAAATAATGTTTTATCTTTCAAAAATCTTCTGCCTAATTCAAAACAAGCCACTATCTCGCACGCCTTGGCTTTACCAACGCCATTAATTTCAGTTAACTCATTAAGAGTGACCGAGCAAAAATCTTTGCCCTTCCACTTGGTCAACAACTTTTTTGAAAGCTCAACAACATTTGTACCCTTGCTTCCGACACCAAGCAAAATAGCTAACAACTCAGAATCTTTGAGTCTGTCTTGGCCATATTTTTCAAGCTTTTCACGAGGCAAATCACTTGATGATAGATTTTTTAACCTCATATAATAATATTTCAATTATACACATAATAACACATACTACATTTTACTAAAACAAAAAACACCCTTGGAGGGTGCTTTTATTTAATTGCACGGGATGTAGGAATCGAACCCACACCAGAACTTTTGGAGAGTCCTGTACTACCATTATACTAATCCCGCATTATTAAATTGCCTGCTGAAATCTTTTGATAATCAGCATAATTTCATCAAGAACGATGGCGCTACCGTAGCGAACAGACAAACATCCTTTATAATCATTTTTAATATTTACTCCGCTACTAACTTTATTGTATATTGAAAAATTGTTTTTGTTAATACCTGTCAATTTTGACCAAAATTTAATCATTTCTATTTGATCGTGATAACTATGTAAATGCAATGAAACCTTTAATTTACTTTCATCAATTGAAAATGCTCGTCTCAATAAAAATAAATAAGTCTTGATTAATTCTGGATCGGAATTCATAAAGATTAAGCGCCGCCCACTTTTAGCTCCTTCACCCCAATAAAGCATAGACAAAAATGTTTTACATTGTTCTTTGGAGTATTCAACTAACCTAGGCTTAAAACATAGTGCTGTTTTAGCCATTTCCTGCCAACGCAACTCTCTTTTAGCTTTATTGGTATTTGCGCCTTTAGCTCGACCTAATCTTATTTTATCTTGTAACAATCTACTGCCTTGTTTGCTGATCTTTATATTTTCCAACCAAACTGCAGCAGTACTCTTGGATATTTTTAAAGAAACACTAATTTCAGCTAAAGAATAGCCGGATTGACGCATTTTTATGGCTCTTTCTAGTAGCTTATTTACTTTCATAATTAAACCATAACTAGAGTATGTGTATACTCTAGTTATAGATTAAAACCCCTCCTTTGGCAAGGCTTATTTAGTTTCCTTGTGTTCGGTGTGCTGATTGCACTTTGGGCAATACTTTTTGATTACCAAGCGGTCCTTAATCACTTTCTTATTCTTGTGAGAAAAGTAGTTGATGGACTTGCAAACAGTGCACTCCAACTTGATCATGTTGTCCTGAGACATAAGCTGACTTATCTGATTTAAATTAGTTACTAATCTATATTAGCCCAATATCCATGTAAATTGCAATAGCTACTGGCTTTTCCGCCAGGCAGGGCTCCGGCAAAGAAAGCTTCTGGCGCTTGTCCAGGGGCTAATTCCTGAAAATAGCTTTGCTCGCCAACTCGGTATTCAATCCATTTGATATAATGCTCGGCTTCCATTGGATGCGGCACTGAGCCAATCTTAACTACGACGCCATTATCTTTGGCCTCAACGACTGGCACATGCTTTTCCTTACTAGCGTCAACAGTGTTGGCGATGAGCAGTTCCATGGGCTGGCCGCAGCAAACCAATTCGCCGCCGCCAGCTTGGCGAACTTCAACGATATTACCGCAAATATTACAGCGATAAACCTGATAAAGCGCAGTCATATTGTTAGTAAGTTTCTACTAATAGCTCAAAATAGCCTTGGGGATGATGGCAAGCTGGGCATTCGGTTGGCGCCTCTGGTCCTTCATGGACATAACCGCAATTATTACATTTCCAACGAACTGACTGATTGCGTTTAAAGACTTCGCCATTTTCCAAATTAGCGAGTAGCTGACGATAGCGCTTTTCGTGAGCTTCTTCAGCTTCGGCTACTTCACGAAAAGCAATTGCTAACTCTGGATAACCTTCTTCTTCAGCTTCCTTGGCCATTTGCGGATACATGCTTTGGTGCTCATAATTTTCACCATCAGCGGCCGCCTTTAGATTTTCAGCGGTATCGCCAATCAAGCCCAAAGCTTTGGCCCACAGCTTGGCGTGTTCTTTTTCATTATTGGCGGTTTCTTCAAAGATATTAGCCATCTGGACAAAGCCAGCCTTGCGCGCTACTGAAGCATAATAAGTATACTTATTACGTGCTAACGATTCACCAGCCAAAGCATCGTGCAGATTCTTGGTGGTTTTTGGTCCGTAATTTGACATAAATATAGAAATTAATGAATTAAAGCAAGTCAAACCTGCCATCAATAATGGACTTTACTTATTCTTTTCAGACCAGCTTGGGCTATTTTGAACATAAAAATAGCTTAAATGGTGGGCCGGGTAGGATTCGAACCTACGAAGACATAAGCCAGCAGATTTACAGTCTGCCCCAGTTGACCGCTTTGGTACCGACCCAAAAACGATTACGGCTAAGCCGCATTCCTAAATTAGCATAATCATTCTACCTCGTCAATGTTTTTCTGCTGAATAATTGTGGCCGCGAGAAATATCTAAAATGAGCGTTCGGGTCGCTTCAGTAAGCTGACTGGTTTCCACACAATCTGTTAGGCTCTCACCTTGCGGGCAAAAAGAATAGTCATCTTTGCCTTTTTTAATAACACTCGGCTCGCCAAGCGAATCAAGCGGCCGCCAAGTGGCCGTCGTGCTAGCTGGCCAAGTTGCAAATGGTTGTCCAGGCAAAGCTATTTTTTGCCAAAGAGCATCTGGCAGCTGATAGAAAGCCACAGTCTGACCATAAAGCCAGGATTCACCTTGATAACTGCTCCAAAGCGGCGTTACCGAGCGCTGCCAAATCTGCTCAGCTGTCAGCGGCGTCTTGGTCCAAAGTCCACCCTCACGATAACCAGCATCGCTATCGCCTAAAAATGGCCAATGATCGCCAATGACAACAATCATGGCTCGTGGGTCAAAAGCTTGCAGTTCTTTTATAAAATCAGCCAATTCCTTGGTGGTATAATAAAGCGAATTAAGATAGCGCGTTGCAACGTCAGTAATGGCTGGCGTAGTCGTTACCACTGTTGGCCGGCTGGCATTAAGCGGATAACCTAAGTGGCTGGAATAAGTCAAAAGATAATTAAAGCTTGGTTTAGTTTGGTCTTGGGCTTTAATCTTTTTTAAGGTTTGAGCAAAAAAACTGCTATCGGCCATAAACTCACCATTCATATCATCTTGCTGATAATTAGCTAAGCTCTCGAAACTATCAAAACCAAGCAGCGGATAAACTTGCTGGCGATTCCAAAAAGCCGGCACATTGGCATGATAAGCTGCGGTCTGATAGCCGCTCTCCCTTAATTTTTGCGGCAAGCATGGTGCCTGGTTGGTAATCCCGCCATTAAAGATAATGCCTGGCTGGACATCAGGCCAGCCGCAGAGCAGCTCAAATTCAGCATTAGCGGTCTTACCGCCAAAAGTCGGACTCAGGCCCTGTCCCAACCCCTGCTCAGCCAAGGCTTGCCAATTATCGGCCCAAGGTGAGCGGCTAAACTTTAGGTCTGGCAAATCCGGCTGCCAGAGCGATTCAACTACGATAAAGTAAATATTGGGCAGTTCGTCAACTTTAGTTTTAGCTGTTATTTTTTGAGCTGAATAGCCAACTATCTGCCGGGCTTTTTCAACCGCCGCTTGGTCAGGAATCTGGAAAGCTAGCTTCTGCCGCCAGCCCTCTTGAAGCAAATAAAGCCAAGGACCGCGCCGAGCATAATTAGTTTTCTGATCCCAATAAGAATTAGTGGTGATTTTATCTAACAAAGCTAACGACTTAGTTGGCCAATGATTTAAAGCTAGCGCGGCAGCGATGAACAGTATCAAGCTAAAATAGGTTTTCCACTTGGGCCAGCGCCAATTAAAAATAATTAAAATAAGCCAAAGAACTACTGGCAAAAGTAAAGCCAGTTGCCAGATCAAGCCCATATCCCCTAGTATCAACCAAAAACTCTGGATAGCCGAAAATTCGCTCGGCATCAGTGGCCAGCCCCAAAAACGCAGCTTAATAATCTGACTACCGTAAAAAACTGCGGCCCAGATTAACTGTTCTAAAATAAGCCAACCCTTACGGCGACTAAAAGGATAGCGAAAAGTAGTGAGCAGTCCTAAAAATAACAAATCTGGTAGATAAGCCCAGCGAGTTAAACCCAAGCCTGTCCAGTGAAAAGTAGCTAAGTGGCCCAAAATTGACCAGCTAGCCATTGTGATTAATAAAATTATTTTCATGGCCACCCTAATTAAAAACAAGCCCGAGTGACGGCTTGTTAAACTGGAGCCGTCGTCGGGATTCGAACCCGAGACCTTTTCCTTACCATGGAAACGCTCTACCAACTGAGCTACGACGGCGATTTTATAATTGGCGGATCTGTTCCTGATAATCAGCCAGATTAGCATTGGTTGGATCAACCTCAGCTAAAGTATCGAAAATAGTTACCGCGGCAACGCGATCCTTTCTTATTATACTAATTTCCAACATAGTGTCAAGATAACGCGGATTTTTTGGTTCTAACCTTAAAGCTTCCCGCAAATAATAATCAGCCTGCTCTAAATGTTCATTTCTAAGGCATAATTGCCCAAGCGAACACTCATATTCAGTTAATTGGCGACAAGCCTCATGGGCTTCATCTTCGCGGCCACGCGACAGATCGGCCCGATATTTTTGATCCAAACGCTTGACTACATATGACCAAGTTTCCTCAGCTTCTAAATATTTTTTTTGTTCTTCATAGATTTCAGCCAAGACAACAAAACTCTCAATCTGGCTCTTGTCTAATTCCAAAGATTCCACGGCTAAACGTTCAGCTTGAGCTAAATCACCTTTCTTATAAGCTTCATCGGCTTCATCCACCAACTGCTTAGCCTTCTGCCAATTCAAGCCGCGGTCTTGCAAGCGTGCTCGCCAATGTTGTCGATCAATTTTATGTAAATGACCATAAATTCGCCAAAAAAAATCTTTAAATCGACCATAAAGCGGGCTAATAAAATTACGCCACCACCAACCTTTTTCTGCCAATTGGCGACGAATCCGATCGTCAATAATCGCCTGCTTTTTAGCTGCTTCCCGTTCGGCTGGCAAATTATCAACATCAATATTAGCTAGCACTGGCATTTTATGGCAAAAAACCCAAAAAATAACCGCTAACGCAATAATTAAAGCGCTGACACTTAGCCAAATTAATAACATATTTAAGAATTGACAATTTGAGCAAAACTCTCAGCAGTAAGGCTAGCGCCGCCAACCAGCAAACCGTCAATATTAGCCATCTTAAGCAAGCTAGCCGCATTTTCCGGCTTAGCGCTGCCG
This sequence comes from bacterium, assembly GCA_035411265.1. Classification (GTDB taxonomy): domain Bacteria; phylum Patescibacteriota; class Patescibacteriia; order Patescibacteriales; family Patescibacteriaceae; genus UBA1359. The sequence goes on along the minus strand of DAONSQ010000003.1, from coordinate 31,694 downwards.
CCATAAAGGATGCGACAATCAGCAACACCTAAAGCTTTAACTGTCTGACGGATAAATTGGTGCATAGCTTCAGCTTGCTCTGGAGTGCTAGTCTCCCCAGTACCAATTGCCCAAATTGGTTCATAGGCAATTACCAAGCGTTGGCCAGCAGTCTGATCAAAACCAGCCAAAGCTTCCTCAACTTGTTTTTTAACCCAAGCTTCAGCTTGACCGGCTTGACGAGTAGCCAAATCTTCACCAACACAAATAATCGGTATAATCTGACTGCGCTCTAAAATGGCCTGTAATTTATCATGGACCAGTTGATTGGTTTCGGCCAAAAATTGACGCCGCTCACTATGGCCCAAAATAATATATTGACAATTGATTTCAACTAAGCTTTCCACGCTAGTTTCACCAGTGAACGCTCCAGGTAAAGCTGCGGCCACATTTTGTGCACCCAAAGCCACTTGGCTATCTCTCAAGATTTCACCAACCCTAGCCACAGCAACTGAACTAGGACAGACCACAACCTGATGGCCTGATTTAATCACTAAATTCTTTAAGTCTTGAGCTAAAAGCAAACTCGCCTGATAGCCTAAAGACATTTTCCAGTTACCGACAATTAATTTTCCCATATGCTCTATAGTTTATCATAAATAAATGTTTTGCCTAGAACTAGTAGTATTTTTTAGTAGCGTAATTAATTAAATCTTTCGTTAATGAAAATCTAGTTTCTTTAGCTTGCGCTCCCAAAATCACACTAACCACTGTTTGACCTTGCTTGTCTTGCCATAGAGCCGCAAAGCAATAGCCAGCTTCATCAATATAACCAGTCTTGCCGCCAACAATCTCCCAACCTTGCGGCAAAGTAGCTGCACCTCTGACAAAAGCATCGGTATTGGTCACTTGCTGACTCCGGCCCTTAGCTGTCTTAATTTCATAACGAGCTAGTGAAGCGACTTCACGAACTTTTTCTTGACTCAGGGCTTCACGAGTAATTATGGCAATTGCTTCAGCACTAGCCTGATTTTTGGTACTGAGACCAGTTGATTCGTCAATTGTCAGGTCTTTAATCTGTAGCCGTTCGGCCAAAGCTTTAACTTTCTGTCGATAATCATCATCACTTAAACCAACTGCACGAATTAAGGCTTGAGTGGCAGTATTATCAGAAGCCATCAAGCTCAAATGCCAAAGATCATTAATACTAATTTCTTCCCCTGGATAGATGTAAGAAATATTACCGTAGCGTTCATCTTCATTTTTCAACTTATAGTGAGCCTGCCAATTAGGTTTTTCATTTAGAACCACCAGGGCAGTAATCATCTTACTCAAACTAGCAATCGGCCGCAGCCGGCGGCTGTCTTGGCTTACCAAAATCCCCTTATCCGGCGACCACACCAAAGTACTACTAGCTGGCCAAACTTGAAAATTAGGCCAAGCTATAGTTGAGGTTGGTTTAGCAATTGTTGGCGCTGCCGGCTGGCTAGCTGACCACCAACCAGCCCCGAGCCAAAGAGTGAGGTTAAATAATAAGATTATTGTTAAGCGCTGTTTAGACATTAAGTCTTACTTAACCGAAACCGGTTCAGCCATAGTCTTGGGATCAGTCCAAATAGCCTGCTCCAAACATTGCCAACCAATTTGATGCGGCCATCTTTCTAGGCCAAGGGTTCGCACGCCGTTTTCTTCCTGGTTGCTGGTCCGCCAAGTTGCACACAATTGATACTTACCATTTTCGCCAGGTTTATAAACAATTTCTTGACCATCACTAGCTTTCAAGGCTTTTTGATCCAAAAAATAAGGACTAACTGTTAATTCAGTTAATTTAGCTGGCAATTTTTTGTTACGTTCATAATAAGTACTAAGAGAGCTATCAATTTGATAAAAAGTGCTAACCAAGCGTTCATCAAAGCGGCGATCACGAGCCTGCTTGGGGCTTTCCGCAATCATTAAGCCGCCAACAAATAAACCGACCAAAACTGTAATAATCGGCCAAGCAAATAACTTTAAGTTGCGACGATCCTTTTTTTCTTCTGGATCACGACGTAAATCATAACGATAAAACAGGAAAATAGTGGCTGAAATAGCAATTGCCACGCCTGATTTAGCCAAGAATTGGCCAGTTAATTCGCCATCAAGGTAGCGATAAAATAAAGCAATTAACCAACCGAGCATTACCACAGCCGCTACCAGTAAAGTGAAATAAATTAACCAGCGACGTAGATCAGCTTTCCGTTCCAATTCTTTTTTAACTAAGCCGCGATTAATTTGGAACATTGTCCAAAAATAAACCGGCACTGCAATCAATAAGGAAGATAAAGCAAATTTTAGATTGCCTGAGGAATAACTAGCCGTATAACCAGTTAGCGGATCAGGTAACCATTTGTTAATCAATTGGAAAGCGACCATGCCCGCTGGCAAAGCCGTAAACAAAAGCGAAATTAAAGATAACAAATAAAAGAAACTAAACTTTGGCGATTGGTTGTTGTCTGACATATTTTTAATTAATAATAAGTTTTTTCATTAGTGGATTTAGTCTAGTAATGATTTCGTAACAACTAGTATCGAGCAAGCCAGCAATTTCATCGGCTGTAATTTCCTGTTCCTCATCTTGACCAAGCAACGTAATGGTTTGACCGACTTGAACATCCTGGATATCAGTAACGTCAACAATGATCATATCCATTGAAACCCGCCCGACAACTCGAGCTCGCTGCCCATTAATTAAGATATGGCCGATACTAGAAAGTCCACGATCAAAGCCATGCCAATAGCCAATCGGCACAATGGCTAAGCGGCCATCACGCCACATTTTCTCGACACCATCATAGCCAATGGCTGTACCCTTGGGCACACTCTTAATTTCAGAAATCAAGCTGCGCCAACTAAGAACTGGTTTTAAGGTCAAACGCTCAGTTAAAAATTCTTTAACCGCTAAAGCTGGCCAAAGGCCATAAAGGCCAATGCCGTAACGCACCATATCAAAGTGAGTTTCTGGAAAAAGCAAAGCGCCAGCTGTTGCCGCAGCATGACGAAGTGGTTTTTGACCATAATTTTTAACCAATTGGCTAGCCTGCTCAAAATTAGCCAGCTGCTTTTGCGTATATTGAGGAAAAGCTGGGTTTTTGGCTGAAGACAAATGAGTATAAAGACCCTCCAAAGAATTATCTCCAGCTTGTTTTTGCCAAAAAGCAAAAACTTCTGGCCAATCATGCTCCATAAAACCCTGACGAGTCATACCTGTGTCTAGCTTAAGATGAACTTGCGGCCGTTCATTTTCTGGCAAAGCAGCCCAAGCTCGCAAATTTTCCCAGCTAGAGATTGTCACACTGCAGTTATTTTGTCGAGCCAGACTTAAAAGATTGGGCATGGTATAGCCTAAAATCAAAATCGGCACCGTAATGCCAGCTCGCCGTAAAGCTAGTCCTTCAGTGATTGAATCGACCCCTAGCCAGTTAGCTCCCAATTCGACCAACTGCTGAGAAAAATCAATTAGTCCATGGCCATAAGCATTAGATTTAACCACCCCCAAAAGCAGGCACCGCGCATCTAAAAAACCACGCAAAGCCTGAAAATTGCTAGTTAGGGCCGACTTATCCAGCTCAAGCCAAGTCCGGACCTCCATAACCTAGGCTTGTTTATTTTCTTTAACCTTCCAGGCTAAATTCAAATCATCCAACTGTTTTTGATCAACTGGACTCGGACTCTTCATTAACAAATCTCGGCCTTGACCATCTTTAGGAAAAGCATAAATATCACGAATTGAATCATAGTCTTTAAGCACCATGAGCAAACGGTCGATGCCCGGAGCAATACCGCCATGCGGCGGTGCGCCATATTTAAAAGCCTCAATCATTGCCCCAAAACGACGATCAACTTCAACCTGTTCATAACCAACTAATTTGAAAGCTTGATACATGATTTCCGGCTGATGATTACGGATAGCTCCACTGGCCACTTCAAAACCATTAAGCACTAAATCGAATTGGTGGGCGACAATCTGGAGTGGATCACTATTTTTCAAAGCCTCTAAACCGCCTTTAGGCATAGAAAAAGGATTGTGGGCAAAATCAATTCCAGTTGCTGTTTCACCGGCTTCAAAAAATGGAAAATCAATTACCCAACACCAAGCCGCCAGTGTTTTATCAGCTAAATCAAACCATTTAGCAATTTGACCACGAACAGCCCCTAGAGCCTGGCAAACTTCCAGCCATGGACCAGCTGCCACTAAAACAGTCTGACCATTAGTTACCTCATAATCTTTTTGCAAGCTTTGCAAGATTTCCGGTTCAGTGTTTTTAGCTAAACTGCCCTGCCAACCATCATTGCCAGCAATTAAATAACCCAAACCGCCCAAACCTTTCTTCTTGGCTAGTTCAACCAATTCATCTAATTGTTTACGGCTCAACTTACAAGCTTCTGGCAAAATCAAACTATTAATAACCCCGCCCGCAGCCAAAATATCTTTAAAAATTGACAAATTACTGGCTGACCAGAGCTGGCTAGTTGACTTGATGCTCAAAGCAAAACGCAAATCAGGCTTGTCTGAACCATAACGCTCCATAGCCTCATGCCAAGTTAAACGCGGAAAACGATTGTCAACTAAATCGATAATCTTCTTATCACTAAATTCATTGGTTAATTGGACCATCAGCGGCTCGATAATCTGCCAGATATCTTCTTCGCTATCAATAAAGCTCATTTCCAAATCCAACTGATAGAATTCGCCATAATGACGATCGAGGCGAGTGTCTTCATCACGAAAACAAGGCGCAATCTGAAAATAACGGTCCAGCCCGCCAATCATCAATAGTTGCTTAAATTGCTGTGGTGCTTGTGGCAAGGCGTAGCAATGGCCAGGATAAATTCGTGAAGGAATCAAAAAATCGCGCGCACCTTCTGGTGAAGAATTAGCTAAAATCGGCGTTTGAATTTCAGTAAAATTTTGGTTTTGAAAATACTGACGAAGTCGACGAATCAATTGATCTTTGGAGGCTAGCATTTCTTGTAAACTGGGTCGACGTAAATCAAGAAAACGGTATTCTAAGCGCAAACTTTCATTAGCCAAGCCAACCTTATCTTCAGCCAGACTAAATGGTAAAGGCAAAGAACGGCTTAAAATTTCCAAAGCGGTAACGGTTATCTCAATTTCACCAGTTGGCATTGTTTGATTAACCATGTTTTCTGGCCGTAAACTAACTTGACCGCTAACTTTAATTACAAATTCATCTCTAAGTTCTTGAGCTAAAGCAGCAATCTCTGGTTGAGTAGCAGGATCAATTACCACTTGAGTGATGCCATAATGATCACGAAGAGCAATAAAAATCAGGCCGCCTAGATTGCGGCAAGATTGCACCCAGCCAGCCACAATCACGCTTTGACCTTTATCAGTAGCGCGAAGCTCGCCTAGAGTATGTGTTCTTAACATAAATTATTATCCAAAAAATTAAACCACTGATTAAAAAAATCAGTTACCTGTTCTAAAATTGTAGGTGATGGGCCTGGTTTCGTCAATTCTAACCAATTATCAGCCAAGGCTTGTTCCAATAATTGAACAACTGGAGTCGACACCCTAATCTGGCTATCAGTTATTTTACCACTACTTAAATCTGGAGCATAGCCTAAATAGTGAGCTAAACGCCACTCCACTATTTGAGCTGACCAGGTTATAGTCGCTAAACTGCGCGGTGCTTGATTCCAAAAATCAAACAAGTCCACCAAATCATGCCAAGCGGCAGGCAAAGCTTGACCAACTGGACACCAAGCTAGTAGACGATTAACCACTTGACCCGCCAAAACTATCGCCGCCAACTGATCTTTTAAACCAATAAACGATTGGCGACTAGTGGCTGAACTTAAAAGTGGCCGCTGACTCCAAACAATTAGACCGTCAACGATGGTTAGCGGTTCTAAATGTCCGGCCAATTTCGATTGCGGTTTAGCCACGCCACGAGCTAGTAAATTCAAACGGCCACGCTGTGGACTAAAAGCTGTAACAATAGCGTCGTGTTCGTGATGTTGGCGTCGTTTTAAAATTAACAACCTTTCACTAGTGGTTGAGCTCATATTGTTCCAAAAAGCCTTGCAAAATAAGCATTGCTGCAATTGCGTCCTGATCGGCAGCTGCTTTTTGATGATTAATTAACCGATCGGCTGCCTGAGTGCTTAATCGCTCATCGATTAACTCTACTGGCAAACCGCTAGCCTTAGCTTGAACAACAAAATCAGTCCAGCCTTGATGAATTTTATCATCTCTGCTTAGTAAGCCTTGTGGCCAGCCAATAATTAATTTGTCGGGTTGTTCTCTTTTAATAACCGCCGCCACTTCCAACCAATTTGCAACGCGACCATAAGGCAAAGCTAATTTAGTTTGACTATCACCAATAGCCAAGCCTATTTTACTAGCACCCCAGTCAATTCCTAAAAAAATTAACGGTTCGCTCATTCCGGTAAAGTTAATATCTGATTACCAGTCGCCGTAATTGCAATCGTATGTTCAAAGTGAGCGCTCCAGCTATCATCAATTGTTTCAAAAGCAAAACCATCACGGCCAACTTTAATTTCCGGACTGCCTAAACTAATCATTGGCTCAATAGCAATAACCATGCCTGGTTTTAAAACTAAATCTTGCTCACCATACTGATTACAAACATAGTGCGGAATCTGCGGATCTTCATGAACACCCAAACCAACACCATGACCAACTAAATCACGAACAACACTAAAACCATTTTTTTCCGCCAAAGGTTGGATTGCTTGAGCAATTTGCAATAAAGTATTGCCCGGAAGAGCTTTTTCAATCGCCATGTCCAAACATTGCCGAGTCACATTAACCAATTTTTGCACTTGCCGACTAACTTTGCCAACCGTAACCGTTACCGCCATGTCAGTAAAATAACCACCATGTGGCGCCATTTTGTTGATTGGCCAAGCCGGTTTTTCGCCAGGCTTAACAACTGGATATTCCATACCCAAATCCAAACCAATAATATCACCTGATTTCAAAACTCGCCCCGGAACAGCTGCGCCATGAACAATCTGCTGATTAATTGACGCACAGAGAGCCGTAGGAAATGGCCGGCCGCGCTTACTAGAACGGAATCCTTTAAAAGCCGGCACACCGCCAGCTTCGGCAATTAATTTTAAAAGCAAATCCTCCAAATCAGCCGTAGTAATTCCTGGCCGAACTGCCGCTGCCAATTGTGCTGTAATCTGACCAAGCTTGCGTCCGCCTTCACGAATTAAAGCAATCTGTTCCGGCGTCTTATAATGGATCATATAATTTCCGGTCTAAGCTTCAAGAAACCATCCTCTTGCAAAGACTCTAAAATATCATTATTAACTTGTTCGATTTCCTTTTCTCCTTTAATAATAACTAATTCACCCATTTGCCACCAGAGAGCCACTAGCGGTCCCATAGTTCGCTGATAAAGACCCAGGCGCTCCTTAATAATTTCTTCAGTATCATCCGGCCGCTGTTCTAACGATGTCTGACATTTATCACAGATACCAGCTTGTTGACTGGGCTTATAAACTAAATGATAGCCAGCCCCGCATTTTGGACAAAAACGACGACCAGCTAAGCGATTGTAAACTTCCGGCTCACTAACGCTAATTTCAATGGCACACGCCTTATCTTCGGGCTTAATAATATTGTTATAAAAATATTCAAACTGGGTCTTGGTACGTGGATAACCATCTAAAATAAAACCTTTTTCGGCATCAGCCTGACCAAGGCGAGCTACCAAAAGTTCATTAATAACTTCATCAGCCACTAACTGGCCTTCATTCATAGCAGCCTTATATTCACCAGCCAGTTGATTGTTACGACGCAATAAGTCACCGGTTGAAATTGCCGGCAAACCAAGCTGTTCAGCCAATCTTTCCGCCTGCGTGCCCTTACCAGAAGCTGGCGGACCGAAAAAAAATAGAATCCTTCGAGACATAATTCTTCCTTATAATTATATAGTTAATATAACACAAGCTCTAGCAAAAATAAAACCAGCCCATTACTGAGCTGGCTTTATTAGAGTAGATAAAGTTTAGTAACCATCGTATTGGCGCATGGTCATTTGCGCTTCGATTTGTTTAACGCTTTCAATAACCACGGAAACAACAATCAGGAGTGAAGTACCACCAATAGATAAAGATTGCATACCGGTTGCCGATCTCATAACTAACGGTAAAATAGCAATAACCCCCAAGAACAAAGCACCAGCCAAAGTAATCTTATGGGTAACATTAGCGAGGTAACGGCTAGTCTGTTGTCCAGGACGAATACCAGGGATAAAACCGCCTTGCTTTTGTAAGTTTTCAGCCACCTGTTCAGGATGAAAAACAACTTCAGTGTAGAAATAAGTAAAAGCAACCACAAAAACAAAATAGATAATCCCGTAAATCAACTGATTCTGCATGATACCGATAATCCAGGTCGAAGCACTAGCCAACCAAGCGATCTTACTAGTAACAAAAAACTGAGCAATCATTGATGGAAACAACACTACGGAAACAGCAAAGATAATTGGAATAACACCAGCCATATTGACTCGAAGTGGCAAATGAGTGGTGCTGCCGCCAAAACTATGGCCGCCGTGCATTTGACGAGCATATTGAACTGGAATATTGCGTTGACCTTCACTGATATAAATAACACCGACTACAGTCAGGACCGCAATAATCAAGAAACCGATCATCATAAACAGTTTGGAGCTGTCATAAGTAGCAATCATCTGTTGGACAGTCTGTGGCAAGCCAGCGATAATACCGGCAAAAATCAATAGAGAAATGCCATTACCAACCTTCTTTTCCGTAATCAACTCACCAATCCACATCAAGAAAATAGTTCCGGCAGTAATTGTGGCAATAATTGCCGCATAGCTTAACCAATCAATTGAACCCAAAATCTGATAGCTGGAACGGCGTAATAAGGTAATCATGCCGTAAGACTGTAAAACAGCCAATGGAATAGTGGCCCAGCGGGTCCACATATTGATTTTTTTACGACCAGCTTCTTCCTTATTCATTTCCTCAATTGATGGCACAACCATGCCTAGTAATTGAAAAATAATTGAAGCAGTAATATAATGACCAACACCCATCATGACAATGGAGAAGTTCTGCATGCCGCCGCCAGAAAATAGATTCATTAAACCTAAGAACTGATTAGAAGCAAATAAATCACGCAAAGCTTGTGTATTGACACCCGGAACTGGAATATGAGCCGCTAGTCGGAAAATTACCAGCATGGCGATAACAAACAAGATATTGTTGCGAAGTTCACGAGTGCGCCAGATTTTCAGTAATTTTTCCATAAGAGTAGTTTATTCAGCCTTACCGCCAAGCTTTTCTAACTGCGTTAGCGCAGTAGCGCTGAGCTTAAGACCTTTGATTTGCAAATTTTTAAGCTTTAATTCACCGTCAGCTAACAACTTAACTTTCTTAGTTTCACTGATCAAGCCTGCTTTAAGTAAAGCTTCAGCAGTAATCATGGCACCATCCTTGAATAAGCCGTTCAAAGCAGCTAGATTAACTACTTGATACTTTGGCTTATCAGAATGGAAGCCACGTAATTTAGGAATCTGCAGCATCGCTTTCTTCAAAGCCATGCGCTTCAAACCGCTAACACCGGAACGGGATCTCTGGCCTTTCATACCGCGGCAGCTATAGTTACCATGGCCGGAACCGTTGCCCCGACCGACTCGCTTGCGCTGCTTGCTGGCACCAGACGCCGGTTGTAATGTATGGAGTGTCAACATATAAAAATTCTAAAAATAATTTAACAATTAAGCCTTAGCTTCAGCCTTAGCGGCTTTAGCTGGTTTTTCAGAACGAACTGGCTTTTTTAAATTCTGCAAAGCTTTGATAACACACTTGGCATTATTAACTTTGTTGTGGGAACCAAGCATTTTACTAGTAATATTGTGAATACCAGCTAATTCTAAAATAACACGGATAACACTGCCGGCAATAATACCACGACCCTGCTTAGCTGGTTTAAGTAAAATCTTAGCTGAATCTGATTTCTGCTCAATCTCATGAGGGATAGTCTTGTCAATCATTGGCACAGTAATCAAGTTCTTCTTAGCTTGGTTAACAGCTTTGTTAACAGCAATAGTTACATCCAAACCCTTAGCTAAACCAATAGCGACTCGACCCTTGCGATCACCGATAGCCACACAGGCACGGAAACGCATTCTTTTACCACCAGCCATAACTCTAGTAACACGGGCAATGTCAATAATCTTTTGATCGAATTCATCTTGGGCTGGACGGTCACCACCGCGACGATCGCCGCGACGTTGTCCACCGCCTTGATTACCGCGACGACCGCGGTTATCATTGCGACCAGCTGGGCGGTTTTGCTCAGCGGCTGGAGCTTCGTTAACTGGAGCTTGTTGCTCTTCAACGATAGTTGTATCTTTAGTCTCGCTCATAGTAAGTCCTAATTAACTAAAATTGCAAACCTGCCTGGCGAGCGCCTTCGGCAGCGGCCTGAACACGGCCATGATAAGCATTGCCACCGCGATCAAAAACTACCTGACTAACCTTTTTAGCCAACAATCTTTCAGCTAGTAAAACGCCCAAAGCTTGGCTAATTTCAGTCTTAGTGCCCTTAGCTTTAACTTCACGACTATGGGCGCTGACTAAAGTCAAACCCTTGGTGTCATCAATAGCTTGCAAATACATACCCCGATTGGATCGGAAGACGCATAAGCGCGGACAATCAGCAGTTCCGCTAATCTTGGCTCTAACGCGACGGTGACGGCGGATCTTGTTGTCTACTTTATTTCCACTACTCATATCATTCTAAAATTAGATGGCTTACTTAGCTGAGGTCTTACCAGCTTTGCGGCGGATAACCTCATCAATATATTTAATACCTTTACCTTTATAAGGTTCCGGCTTTTTCTTGCGACGGATTTGAGCGGCAATTTCACCAACCAACTGTTTATCAATACCAGCAACAGTCACAATATTACCCTCAACTTGACCCTTAATACCTTCTGGTAAAACAAACTCCACTGGATGAGAAAAGCCTAGGTTTAAAGTTAACTTCTGACCAGCTAGACTGGCACGATAACCAACACCATTAATCTCCAGCTTCTTTTCATAACCTTGGCTGACACCAATAACCATGTTGCCGACTAGCTTATGGAAAAGTCCCCAGAAAGCTCGTTGCTGACGATCTTCTTTATCATTAACGCTGACCAAAATTTGATTTTCCTCAATAACAACATTAACCAAAGAATGGATTGCTTGCTGCAATTGGCCCTTAGGACCAGTGACAGTCAGAATACTTTTATTTAAGACAGCAGTGGTGCCGGCTGGCAAAACGACTGGTATTTTTCCTAATCTTGACATATGCTTAACCGCTAACTAAACGAATTAAAAAATACTGCACAAAACCTCGCCGCCTAAACCTTTTTGGCGAGCTTCTTTGTTGGTCAATAAACCAGCGGAAGTCGAGATAATAGCAATACCGAAGTTATTAACGACAACTGGTAGAGTATCTTTACCAGCATAAACTCGGCAGCCAGAGCTACTAACACGCTTGATTGCTGTAATTACTGATTGGCCATTGGCTTGATATTTCAAAGTCAAACGCAACTCAGCAAAAGCAGCAGTCTTGTTTTTGGCTGAAGGTTCATTAATTACCTCCACGCCAGCCAAGAAACCTTCCCGCTCCAGGATTTTGGCGATATTATATTTCAACTTGCTCATCGGCAGGACAACTTGCGCCTTTTTAACGGCGGCAGCATTCCTGATACGAGTCAGCATGTCGGAAATTGGATCTGTCATAATAAGGTGGACTTAGGAATTTGTAAAAATATATAATCTTACCAACTGGATTTAGTAACGCCCGGAAGATCGCCATTACTGGCTAGTTCTCGGAAACAAATGCGGCAGATTCCAAAATCCCGCATATAGCCATGGTTACGACCGCAACGCCAGCAGCGACGGACAATCCGGCTGGAGAACTTAGGGGTCTTTTTGGCTTTTACAATCAACGCTCTTCTTGCCATAATCTTCTTCTAGTAGTTAATAAGCTTATTCAGCTCGAAAAGGAAAACCCATCATCTTAAAGAGGGTTACGCCTTCTTCACGCTGTTTAGCGGTAGTTGTTAAACAAATTTCCAAACCGTGAGATTTTTCAATTTCATCAGCTCGAATTTCTGGAAAACAAGAACTTTCCTTTAAACCAATACTCATGTTACCATGCTGATCGACTAATTTGGCACCGATACCACGAAAGTCACGGATTCTTGGTAAAGAAACAGAAACCAACTTTTCAACAAAATCAAACATTCTTTGACCGCGAAGAGTAACAGAAACACCGACAATCATACCTTCTCGAACTTTAAAAGCAGAAATAGATTTACGGGCTGGATTCATCATTGGCTGTTGACCAGTAATCTTAAGTAAAGTTTCTTTGACATTGTCTAAGTAAGCTTTATCTTTAGAAAAACGGCCGACACCAACATTAATGACAACCTTGGTCAATTTTGGTATATCAAACTTATTGGTATATTGAAATTGTTTTTGCAAGGCTGGAGCAATCTCTTTATTGTACTTTTCTTTCAATCGCATAAAATAGATGTTAACTAGTCAACCAATTGTTGACAACGGCGGCACAAGCGGACCTTACGGGCCTTGGTCTTGTCACCTTCTTTGACTTCTAAATATTTATAACCAACGCGGGTTGGCTTGCCACATTGTGGGCAAACTAACTGCAAATTGGAAATATGCAAAGGGGCTGGGAATTCGATTCTTTGACCGACTTCACCGCGGCGTTGGGGGCGAACATGCTTGATCAGCAAATTAACACTTTCAACGCTAGCGCGCTGCTCTCTAGGGAAAACCTGCAAAACTTTACCGGTTTTACCCCGGTCCTTGCCGGCCAAAACAATCACCTTATCATTCTTTTTAATCTTCATAGCAATTGATTATTATAAAACCTCAGGGGCTAAAGAGGCAATTTTAACAAAACCGGCCCGGCGCACTTCGCGAGGAACTGGACCAAAAATACGGCTGCCGTGTGGTTCGTGATTCTTTTTATCAACGATAACGCAAGCGTTTTCATCAAAACGAACATAACTTCCATCAGCACGACGAATTTCTTTGGTGGTGCGGACAATAACTGCTGGCAAAACATCACTCTTCTTAACGGCAGCATGAGGGGTGGCTTCCTTAACAGCAACAATAATCATATCACCAACACTGGCGTAATGACGCTTATAACTATTCATCAAGCAGATACACTGAACCTTCTTGGCACCGGAGTTATCAGCTACTTTTAAAATTGTTTGTACTTGTATCATAAAGGTGGCAACTAATTAACAAAGGATTTAGCGACCATTAGTCAAAACACGCCAGCGTTTATCCTTGGACAAAGGGCGGCATTCAACAAAAGTTACTTGATCACCAGCTTGATAAGCATTAGCTTCATCATGAACCTTATAGTTCTGGCTAGTCTTGTAGCGCTTGTGATATTTTGGGTGGACTTTAACGCGTTCGACTTTAACGACAATGGTTTTATCCATTTTATCGCTGACAACCACGCCGCTAAATTTCTTACGGATAGCGTCAGTCGAAGCAACAGCCTGATTCTGCTTAGTCATACTTATTTCTGGCGGTTATTTAATAAAGTAAGGATGCGAGCAATTACCTGGCGGATAACGCGGATAGCTCGAACTGCCTTTAATTGACCACTGGCATTTTTAAAGCGCAAATCTTTCAATTCAACGCGCTTTTCTGCCAACATCAAATGTAATTCGTGTTCGCTCTTGGCTTGTAAATCTCGATATTCCATATATCTGCAATAAAAACGATTAGTTAAGCTGATCGCGGCCAACAAATTGACACTTAACCGGCAATTTGTAGGCTGCCAAATTCATGGCTTCGCGGGCTCGTTGTTCATCAATACCTTCAATTTCAAACATGATGACACCAGGACGAATTGGCACAATATAATGATCAACAGCACCTTTACCTTTACCCATTGGGATTTCGCCACCTTTAACAGTAACTGGACGATCAGGGAAAACTCGAATCCAAAGCTTGCCAGTACGTTGAACATAACGAGTGATCACACGACGAGCAGCTTCAATCTGACGAGCTGTTACCCAGCAAGCAGTAGTGGCTTTGAGGCCATAGCTACCGAAACTGATAGTATTACCGCGAGAAGCAGTACCGCCTCTTTTGGCTTTATGGGATTTGCGATATTTAGTTTTCTTAGGCATTAACATACGAGTGTCTGCTTAACTTTTATAAACTAGCGCAGCCGTTGGCCGACAACTTCTCCTTTAACTTCTTCGGCATTTTCAAAGACTTCACCGCGATAAACCCAAACCTTGATACCAATAGTACCGAAAGTAGTATAAGCAGTACCGCGAGCATAGTCGATGTCGGCGCGTAAAGTATGAAGTGGAACCTTGCCGGAAGTCAAAACTTCAGTTCGGGCAATTTCAGCACCATTTAGACGACCGGAAACCATAACCTTAACACCCAAAGCACCTGATCGTTCAGCACGATTGATAGTCTGCTTCATTAACTTACGGAAAGGTGCGCGTTGTTCCAATTCTAGAGCCATAGTTTGAGCTAAAACTTGAGCGCTCAAATTTGGACGATTAACTTCACTGATATTTAAACCAATATCATTGATACGGAAATTTTTCAAAAACTGAGTGTGTAGTTTCTTTTTCAAATCTTCAGCACCAGCTCCACCATGACCAATAACCAAACCAGGCTTAGCAACAAACAAACTAACTGTAACCTTATTAGCACTGCGTTCAATTTCAACCCGATCTAAACCAGCCGCTCGTAAATTCTTAAATAAGAAATCACGCAACTTAACATCTTGTTGTAAATTTTTGATATATTGACTACCTTCTTTGAACCATTTCGACGGCCAAGTCTTGATAATGCCAATGCGGAAAATTTTTGGATTAACTTTGTGTCCCATAAGAATAATTTAATTAACCGGCTTTGCGCTGAAAAACTTTTTTAGCAAAACCAACTTTGGAGCCGCTATCGGTCTTAGTCTTGGTTTCATGGTTTTCAACTTTGGCGGTAGCTTGGGCTTCGCCTTGCTTAGCTAAATCGCTCAACTTAACTGGAGCAGTAGCTTCAACGCGACGAGCTTCCTTAACGCCACTATCATTAATTTCATCTAAAACAATTGTAATATGACTAGTCATCTTGCTGAGTGGAGTAGCTCGACCATGAGCTTTAGGCATCCAGCGATGAAAAGTTGCTCCTTTGCCAACCCAAATTTGTTTAATCAACAAATTATCTTCAGTCATGTTGTAGTTATGTTTAGCATTAGCAATAGCTGAGCTAAGTAATTTACTAACATGACGACCGGCTTTTTTGTTGACAAACTGCAACTGGGCCAAGGCTTTTTTAACCTGAAGGCCACGAACCAATCCGGCAACTAATCCGGCTTTGCGAGGTGACACGCGGATATATTTGGCTTGTGCGGTAATCTCCATATACTGAAATCAATTAATAACTAAATTACTTGCCTTTGGCCTGAGCCTTAGCCATCTTACCTCCATGGCTGACAAATTTGCGAGTTGGTGAAAATTCACCTAACTTGTGGCCAACCATATTTTCAGTAACTAAAACTGGTGTATGTTGGCGGCCGTTATGAACACCCAAGACGAAACCAATCATTTCAGGAGTAATAGTACAGGAACGATCCCAAGTCTTAACCACAGTCTTGTCGCCGACAGCCATTTTTTTAATCTTGGCAACCAGGCGTTCGTTAACGTAAGGGCCTTTCTTTAAACTTCTTGACATATGCAGGTCAATTTAATTAACAAATTTAGCGCTTTTTCTTGCGGCGTTGAATAATCAAGGAGTTGCTGGCCGCTTTTGGATTGCGGGTGCGAACACCTAAAGCATGCTTGCCCCAAGGAGTCTTTGGATATTTCAAACCGATTGGCTGATTACCTTCACCACCGCCGTGTGGATGATCTTTTGGATTCATCGCTGTACCACGGACAGTTGGACGAATACCAAGGTGACGAGTCCGACCAGCTTTGCCTAAGTTAATGCGGGCAATATCAGGATTACTAACTTGACCAACCGTACAAAGACAAGCTTTGTTAACCAAGCGGATTTCACCAGATGGCATACGCAATTGAGCATTTTTCTTGTCAACACCCATAACATAAACCGCATTACCAGCCGAGCGAGCTAACTTACCACCAAAACCGGGACGAAGTTCAACATTATAAACTGGCATACCAGCTGGAATATATTCCAAAGGTAAAGCATTACCGGTTTTGATTTCAATCAATTTCTGAGAACTCATAATTTCATCGCCAACCTTCAAGTCAACTGGAGCAACAATATAGCGTTTTTCACCGTCAGCGTAACAAACTAAAGCTAAACGAGCGTTACGATTTGGATCGTATTCAATCGTCATAACCTTACCTGGTACATCAAACTTATCGCGCTTGAAGTCAACAATTCTAATATAGCGTTTATGTCCGCCGCCACGGTGACGTACGGTGATTTTACCCTGGTTATTACGACCGCTCTGCTGTTTACGGATAATCAACAAACGGCGTTCTGGGGTGGTGCTGGTAATATCGCTAAAGTTATCAAAACTAGCGCCACGCAAGCCAGGAGTTATCGATTTAGCTTTTCTGATAGCCATACTCTTCGCTTAACTTATGTAAATTACACACCTTCGTAAATCTGGATGGTCTTGCCAGCCGGTAAGGTGACAATCGCCTTTTTCCAATCATTTCTCTGACCCTTAACGCGGCCGCGAGAAACTTTTTTACCAAGAACATTAATGATATTAACTGAAACTGGTTCAATACCATAGAAAACCTTAACTGCTTTAGCCACATCAATCTTGTTAGCCTTGTCAGCAACCTTAAAGACATACTGATTGAGCTGATTGGCCATGGCGGCTTTTTCAGTAACTACCGGCTTAATCAAGACGCCAGCCAATTGACCGCGGCGCAAAACCTGGCGATCAGCTTGAGCAATCTTCTCATCAACAACCGGAGTATTATTATTATTTTGCTTTTCCATACTAATATCTTAACGAAATGGCTTATTGGGCAACACTACTGCCGTAATGTTGCTGCAGTTCATTAACTGCTTTTTGACTAATAATAATCTTATTAGCCTTTAACAAACTAACGGCATTAATATTCTGATTATTTAAAACCTGAATTCTTGGCAAATTACGACCAGCTAATTTAACTGAATCGATACTAGGACCAGTTAAAATAACAGTTCGTGGTCGAGCTACTGGAGTGCCCTTGATTTCGGCAGCCAATAAACCTTCAACAACTGCTTTTAACTCTTTAGTCTTGCCATCTTTAATATCTAAATCATCAACAATAATCAAGTCATGGCTAGCCACGCGATCACTAAAGATCATGCAGATAGCTTTAGCCAACATTTTTTTGTTAATTTTCTGGCTAAAATTACGATCATTAGTTGGACCAAAAGTGACACCACCACCAATCCATAAAGGACTGCGGCTTGAACCAGCACGAGCGCGGCCAGTACCCTTTTGTTTCCAAGGTTTTTTACCACCACCACGAACTTCGCTGCGGTCTTTAGTATCAGCTAAAACATCGCGAGAGTTGGCCAATTGAGTAACCACAGCTTGATGAATCAAAGTTGGGTTAACAGTAAGACCAAAAACTTCGTCAGCTAACTGTTGTTCGCTAACTGCCTCGGCTTGCTGATTGTAAACTTTATATTTGATCATAACAGTAAATTTAGCTTGCTGATTGTTCAGTTGACTCTTCGACTGGAGCTTCTTCAGCTGGAGCAGCAGTTTCTTCAACAGCTTCTTCAACTGGCTGTTCCATTTCAACTGAAGCAGCGGTTTCTTCAACAGCTTCTTCAACTGATTGTTCTACTTCAGCTGGAGTTTCTGAGTTGGCTTGAGCAATAACTAAATCACCTTCACCATAGACGGAAACCCAACCAGTTCGCCAACCAGGAACAGCACCTTTTAGATATAAGAAACCATTCTGTTCATCAATTTCCACAACTTCCAAATTCTTGATAGTCACCTGTTCACCGCCCATACGACCGGCCATGCGAGTACCTTTAAAAATGTGAGCTGGGCCAGTGGCACCGACAGAACCAGGCATTCTTTGTTGATCTTTAACACCATGGGTACGGCCTTGACCATGAAAACCATGACGCTTAACACCACCTTGAAAACCACGGCCTTTGCTAGTGGAAGTAACCTGAACTCGATCGCCTGGCACAAAAGTACTTAAAGCAATCTGTTGACCAGCCTGCAGGCTAGCTTCGGGCTGACCTTTTTCCTGATCTAAATTGAATTCGCGCAGGTATTGAAAATTGCCCCAATCACCAAAATGACCTCGTTGCGGTTTAGCGATGTTTTTAACCTTACGGCTACCGGTAGCTACTTGAATAGCACGATAACCATCGCGAGCAACGGTTTTGACTTGAGTGACGATACACGGTTCTACCTGAATACGGGTTACCGGAACGACAACGTCATTGCGCCAAATCTGGGTCATGGACAATTTTTTGCCTAGAATAAACTTCATAACCGAATCACCTTAAAAAATAAAAACTGGTTTTCAACAAAACCAGAACTTCAAAATTAAGCTGCAGCTTAAGGGGCTGACTCTAAATTTTGTTGAACTGTATTCTGTGGAAAATTTCTCCTATCGAATTAGTCTAGATTCAGAGACTTCTTACCAATCATTTTGATTGGAAGGTTTTCTAAATCCTTACTGCTTCAAAAAATTATCTAAAAAACCAAATACTTGGTATTTTTACATCTTAATTTCTAAATCGACACCGGCTGGCAAGCTCAAATTCATCAAAGATTCAACGGTCTTGCTGGCTGGATCAATAATATCCAGTAAACGCTTGTGAATACGCATTTCATACTGATCTCGAGCGTTCTTGTGAACAAAAGTCGAACTGTTGACAGTGTACTTTTTCTTCTCAGTTGGCAATGGTATTGGGCCATAGATTTTGGCACCAGTACGTTGAACAGTATCAATGATAGTCTTGGTTGACTGATCAATGATTTTGTGATCAAACGCACGAATTTTGATTCTGATCCTCTGCTTGTAATCGGCAGGTACGGCTTTTTTTTCTGGCATGTTTTTAGCTTTTTATTGTTCTATAAAAAACAGAATAATCCCGCCACCGAAGGCGGCGGGACTATCTATCTTCTATTTGATAATTTTGGTAACGACACCACAACCAACGGTACGACCGCCTTCGCGAATAGCGAAGCGCATCTTATCTTCCATAGCGATTGGGGCAATCAATTTAACCTTAACGGTGACGGTATCACCAGGCATAACCATTTCGGTACCTTCTGGTAATTCGATTTCACCGGTAACATCAGTAGTACGAATATAGAATTGTGGTTTATAACCCTTAAAGAAAGGCTTGTGACGGCCACCTTCTTCCTTGGTCAAAACATACATTTCAGTTTCGAACTCGGTGTGAGGAGTGATAGTGCCAACCTTAGCCATAACTTGGCCACGTTCAACTTCATCCTTCTTAATACCGCGAAGTAAAATACCAGCATTATCACCAGCCATACCCTGGTCTAATGATTTGTTGAACATTTCAACGCCAGTAACAACAGTTTTGCGGGTTTCACCTAAACCAACCAATTCAACTTCTTCACCAACCTTGATCAAGCCGCGTTCAATTCTACCAGTAACAACAGTACCACGACCTTCAATAGAGAAGATGTCTTCAATTGGCATTAAGAAATCCTTATCAACTTCACGAGTTGGTTCTGGAATATAGCTATCTAAAGTCTTAACTAATTCTAAGACAGAGTTAGCATATTCACCAGTTGGATTGTTCAAAGCTTGTAAAGCAGAACCGCGGATAATTGGAGTGGTATCACCAGGGAAACCATATTTCTTCAACAAGTCGCGAACTTCTTCTTCAACCAATTCGATCAATTCTTTATCCTCAACCATGTCGCACTTGTTTAAGAAAACGACAATGTAAGGTACGCCAACCTGACGAGCCAACACGATGTGTTCGCGAGTCTGAGGCATAGGACCATCAGTAGCAGCAACAACCAAGACGGCACCGTCCATCTGAGCAGCACCAGTGATCATGTTCTTGACATAATCAGCGTGGCCTGGACAATCGACGTGAGCATAGTGGCGAGCTTCTGATTCGTATTCAACGTGAGCAGTAGCAATCGTAATACCGCGAGCCTTTTCTTCAGGAGCGAAGTCGATCTGATCAACACTCTTCTGGCTGGTAGTATGACCAGCAGCAGTTAAAACAGTTAAAATAGCCGCAGTCAAAGTGGTTTTACCGTGGTCAACGTGACCAATGGTACCGACATTGACATGAGGCTTACTGCGTTCGTAATTGTCACTCATAGTAATGGATTAATTAGTACTAATTAAAATTTAATTATTGATTATTCTTCTGTTTTTGTCTTTGGTCGAGCTTGTCGACTAGCAGGAATGGACCAAGACGACCTTCTCGTATCGATCTGTTCTGCAAAATCGGACTTGACAGAAATATCACCAACTTCATGGTTGGCAACATTAGTCTCTAATTTAGCAAAACCCCGAGCTTTTGTCAAGCCAGCTCGACTTAACAATTCTTGATAGTCAGCTAACGGTAAAATAGCTAAACTAGCTTCCGGTTCTTCCGGATCAGCCACAATCAATCGATCACCAGTTGATTGGGCTAATTGCAGGATTTGGTCAAAGTTTTTAATCATAAACCTGATTGATGGCCCCCGCCATTTTATTAATTACTATTTCTTACCAGCGATCTGCTCAGCAACGTTACGAGGAACTTCGCTATAGTGTAAGAATTCCATGCTGTAGTTAGCGCGACCTTGGCTCATTGAGCGCAATTGAGTAGCATAACCAAACATTTCAGCCAAAGGAACTTTAGCATCGATTACCTTCAACTTACCACGATCAGACATATGATCAATCTGACCGCGCTTAGAATTTAAGTCACCAATAACATTACCCATATATTCTTCAGGAGTGGTAACTTCAACTTTCATAATCGGCTCCAAAATAATCGGATTGGCTTTGCGGCAAGCATCTCTAAAAGCCATAATCGCCGCCATCTTAAAAGCAGCTTCACTGGAGTCGACTTCATGATAAGAACCATCGTAAACTGCACACTTAACATCAACCATTGGGTAATTAGCTAGAATACCTTTGGTTAAAGCCTCTTTAAAACCTTTTTCAATGGCTGGAACATATTCGCGAGGCACAACACCACCTTTTAATTCATCAACAAAGACAGAACCATTACCTTCACCATTTGGTTCAATACGTAACCAACAATGACCATACTGACCGCGACCACCGGATTGCTTAACATATTTACCTTCAGCATCAGCTGTTTGACGAATAGTTTCACGATAAGAAACTTGAGGTTGACCGATATTAGCTTCAACACTGAATTCGAGCTTCATACGATCAACGATGATATCCAAGTGTAATTCACCCATACCAGAAATCAAGGTTTGAGCAGTTTCCTCATCAGTTTCAACTCTAAAGGTTGGATCTTCTTCAGCTAAACGAGCCAAAGCAATACCCATCTTTTCCTGGTCAGCCTTGGTCTTTGGTTCAACAGCAATCTTAATAACCGGTTCAGGGAAAATAATTGATTCTAAGACAATCGATTTATTTTCATCACAAAGAGTATTGCCAGTAATAGTTTCTTTCAAACCAATAACCGCCGCAATATCACCAGCATAAATTTCACTGATTTCTTCACGATGATTAGCATGCATACGAACTAAACGGCCAATACGTTCTTTGCGACCATTGGAAGCATTGACGACATAGGAGCCAGAACGTAAAACGCCACTATAAACACGGACGAAGCAGAGCTTACCAACAAAAGGATCAGTGGCAATCTTAAAAGCCAAGGCTACAAACGGACCATCATCATCAGCCTTAACAACCATAGTTTTGGTTTCGTCTTTAGGATCATGAGCTTCAATGTCAGCCAAATCTAACGGTGATGGCAAATAATCAACTACAGCGTCCAAAACCATTTGGATACCAATATTCTTTAAAGCGGTTCCGCAAAGAACTGGGTAGATTTCATTAGCTAAAACACCTTTTCGTAAAGCTTTTTTCATTTCTTCAACCGAAACCTCTTCACCATTCAAATATTTTTCAGTCAAAGATTCATCAAGTTCAACGATTCTTTCGATCATTTCATGGCGATATTTAGCTACTGCTTCTTTCATGTCAGCTGGAATTTCTACTTCAGTAATCTGTTCACCGTTTTGACCGTGGAATTCGTAAGCTTTTTCAACCAACAAATCAACAACGCCGCGCATGGTATCTTCAGCACCGATTGGCAATTGAACAGCAACAGCTTTGCTATTCAAGCGTTCACGAATTGAATCCAAGCTCATAATAAAGTCGGCACCCATCTTATCCATCTTGTTAACAAAACAAAGACGAGGTACTTGATATTTATCAGCTTGACGCCAAACAGTTTCGGATTGAGGTTCTACGCCAGCAGCACCATCAAAAACAGCTACGGCACCGTCTAAAACACGAAGTGAACGTTCAACTTCAACAGTAAAATCAACGTGACCAGGAGTATCAATAACATTGATACGATTATTTTTCCAAAAACAAGTTGTAGCAGCTGAAGTAATTGTAATACCACGCTCTTTTTCTTGTTCCATCCAGTCCATATCAGCTTGGCCATCATGGGTTTCGCCGATCTTGTGCTTTTTACCAGTATAGAACAATACCCGCTCAGTAAAAGTGGTCTTACCAGCGTCGATATGGGCCATAATACCGATATTTCTAGTGTTTTCTAGCTTGAATTCGCGCATAAAATTTTAATAAATAAAAACGAGGATAAAAAAACCGACTGACTCAGAAGAATCTAGTCGGTTTCAAAGATAAACTAGTGACGGGCAAAGTGAGCAAAAGCCTTATTAGCTTCAGCCATACGGTGGACATCAAGCTTCTTCTTAATGGAAGCACTTTCACCCTTGATACTATCCAAAAGTTCAGCGGCTAATTTTTCAGCCATAGAACGACCCTTGCGAGCCTTAGCAGCAGTAATTAGCCAACGGCAACCCAAAGTAAAACGGCGTTCACCGCGAACTTGATGAGGCACCTGATAGTTAGCACCACCAACACGACGGCCGCGGATTTCAACTAACGGACAAATCATCTTAAGCCCCTTATTAAAGACATGGCGAGGTTCTTGATTGGTTTCTTCTTTTAACAAATCAAAACAATCATAGACAATGCGTTGAGCAGTAGTCTTTTTGCCATCCTTCATTAAATAATTGATAAACTTGGCGATTTCAATATCATTATACTTTGGATCACCAACGATTTCGCGCTTTGGCGCCTGTTTTCCTCTCATAATATTCTACAAAAATTTAGTTTAAGCTTTTGGAGCTTTAGCACCATAACGGCTGCGGCTCTGACGGCGACCATCGACGCCCTGGGTATCATAAACACCACGGATAACCTTATAGCGAACACCTGGTAAATCTTTAGTACGACCGCCTTTAACCAAAACAATGGAGTGTTCTTGTAAATTGTGGCCAACACCAGGAATATAAGCAGTAACTTCCATGCCATTAGATAGACGGACACGAGCAATCTTACGCAAAGCTGAGTTTGGTTTCTTTGGTGTAGTGGTTGTAACCTTCAAACAAACACCACGTTTGAATGGTGAACCTTGCTGGACGATGTTCTTTTTGCGATGCAACGAATCCATGGTCACTTGCATGGCTGGAGATTTACTCTTGGTGGTAGTAGTCGTTCGCGGCTTGCGGATCAACTGGTTAATAGTTGGCATAATAACAATAAAAACTTAAGTTTTCTTCTTAAAATTAAAATAAATCTGGCCCTCTCTGCCAGGAATTGTGCTTAGTTGATTCTTAATTTAGCAGATACTTAGCAGTAAGTCAAGCCTTTAAAACAAGAGATTCAACATCCAGCCAACCGGATAATAAAGTAAACCCGGCCAAGCGAGCATAATAGCCAGAAGGACAAAAAAACTCCAACTTTCAGTAGCCAAATAATTATAGCGCCACTGGTTTGGTAAAAAAGTTGCTACAATTTTAGAACCATCTAGTGGCGGAATCGGTAGAAGATTAAAGACCATTAAGACTAAATTAATCAAAACAACACTAACCAGCATCATTCCCCAATCAGTGCCAATACCGCCAGCTAAATATCTAGCTGCCAAGGCGGCAAAAATAGCTAAAAGTAGATTAGCCAAAGGTCCAGCCGCTGCCACTTTGGCCTGGCCGCGCCAACCACCTCTTAAATTACTGAGAGCAATTGGCACTGGTTTGGCATAACCAAATAAGATCGGTGAACCGCTTAGCACTAAAACTGTCGGCAAAATAATTGAGCCAAAAAAATCCAAATGAGCCAAGGGATTAATCGTTAAACGGCCAGCTCGCTCGGCTGTATCATCACCCAGCCGATGAGCCATCCAGGCGTGACCATATTCATGAATGATGGCCGACAATAAAAAAATAACAATCTGAAAAATAAACATAAAAAAATTTATTAAGCTAAAAGTTAGAATAACATGGCTTGATTATTTTAGCAAAACCTGTTATCCTAGAAAAAGACTAATCGACGATTAGCTGATTTTTTGATTATAAGTAATAAAATTATGGCTAAAAAATGTGATATTTGCCAGCGTAGTGCTACCAAAGGCGCTAGTCGCTCCCACTCCAATATCAAAACTCTCCGCCGCCAAGGTATCAATTTACAAAATTGCAAAGTCGATGGCGGAACTATTAAGGTTTGTACCAGTTGCTTAAAGACAGCTAAGAAATTAGAACAGGCTGCTGCTTAAGTAAAATTTTGCCTTCAAATAAAAACAACCGTTACTGACGGTTGTTTTTTTGTCTGAGCCGCCCGTCGGACTCGAACCGACGACCGATAGTTTACAAAACTATTGCTCTACCAACTGAGCTAGGGCGGCAAATATTATTTTAAAGTACGCCGTACAGGATTCGAACCTGTGACCGTCTGCTTAAAAGGCAGCTGCTCTACCGACTGAGCTAACGGCGCAAAATTAACAATCATTGATTGCTAAATCAAACTTTAGCAAAAAGCAGAAAAAAAGGCAAGACTTTATTTTAGACTAAACTATCTTTAATAAATATTTACTATTCAACAATTATCCATTAGCCTTAAGGCGTTTTTTTAAACTAAATAATTCCAGAATAAAACGACAGCTATCACGCCACAATCTAACCTTGGTCGGACGACAACTATAACGATTATCTACCCAGTGAACTGGCGCTTCAATCAAGCAACCACCAAGCTGGCTAGTCCAAGCTATCATTTCAGTATCCAAAAACCAATCGGATGGCTTAATCTGCCAACGAATTTTTTGCCACCAAGCTTGACTGACAAATTTACAACCACATTGATGATCACTAACTTTTGTCCTTAATAAAAGGCGAGCTAGCCGGTTATAAGTAACAGAAATTAATTCCCTCAAATACTGACGATTACGGAAAGCACCTGGTAAAAAACGCGAAGCAATTATCAAATCAGCCTCTTGAGCAATAATTAAATTAAACATTGATTCTAAATCAGGCAAATCAACCGCTAAATCAATATCAATAAAACCCCAGTAATCAGCCGGACTACTATTAACATAAGCTAGCAAAGCTTGACCCTTGCTAGCAATGGAATATTCCCGATAAATAATCCTTTCAGGATATTTGCTAGCTAATTGCTGCGCAATAACCGCCGAACCATCACTAGAACCATTAACTAAAATAACCAGGCGAACATCTAATTTTACTGAACAACTATCAAGAAAACTAATAATTCGCTCAACATTATCCGCCAAAATTATTTCCTCATTATAAACCGGCAAACACAAATCGACTTGAAGCAGCTTACTGTCTAACATAAATCGTGGCTGTTGAATCGGAATAAATCATTTGCCAATCTGGCATTTTAAGCATTGCTCGACGAATAGTCTCAGGTAAACTATCGTAGTCATTGATACTCTGTCCTTTACCCAGAAGCCAAATTTCCAACCAGTTAAAGCGGCGCGGTTTTGGCTGACCAATAACCACCACTGATAAATCATAATCACTAAGAGCAGTCTGCACTTCTTGTTCTGCAAAAAACCTCGAATAATGCTCAATTAAAGATCGATCGCGCCACTGATATTGTGGCAAACGGCCATCAATAAAAATCTGCTTCTCAGGCCAAAGCCAATAAAAATAACCACCCCAACCATAATCAACCACAGTCGGCCAGTTAGCATAAGGCGTTTGACGCAAATGTTCTAAAGCAGCACAAGGATAAAAGCTACAATAACTCTGAGCTGGCGAATTAGTCCAATTTGCAGTAATTAGCAGTAAGGCGCTAACTAATAAAATAATGGTGGCTAAAAATATTTTTAAATAAACCGACCACTGATCCAACCGAAAAGAGTGGCGGCCAAGCTGATAATAAAAACCAGCCAACCAAGGTAAAGATATTATAAAAAATAAGGGGAAGTGACGAACTGATTTCCAAGCAGCTAAAAATAAAACCAGAGAAAAAGCTAGCATCCACCAATCTTGATCACGAAACCATTTAATTACTGGGTCGATCTTAGAACTCTTTCGTTGAAAATAAAAAGTAATCGCCAACAAAGCTAGAGCTACGCCAAAAAACAAACTATAGACCATTCGCCAACTTAAAATATCAAAAATCATCGGGAACCACTCTTTAATTAATCTCAAATAAGCCTTGTTGGATTGATAGTCGGCTAAAAAACCATACAACCTGAGGCCATAAGGCGTTAAACACGTTGCGCCAATTGACAGGCCAGCCATGACAACTGATTGAACCAGCGTTTTAAATGGTAAGAGGTTATTGGGACTAACAATCTTAGGAAAAAATCTATTAATAATTCTTAAGCCACCTTTAAATGCTATCCAAGCTAATAAAGCGGCCAAACCAATTAAAAAACCGCCATGAAGACAAGCCCATAACCAGAAAAAAACTGGCAAAACCAAAAACTCCCATTTTTTCCAAACTTGTCTTTGCGCTACAGCAAGCAACCAAATATTTAAAATTAGCAAAAACAGAACTGTAATTTCTTGAATTCGCACACCAAAATGCGGCAAGCAAGCTTTTAAACCCAGGGCTAATAATAGCCATAAAAATATCGAATCAGCTCGCCCACCCAACCATTTGCTAATAGCAAATTTAGCCAATATCAACCAGGCGGTAAAAATAAGCAAGACAAAAACCAGGCTAACTGCTAAATAACCAAGTGAATCATTAAGTAAATAAATTAAGACATTAGCTAGCCATTCATGATCGACCCAAGACTTTCCAGCCACCGTAAATAAGTGATGCTCAATATCGGGAACTTGCTGCTCTTGCCAAATTTCTTGACCAACTTGATAATGCCAACCAAAATCAGGATCTAAATAGTTAAAGCTATTATGAATTAGCAAGGCTAAAAAAAACAGACCAACTAGCGCTAGCAACCAATACTTAAAACGGCCCAATAATTTAATAGCCATAGCTATTACTATTAAAAATAAGATTACCCTAATTATAACAGACCGCTCATAATTGACAAGTTAGGCAAGCTTTGTTATAGTAAGCGTTAGCTGAAAACAGCTGATTTTTTATTGTTTAGTTTTAAATACTATGGCACACAAGAAAGCCGGCGGCTCCACAGCGCTAGGTCGCGATTCACAAAGCAAACGCTTGGGCGTTAAATTACAAGATGGTCAAATTGCCAAAGCTGGTTCAATTATTGTTCGCCAACGCGGCACTAAATATCGAGCTGGCAACAATGTTGCTGTCGGTAACGATGACACCTTATTTGCTACCAGCGAAGGCATGGTCAAATTTCGTACCAAAAAAATTCGCCGTTTTGATAACCAGTTGAAAGCAACCAAGATTGTTGAAGTCAACTAAAATCATTCTACTCTAATAAAAAACACCTCTAGTTAGAGGTGTTTTTTTTATCGGTCATTTTTGTTAACGCGTCTTATCCTTTAAAAGCTGCTCGGCTTTTTGTAATTGAGGATCAATATTCTTATTAAAATCATCTTCAGTTAAGTCAACTTCAATATTAGGAGCAATACCTTTTTCATTAATTGAAGTGCCTTTAGGGGTTAACCATTTAGCTGCCGTAATTTTAACCAATGAACCGTCTGGCAAATCGCGGACTATCTGAACTGAACCTTTACCATAAGTAGTTTTGCCAACTACCACTGCTTTTTCATGATCCATTAAAGCACCAGCAACAATTTCTGAAGCTGAGGCGCTGCCTTGATTAATTAAAACCACTGTCGGAATATCAGCTAGCGAGGCAATACCTCGTGACATTTGTTTTTGATGAACATCGTTAGAAAACTGTTCGCTAACTACCACGCCATCCTGAATCCAATAGCTCGAAATAGCAATCGCTGAATCCAAATAACCACCAGGATTATTACGCAAATCTAAAATAATACCCCGAGGTTGCTTCACCTTAATATCCTCAACTGCCTGACGGAATAATTCATTGGTATCGCTATTGAAGTTATTGATTTCAATCCTATAAAAACCCGTCTTCTCATCATAACTGCTCTTAACGCTTTTGATCACTATCGTATCGCGCACAATCTTGATATCGCGGACTTTGTCATTGCCGCGAGCGATAGTCAAGGTAACTTCTGTACCTTTCTCACCACGGATTTTTTTTACAGCCTCATCGACACTAAGACCAGCCGTCGACTCTTTATTGATAGCATAAACTTTGTCACCAGCCCGAAGACCAGCTTTCTCAGCTGGCATACCGCTAAGCGGCGC
The DNA here is from genome assembly GCA_035411265.1 of bacterium. Lineage (GTDB taxonomy): Bacteria > Patescibacteriota > Patescibacteriia > Patescibacteriales > Patescibacteriaceae > UBA1359. Next base: position 2,889 of record DAONSQ010000003.1, on the reverse strand, counting down.
AATAATTGTAATAATATCATTACGCAAACCAACCTCAGCACCAATTCCAGTAAATGACCCAGCTAAATCATCATTAAACATCTTGGCTTCTTCTGGATTCATAAAGACCGTATAAGGATCTTTAGCGGCATTAACTAAACCGCTCAAAGCACTATAAAACAATTGCTTATCGGATAATTGACCATGATCAACATAATCAGCCTTAAGCAAATCCCAAGTTTGCCAAAATAATGAAAAATCTAGATCATTAGCTAAGCGGCCTTGGCTATCTTTTTGATAAGTACCACTAACTTTACCTAGAAAAACAGTTTGTTCGTCAGTTAGCCGACGTACTATTTCAACTCGTTGAGAATAAACAACACCCAATAAAAAACCGCCACCCAGCGCCGCACTAATAATTATAATAACGATAAAAAACTTTAGCCATCGCCCCCAAGAGCCCTGTTTAGTCATAAAAACTTAATTTTAATTTAACTTTTTCATCTTATCACAAGTTGAAAGAATCAACAAAGTAGTTTATGATGAAGGTAATTAATCTTTATTTTTATGGGGAAATTCATTATCAATGGCCAAAAGCCTTTAGGTGGCCAAATCAAAGTTGGCGGAGCTAAAAATGCTGCCTTAAAAATCATTCCAGCTAGTTTATTGTCAGAGCAAGCTATTACTATTGATAACCTACCTAATATCGAGGATACTAAACGTTGTTTAGAAATTATTGAAGCTCTAGGCGGTACAGCTAGTTACCGCGATGGCCAATGCCAAATCGAAACCAAAACCTTAGCCACCACCCAAATACCAGCCGAACTGGCCAACAAATTACGCGCCTCTATTATGTTTGTCGGGCCGATACTAGCTCGAACTGGTCAAGTCAGTTTTCCTCATCCTGGCGGTTGTGTTATTGGAGCTGGCACCAGACCAATAGATTTGTTTCTAGAAGGTTTTCAAGCCCTGGGTGCCAAAATTGAATTTACCAACGGCTACTACCACCTCACTGCTAAAAAACTTCAGGGAGCTGATTATTTTTTCACAACCGTCAGCGTTACTGGCACTGAAGCTTTAATGATGACTGCTACCCTAGCTAGTGGCCAGACTATTCTTAAAAATTGTGCCATGGAACCGGAAATTGTTGCTCTAGCTGACTACCTCAACAACCAAGGCGCTCAAATTGAAGGCGCTGGCACACCAGTTATCACTATCACTGGTGTTGATAAAATTAACGCTGGTGCTTTTACTGTTATTCCTGATCGTATTGAAACTGGAACTTTTGCCATGTTGGCAGCCGCTAGCCAGTCCGAACTTTTGATTACCAATTGCTATCCCGAGCATATTGAAATTCTTTTAAACATTTTTCGCAAACAAGGCGTTAATTTTGAACAAGGTGACAACTGGCTTAAAATGCTACCTAGTAAAAACATTCAAGCCTATAGTATTAAAACTCACGAATATCCTGGTTTTCCAACTGACCTGCAATCACCCTATACAGTTTTAATGACTCAGGCTAATGGATCCAGCATTATCCATGAAACAATTTATGATCGGCGACTATTATTTACCGATATGTTAACCCAAATGGGAGCCAATATTATCATGTGTGATCCGCATCGTGTTGTGGTTAATGGACCAACCCCGCTTCACGGCCGCAAATTAACCTCCCCTGACTTACGAGCTGGCATTGCTATGGTTATGGCAGCCTTAATTGCTCAAGGTAAAACCGAAATCGACAATATTTATCAGATTGAACGAGGCTACGAAAATATCGCTGAGCGCCTACAGGCTATTGGCGCCGATATTGAACGAGTCGATTAAATCTATGACCCCCAAACAAAGGCTGTGGCTATCCCGCTTCTTTATCATTATTTTTCTAGTAACCACCCCGCTAATCTTAGCCTATGCCGCTGGCTATCATGTCAATTGGCGCTATCTAAAATTAGAGCGCACCGGTCTTCTTGAAATTAAGACTGAACCCGCCAAAGCTAAGGCCAGCATTGACGAGCTTAAAGCTTGGCTAATTAAACCCAAAGATTTAACCACGCCGCTTAAATTAAAGAATCTTCGACCAGGCAATTATACTGTCAAGCTGGACTTAGCGGGCTATCATAGCTGGAAAAAAACCCTAACTATTAATCCCGCTGAAACTACTTTTGCTAAAAATATTCGTCTTTTCAAAAAAAGTACACCTGAGTTGATTTTTGCTTTACCGGCTGAAACCGACTTAGCTATCGCTGATTGGGCTAAAAATAATGACTACAACCTTAATAACAAACAAGCTTCAACTAGTTCAATTACCTATTTTTTAAACGACAAACAATTAGCTGACAACTGGCTCAACACTCAAGATGTTAAATCAATTTGTCAATTGACTAACAAAAAATTAGCCATAGCTAAAGAATTTGAATTATGGCTAGCTGATCCCGACAAAAAAGAAACCACCCTCCTCGGCCGTTTTAGTAAACCGATTAAACAATTAATTTGCTTGCCAGATAGTGATAATTACCTTATTTACGGCCATGATAGCAGTTGGGAACTAATCGAACTTGATAATCGCCAAAATCACAATATTTGGCGCTTAGCTGAACTGCAACAATTAAACAAAGCCGCTATCAATAAAAAAGGCGACCGCTTGTATTTTTACGGACGCCTTCATGACCAAAACGGTCTATTTTCACTCGAGCTCTAAACTAACCAACAGTTTTACTAATAAAATCTCGTAAATCTTGACCGATTTCCGGATCTTTTAAACCTAGCTGAATAGTTGCCTTAATAAAGCTTAATTTATTGCCAGTATCTAACCAGGTACCCTCTAATTCTTGACCATATAGTGGGCGGCCATTATCTAGCATCTGGCTAAAAGCATCAGCTAAACGAAGTTCGCCATTGGGCCGAGGCTTC
>DAONSQ010000002.1:0-40448 GCA_035411265.1 bacterium | reverse complement strand
AAAATCTGAGCTAATTCAATCTGTTCAGCAATATAGTCGGTAGCGCGACAATAATTATCAGGCGGCAAGATATTTAAATCGGCCAAATCACGCTTGAAGGCAACTGTATAAAAATCAGCCACTTCCCAGGCGGTCTTATTTTCACGCAGCGAACCCTTCTCCATTTTATCATCACCAGCGTCAGCATCATCAGTCAAATGGCCAACATCAGTAATATTCATAACATGCCTAACCTGATAGCCATTATACACCAAAGTCCGTTTCAAAATATCAGTAAACAGATAGGTTCGTAAATTACCCAAATGAGCATAATTATAAACTGTCGGACCACAAGTATAAAGACCGACTATCGGTGGAGCAATCGGCTGGAACAATTCAGTCTGCCTTGCTAAAGTATTATAAAGATATAAATCAGTCATAGTTTAAAATACAGCCAATAAACTGTAAACGATAATAATTCCAGCAATTTCAATGGCAAAAATTTTTAAAAAAGTTAAACCTGGGTGATCAGAATCAATAAATGGCATATTATTATAAATTAATGACTAGCTCTTTCTTTAGGAGTGACCCAAAAACCCATATATTTACCAAGCATCAGCCTAGTTTGCGACTCTAGACCAGGAATCGCCCCAAAAGCCACAATAGTGAAAGGTAAAAATAGCCATTGAATAATCATAGTATAGCGACGCCACCACGGACTATCACTTGGTTGTTTAGGTAGTAAGAGTGACGACAAAATTGCTGATAAAACCATTCCCATCATGGCAATCGACATTAAAATCCGAGTAACATTGGGTAGGTTATTAGATAAAACTGTCTGGTTAAAACGATCACCGCCAAAAAATAATGGCAGCCAGCCAATAAAGCCGATAATGATCGCATTGGTTGCCCAAGAATGGAAGCCGTACATTTGGACAAATATCTTGTCCAAAAACACTTTTTTCGGAATTTGCTTCCAGCGCTTAATCGTATTGAAAATTAAATAGGGCACATTTTCCACACCCCAACCCCAGCGGCGCTGCTGCTTGTATAGATTACGGGCTGTTTGCCAAGGCTTCTGATCCATACAGACATCCATTGAAACCGGATAATGCATTGGTTCAACTTCATAGTCGCCATTATAGTGGCAAAAACAATGCCAAAAAATCCGCGAATCTTCACTAACCATCTTGGTCGACCAGAAACCGATTTCATCCAAAGCTCGCCAAGACATGGAGTGCGACGAATAAGTTGATAGCTTTTCTTGACGGATCTGCTGCATCATTTGCCAAAAAGTATTGGAATAAGCAGCAATCCGGGCAAAAAATGGTGCTTGCCAGATATTGTTATGATAAACCGGAATCGGCTGATAACTATGGCGATAAGGCTTATTGACTGTTAAGAATTTATAGGCTAAGCAATAAAAATATTGCTCATAGATAATCGTATCACTATCAAAAACACTAGTAATAATCAGGTTATAATCTAATCTTAGCTGGTCAATCAATTCTTCGCGAACTCGAGCAGCAGCCCAGGCTTGATTAGCGCCCTTACCCTTAAGTTCCCCAATTAAATTATCTGGGTGAACAATAGTGCGGAAATGAAAAAACTTTTGACCATATTCAGCTTGCAATTTTTCAGCCGTCTGCCTAATTGCTTCACCGCCTCGTTCTTCAATTGCCAAAACTAAAATCATGCGATCTTTAGGAAAATCACTCTCGGCAATTGTCTTAATTGTTGGAGCAACAATTTCATAGCTTTCATTATAACAAGGCACAATAACCAAATGATAAAGATCAGTCCAACTAACATTTTTAGCGGTTACTGCCACCCCTGACATTGGCTCATAAGTCAGATCAGTTGGCGCCAATGACAAACATTTTTCCGACCAATTAATAGAAATGTTTTTAGTGGTTTGACGATAGGCTGAAATCAAAATTACCGCCAAATAAATTACTAAGAGTAGCCAATAAATATCAAAAGCAATAATAAACAAAGCGATCCAAACTGGTTCAAAATAAGCTAAAACTATTAAAGTTAACAAGGTTAACCAAGATAATAGGCCTGGAATAATTTCTAGAAGACGATAAATTCGACGATCATGGCCATCTAAATCTGTGGCTCGACCGATTTTTAGAAAATCAATATTCATGCTTTTTTATTTAAGCTGATTGAGGGAAAGACTGCCGCCAGCTTCCGGATCTTGGAGTTGACCGGATAATTGGCTTGGTGAATTTTTTAACATTTGTTGACGCTGACCTTGTTCAGCCCGATGCTTGCGCAAACACTCCGGACAAAAAACCGGCCGCTTACCATCAGGGATAAAGCGAGTCGTCGTTGCTTGACCACAACCATCACAGACTGCCGGATATCTCGGTTCAGTCGGAGTAGTCGGTGTAGCTGGCGTAATCGGCATTACTGGTGTAACTATCGGCATTGATGAGGTTGATACTGCCGACGTAATCGGCATTGCTGCTACAGGAACACCCTTTTCTTTAACCGCTTCTTCTTTATGACTATTTAAATGCCAGCGCATAATATCTTCTTCAACCTTTTCTCGACGACTAGCGTAATGCTCGTGAGTATAGTTGATAACTTTTTCCAAATTGGGCGTTTTATCGTCACGATTTAACGGTGCTAATGTTTTAGCAGAAAAAGGATCAGAGGTGAGACCATCAATCATTAATTTCAAATAAAAATTGAACTTGGGAATATTAACCAAATCCTCCTCAGTAAACAAAGGCATAAACTCTTTAGCCAAAAATTCAGCATCAGTTGCTCCAACTCGGAAAGTTACCAGTGTCCCAATATTACCAAAAACCGCTGCCTTAACATTATCGCTTAATTGTTCAATATATTGATGAGCTAAAATCAAACACAAATGATATTTGCGAGCTTCTGATAAGATATTAGCAAAACTATCAGTCGCAAAATTTTGAAATTCATCAACATAAAGGTAAAAATCGCGCCGAGATTCTTCGTCAATATCAACTCGGCTCATAGCTGCTAATTGAATCTTGGTAATCATCATTGAACCAAGAAGTGCCGAATTATCTTCACCAATTCGTCCTTTACTTAGATTCATAATCAAAATCTTGCCTTCATCCATGATTTTACGCAAATCAATTGAAGACTTGGTCTGACCGACAATATTACGAATTAGCGAGCTTGATAAAAATTGACCAACTTTATTTTGGATTGGCGCCACCGCTTCAGAAGCAAATTTATCATTATAACCGCTAAACTCATTAACCCAAAAAGCTTTAACGACTGGATCCTGAATCTTTTCAATCACTTCTTTACGGAAATTTTTATCCGACAGCATCCGTGTAATCGCTAGCAAAGTTGAACCAGGATAATCCAAAACCGCCAAGATAGCATTACGCAAAATATATTCTAGACGAGGTCCCCAAGAATCAGCCCACAATTTTTGAAAAACACCAATCAAACCAGAAGCCACTAAATGGCGAAGATGAGGTTCAACTTGTTCCACAACGTTAAATGCAATCGGAAATTCAGCATCAGACGGATTAAAATAAACAATATCTTTAACTCGACTATCCGGAATATAGTTGATAATTTTTTCCGCTAAATCACCGTGCGGATCAACCACTGCCAAACCACGGCCCTTGTTCATGTCTTGAACAATCATATTCTCCAGAACCGTTGATTTACCCATGCCAGATTTGCCAACGACATACATATGGCGACGGCGATCATCAATTTTAATACCAAATTTTTGGCATTGATTACGGAAAGTCGTTTGTCCAAAAAGAGTTACTTCTTGATTCATAATAATTTGTCTTTAAACGCCTGGTAAATTACTGGGTGGCGGAGCCTGACGAGAGCCTGGTTTTAGCTCTGGTTCTAGCTCTGATTCTGGTTCAAATACTGGTTCCGGTTCAATCATCAATTCCTCTTCAGCCGCGATTTTAGCCTCTTCGAATTGACTTTGATCCTCATCATCTATATTAAATAACTCATCCAAGCCTAAATCATCTTGGCCATGATCATCCACTGGTAATGACATTGGCGGCTCCATTTTCTTACTAGTTGATTTCTGAATCATCGGCGCCTTAACGACACTTTCAATTGGAAAGTGCCACAAAGTAGCAATTTCTTCAACATTCAAATACCAAGCATTACGGCCAGCCGTATCATCGCGATCTTTATAGGCTTGAACTACTTTGCGCTTCTTAGTATTGATCAAATTAATCTTATTGAAATAGCTAGCCGAAGTCATAGTAATCTTGGTGTCCGGCTTTAAAGCATTTAAATCATTAGATCCGAATTGCTTAATATAACCGACTACACCATTAACAACCTTAGGCTTATTCATAACTTCACGACGAGAAGCATAGACAACGCGCAATTTAACGGCATAACCCATTTTAGAAATCTTTTCTTGAATTGCCTCAACTTGTTTCTTTTGCGCTGGCAACAAGTTCATCATCTTGAGCGGATCATTTTTATCCTCCTTGACCGCTGATTTGGGAAGATCGCCCCAAATACTATAAATCATCTCACTGACATTGCCTAAAGTTTCAATAGACCAATCAAAAAAACTTTCAATCAAACCAGGTTCAGCCTTGGGCTTAACCCCTAAAACATTATCAATAGCCGGTTTGCCAATCTTTGACCAATCAGCTGCAATTGGCAAAAGCAAGATTTGATACCAAATCTGTTCACCTGGTCGAAGCGAACTCATTAAATCCATTAAGGTTGCCATTGGATCTTTGAAATGAAACTCCGGCTTACCCATCTGATATTCAAACTCCTTATAAGTCCTAATTGGCAAAGCTTGCTTAAACTCCGGCTCCATCTGAACTGGAACAAACTCAGCCCCCCAAACATCATAATCAGGATTAGGATAATTATTTGGCACTGAATCAACATAATCCTCAACTTCAGCAATTTCAGCATTAGGATATTGAGAATAAACCGCTGTTTCTACTAGATTACGAAAAGCAGCTGGTGTTCGAACCAAAAATTGGATATAGCCATCAATCCCGACAATCTCAAAACTAAAGCCTAACTGAAACTTGCCTTCCCAATAATTTTCAATCAAATTAATACTGCCATGAGCACCAGCTAAATAAGAGAACATGTTTTCCAAAGCTTTTGGTGATTGGTCATTGGCCTTGGGAATGTCGATGGCGAGTAAGGTAAATTTTTGTTTGCGATACCACAAACGGCGACGCCAAGTAAGCCAACACATCAAAGCACCGTTTAAGAAAATAACTGCCAAAATCATCCAGCCATAATAAAAAACCAGCCGCCTGAACATTTCTTCAACCGGTAAACTAAAAAAACTAAATAATGGCCCTAGATTTAAAATTATTTCCATAAGCACCAAGGCTGGATATTAACTCCAGTTTATCATAAGGCTAACTAAAAGAAAAGCTAGCCCTAAGATGGTCTAGCTCGCCTTTTCTCGTAGCGCATAACTGCCGTCTGGCAAACGCTGAAATAATTCTTTATTGGAAAGTATCAGACTAATCGTTGTCTTTTTAACTAAACGCTGATTTAAAACCTGCTCAATAATTTCATCCTTAGTTAAAGAATATTTAGCCTTTTCTAATATTTTACTAACAATATCAACCACTCGGCCAGCTTGATAGCCAGATTCTTTAAGCGCATAGATTCCTCGTCCCACCAAAACATAACGGTCATCCAAAATCAGTTCATTGTGAACAGTGGCAACATTGGCCAGTTTATCAGCAAAAATCTTGTTAATCTGTTCGGCAATTTCCCGAAAATGTAAAGGTCGGCCAGCTTCTTTAAGGATTAAATAGATCTTGTCGGCAATAGTGCGCGGCTTGATTTCTGGTAAATCAGCCATACCCCAAGCACCGAATTTGTTTTGTTCCACCTGGCGAACAGCCCTTAAAACCGAATAAATCGGCTTATACTGATTGATCAATTGGCCGTCCTGAAAATTATGGCCAGCTAAAACATTAGCTAAATCAAATTTGTTAGCACTAGCTAACTTATCAGCGTTATTTTTGTAAGCTTCCAGCTCAAAACTCAACTTAATCAAATCTTCCGCTAAAAATAAACGCTTAGCTTGGCGGACTTGTTCAATCAACTGAGTAGCTAAAGATTCTAAATGATCAATAGCCTGATATTTCAACTTAACTGATTCATTAAAAAGATCCGAAGTGACTGAATCAAAATCATCAGCCATAACCTTGGAAACCAAGAAGTCAAAATTATTACTATAAATAGATAAATCATTTTCCTTAACGGTTTCGCGGCTGAGCACTAAAAAGCTAGATTGCAAATATTGTTTATCCATCAAGCCGCCGTTATCAGAAATTAACTGATCTAAGGATTTTCGCAACAAAACAACCTGTGTTTCCAGGTCGCGCATTTTCTTTAATTTCTTCAGACCAGCTGCTTCAATTTGACGGACTCTTTCTCTAGTTAAATTATGAATAGCCCCGATTTGTTCCAAAGTTTGACGCTTAGGTGAAGCCAAACCAAAACGACGAGCTAAAACATCACGCTCGCGCGGGTTAACTTTTTGTAATAATTTCTTAACTAATTTTAGAAGAGAAAACTTATCTGATAAAAAAACATTTTCTAGTGAAGCAGCTCGTGTAGTCATAGGCGGATAGAAAAAATAATAACTGACAAACAGTAGCTAAAATCTAACACCTTTTTATCAATAAGTCAAGAGCAAGAAATAAAAGCTATAAAAAAACAACTCGGCTTAACCGAGTTGTTTTTTTATAACAGAGTTATTTAATTACCAGTTTTGAACCTCAATCTTAGTATAGCGTTGGCGATGTCCAAGAACTCTCTTATAGCGAGTCTTATTCTTATATTTAACTACAGTAACCTTGTCGCCTTTACCATGTTCCAAAACTTTGGCTTTGATATTTTCAGTTAAAGCTGGGCGGCCAACCTGAACATCTTTAGCTTCATCATCAGCCAAAAGCAAAGCTTCCAACTGAGCTTCAGCATTAACTTCTAAGGGCAACAATTCAACCTTCAAAGTTTGGCCAGGACGGACTTTATATTGTTTGCCACCAGTGGCAACTATTGCGAATTTAGGCATATCGCTCTTTATCGTATTAAAAAATTAAACCTTACGGGGCAGGTATGGTATTATATTACGGTTTTTGCTGCTGCTTGTCAAGACGAGAAAAACCAACCACTGCTAAACCCATTAACAAAACAACTAAAAGTAAAGCTAAACGCTTGCCTTGACTTTGTAAAAATAGAGCGCTCAAACCACAAATTAAAGAAATACTATAATAAAACAAAGCCGTTTTTTTAGTGCTCCAACCTAAAGCCACTAAACGATGATGCAAGTGCTTGCGATCAGCAGTGCGAAGCGGGTTCTGACCACTCAAGATACGACGGGCAATTACCCAAGCCGCATCCAAAATTGGCACCCCCATAATGAGTAGAGCAATAGCAATCTTTCCGCCAGAAATAATTGCCAAAACACCCAGAAAGTAGCCAAGCAGCAATGATCCACCTTCACCTAAATAAATCTTAGCTGGCGACCAATTGTAGATCAGAAAGCCAGCGCAAGCCGCAGCTAAAACAAAACCGGCCAAAGCAATATCGGGTTGATAATATTTGGTCGTTAAAGTAAATAAACCTACCACTAACCCACCAATACCAACTAAACCAGTTACTAAGCCATCCAAGCCATCTAATAGCTTAGTAGTATACATCATGCCCATGAGCCAGACGAAAGTAAACAAATCAGCCCAAACAACAAAATGGCGAACAAAACCTTGCCAGAAAAATAAATCAAACTGCCAACTATTCAAAAAAATCAATTGACCATCAAAACCGGTGATTTTCTTAATACCCACTCCGCCTAAAATAACAGCCATCACTGCTAAAATCGGAAAAACTAACTGTTTTTTTGGCGATAAATTATAACGGTCATCAAGTGAACCGCCAATCATCAAAATTAGGCCACCCAGCCAAACCCCTAACCAATGATAATAATTGAGATCACCAACTACTAAAGCTTGGCGGAAATACCACAAAACTAAACTAATCGCCGCAAAAATCGCCCAACCACCCAAAAGCGCCACTGGTTTTTCCTGCAATTTACGAACCAAATCCGGCTTATCTACAATATTCAATTTCCAGGCTAAACGCTTAATTAAAGGCGTCAAAGCAGCTGTAATAATAAAAGCTGCGCCGCTAGCTAATAAAAAATGACTAATCATATTTTTTGACAGTTAGCCAAGTTAGCATGGCTGACAAATAACCAATACCCAAAGGATGATTTAAATATGGACTAAACAAATGAACAGCTAATAAAACCAACAAGCCAATAGTTAATGCTTGTCCCAAAACCCCTTGTCGCCAACTGATAATAGCTATCCGATTGAGCCACCAAAAATACCAGATTGCCCAAAGTAGGCCGAATTTAAAAGCAATATCTAGCCAACCCCACTCAAAAGCATAAGTTGTGTAATTGCCGCCATTATTTATCGCTAAAACTCGCGGATCAGCTGACTGATAGGTAATAGTCGCCCCAAAGCCATGGCCAAAAATTGGCTGTTTTTTAATGGCTTCGGTCATCTTGGGTAACAAGGCCCACCGCGATGAAGCACCAGCCTCACCGCCAAGATCACCCAATCTTTCCTCTAAAAGCGTCCCGGCATCAAAAGATAATTGCGGCTTGGGCCAAGGGAAACGAACGATTACAACAATCATTATCAGCGCTAAAATCAAGGCAATAAAACTAGCTATCAGCCAGCGCCAAACTATTGACCAGCCGTAATAACGCCAAACCATTACTAAAAGAAACAGTCCGATTACTGCCAAACCAAACCAAAAACTGCGAGAAAAACCAATAATCAAAGGAAATAACGATAAACTAAGAATTAGTAAATAGCTCCAACCTGATTGCCACAGCCATTTAAACCAATTTTTAATCGGCATTTGGCGAGCCAGTAGCCAAGCGGCAATCGCTAAAATTATCAACAAATAAACCTGTGATTGGATAAAAACTCGATAAAACTGAGCTGACATTTTAGTAATTTCACCAACTTGCGTATCTCTGACCCAGCGGTAAACAATACTTAAAAAAGCCGAAGAAGAATGGCCAAAAATATATAAAAGTAAAGCGGTTTTAGCCACTAACCACAAAAGGCCGGCCATAAGAGCTGCCATTAACCGTTTAAGCGGCCATTTGGCAACCGACATTACCGGCAGAATAATTAACCAGAATAACCAACCATTGGCGTCAAAAAAAATATTACTTGATTGGCAATGCTGAATAATGGCACTGACCGTACCAAAAAAAAGCATAGCGGCCAAAGGCAGTAACCCAGCTGTTTTAAGGCGCTGATAATCTAGGCTAACAGTTTTTTGTCGATAGGCTTGCCCTAGGGATTTCAAGAACCAAACAGCCATAATAATCCCCCAAACACCGATCCGCCACGACAATTTAAAACTACCAACCGGGAAAAATAACAAATAGCCCTTGGAATCAATTAGCAAATCAACCAATAACACCAAAAGGCCTGAAGTTAAATTTCTCCAAGATAAGATCAAGACGGCTAGCCAGCCAATAATCGCAGCCCAATGACCAACCGGTGGATAAAAATAAGCTAAAAATGACAAAATCTCAACCGCGATAATTGCTTCCAGAAAATGACGAACTAGCGTCCAGGAAAATTTTTCTTTAATTAAAGCTAACATCTTGCTAAAAACTTAACGCCAATCGACCGATTGACCGATAACTAAATTATGCCTCTCAATAAATCCGGCTGGCATTTCAATAACAGCATCGACTTGATCGGCCTGATACTTATTAACTGGCTGCGCTCCCTCAGGTAACGCTTTCTGATCAAGCTGAACAATTTTTTTCTGGTTAAGCCAAATAAAATCAAGCGAGAAATTCATATTACGCATCACCATCGCTCTTTTAGCTGGCTGTGGCCAAATAAATAATAATCCCTGATCACTGCTAGGTTGTTGTTGATAGCTAAAACCTTGATATTGCTGCTTGACAGTTTCAAGAATCGAAATTTGTGCTCGCTGACCGTCTGGTAAAATAAGTTCATGATCAAAATGATAGACAGGTTTGGTTTTAGCCAAAACAAAATAACAACCAGCTAGACTAATAACGATTAAGATTATCAACAACCAGGCTTTATTCATACAGCGGCAAATGGTGTTTGGCGCGCAAAATTGCTTCAGCTTGCTTATATTTTTTAACTCGAGGCAAGAATGGCATCAATTTATAAGCAAAACTTGGTAGCCAGCTACTAATGTGACCGCCGCCAGCCACGGTAAATAAAAAATCATCATAAAATAAACCAATCTTGCCATTTTCCAGCATGGTCAACCAAACATCCCAATCTTGTAGACGTTTTATCTGGTTATCAAAGCCAGGAAAATCAGCGCGGCGAACCAAGGCTGAGGTGTGGACATAGGGCTGACGGCGCAATCTTTCACCGTCAAACGGCCACAAACGAAATCTTTTCCAGCCGAAACGGAAAGACGAATAACAATAACTAGCCTGTGGATTGGTCTCTAAAGCTTTGAATAATTTTTCTAAAGCATCGGTTCGCCAATTAATATCAGCGTCGCTAAAAAGCAAATAGTCGCCGCTAGCCTCAGCTAAACCGCGATTGCGCGCCGGATTGGAGCCTTGATTAGCTTGAACAATAATTTTATAAGGCAGTTTGGCTGCCTGCAGTTTTGATTCATATAAAGCCAAAACCTTATCCACGCCATCAGTTGAACCATCGTCAACAATAATTATTTCTAGGTCGCGATAAGTCTGATTGATTAAGCTTTCTAGACAGATGCTAATCTTGTCAGCCTGATTGTAAACAGGAATTATTACTGAAATCATAAGCTATTTTAAAAGATTATTAATAAACTGAACTAGTCGGCGAGCTTGCTCTGGCCACAAAAAATTAACTAACCTAGCTTGGCCATTTTGACCAAGTTCTGTTCTTAATTTAGGTTCAGCGATAAGCCGCTTTAAGGCTAGAGCAATTTCAGTTACTGACTCTGGATTAACCATGAGTCCATTTAGATTATCAGCAACCGCATCGGCTACTCCACCGCTTCTGCCCGCAATAACCGGTTTTCCAGCTTGGCCCGCCTCCAGATAAACGATTCCAAAACCTTCAAAATCATTGCCAATCTGTCTGGAGGGCATAATAAAAATATCAGCTAGCTGATACCAGGCGGCTCGCTCCTTGTCATCAGCATCTGGAATAAAAACAACTTGCTGCTCTAACTGTAAGCTTTGAACTAACTCCTGGCAAGCAGCTAAATAAGGCCCGTCACCAACCACCACATAATGAACCTCTGGATTTTGCGGCAGTATCTGGACTAAAGCTTCAATGGTCTTGTCTACCCCCTTGCGCTCCACTAAACGGCCAACTGTCAAGATTATTGTCTTGCCGTCTAGCTGATATTTTTCTACCAACTCTTTAGTTAAAGCCTCTGGTACTTCTGGTTTTTGAACTGAAGCTAAGCCTGGATTAATGACCACTATCTTATCTTTAGCTTGAGGACAGGTTTTGACAATCAGCTCTGCCACATAACTATTAGCCGCAATCACTGTTTTAGCTCGATTAATAATTCTTTTGGTTAACCAGGCTTTACGCGGTGAACCAAGGGCCATAGTCCAATCCATGCCGTGGATAAAAACAGCATAGGGCTTAGTAAAGTAAGATAATAACCAAGCTACTGTCCCTAGCGGCAAGATTTGACCAATTAATAAAAAATCAGCTCGACTTTGCTTTACTATTCGCCAAACATTAACAAATGAGCGTAACCACGGCCAACGACCAGTTGGAGCAATCAATTTAGCTTGACTATTATCTAAAACCACTATACTATCGCCCTCTGGCCAAGCCTTAACTAAATTGCCATAATAATGAGCTACGCCACCACGGAAAGGCGGATATTCTGCTGTCACTAAAAGATAGCGCATAAGCTAAGCCGCTCGCCGGCGAAAAGATTTAATAATACTAGCAATATCTGACCAACGCAAAGCTTTGACTAAAAATAAAGCCAAAAGATAAATAAAACCACCCCAAGCCACTAGAACAAAAATATTGTCAATAAACTTAGTCTGCCACACGGCCAAACCCATTAATCCGGCTGCTAATAAAATCCTAAGTAGACCGCTTAACAATTTTGGTGCTTGACCCAAGATTGATTTTACTTGGCTAGCACCCAGAATAATCATTAAAATGTTGGTCAGCGCCACTGTCAGACTAGCCCCGACTACGCCATAACGAGGAATTAAAAAGAGATTAGCAACAACGCTAGCAATCAAAACTACCAACATGTTATAAGTATTGCGTTTCTGTCGATCGCAGGCATTAAGTAGCGAACCGATGGGGTAGCTTAAAAACATAAACGGCAAAGCTGCTAGGCCCAAGCGCAAGGGCCAAATAGCCCCAGTATAACCATCACTAAAAATCATCACCAGCTTATCGGCCGTTACCCAACCACCAATGGCAATCGGTAAAGAAATAATGGCCGAATATTGCATCGCCCTAGTAAAAGTAACGCTAAGCTGCGAGCGATTGTTGTGCCAATATAGGCTTAAGGCTGGATAAAGCGAAGCCACAAAAGCCATAGGCAAAAATTGCAAAGCATTGATAATCTTGAATGGCACTTGATAAACACCGGTTGCCACATCGCCAGCAATTTTGGCGAGCATAACTGAATCAAGGTAAGTATAAGCCCGCTGAGCAATAGCATAACCAGCAAACGGCACAGCCAGTAGCCAAATCTTTTTTATTTCTAGCCAATGCCAAGCTGGCCAAGGCTTAACCCGCCAATAACGCCACAAGATTAAGAAAGAATAGAAAAAATTATAAAGGCTCGCTGCTATCAGTGATAACATCAGCCAGCGCACGCCACCTCCCTGATGTAAAATAAAAAGGCTGCTCAGTAAAACGATCAATTGAAAAACAACCGAAGACAAGCTTTCAAATTTTAAATTATGAAAAGCCCGAGAGCAAGAAAAAAAAGTCAGGGTAAACGAATCCAGTACCATGCAGGCAATTGATAAATAAACCAACTGCCTAGTAAGTTCCGGAAAACTTAGAACATTAACTAAACCGACAACGATCAATGAAGTAACTAAAGCCAGCGGTAGCTTAATAGCTAAGGCAGCCCTGAGCCAATGATGAGCCTTGTCATTATCTTTGGCAATTTCCCGGGTTAAGACATTACTTAGGCCAACATCAATAAGAATCGAGAAAATACTAGTCAAAGAAATCGCCGTATAATATTTACCCAGATCAGCTGGACCCAAAGTCCTGGCGTAAAGGGTAAAATAGGTCAGAGAAATGACCTTTTGAAGGATTAAAGCTAAAGTAAAATAAGAAGTATTTCTGGCAATATTAGCAACGCGCTCGACCATAAAAATTGGTTTAAAAACCTTAATTCTACTATACAACATTTAGCTTAGAGGGGCAACAAACAAAAGGCTAATTTGAAAATATGATAAGGTTATATTTTACACCTCACTGATCACATCAAAACCCTTAAAGCTACCCGTAATAGCCAAGCCTATTACTTTTTTAGCAACACCCTTTTCTTTGATTTTTTTAGCAATTTCATTTAAGGTTGCCCCCGAACCAACAGCATCATCAATTAAAAGGATACTATCAAAAAACCCAGAATCCTCTATTACAAAGGTTCTTTGAGCATTTTCGACCCTATCCGGCAGTTTATTTAAAGTCTTTTGCGGAACGACAATCTCAGTTTTTATCTTGGTGATTTTTATTTCCCTAAGCAGCAAATTTGATTTTTTTCGTAATTCATTCATGAACTGCACTTCTCTTTTAACCGTTGGGGGGACAAAACCAACACCTTCAATTTTTAATTTTTTAATCAGTTGTTCAACTGTTGGCTTAATATCGTCAATCAACTCTTTCATTAATTTTCTATTTTGGCTTTGTTTCGCATATAAAAGTATTTGACCAAGTTTAGTCTTGCCAAATCTCTCAATACTGTAAAAATCTAGATAGTAGACCTTGTCTAAATAAAGCTTTTTGAAAGTTCCCTTCATTTTTTGCATTCCGTCAATCAAACCACTCTCTTTAAAGTTTGAATATTTTTTTAATGTTGCTAAATATTCTTCAGCGGTTTTTTCAATCGGTAGATCTTGTTTTTCACACCAATAAATAAAACCATCTAAACCTTCTTTTTTTTCACCGCTAGGAGTAATAATATAATAATTGTTATTAATTATTTTTTTAGCTTCATTATCCAGCTGATGGTTGGATATTTTTACTTTTTGATTATCTAAAATATAAAAAACCTTTGGCGGTCGGCCAATTTTTGTTATCTGTTTTTCAGCAAGCATCTCCGGCAAATGTCTATACAATGCTTGTCTAGAAATATCCAAATATTCAGCTATTTCGGTAGCTGTAATCTGTCTCTTATTTTTTATTAATTTGACTATTTTTTCACGAATGCTCATATTTACTAGCTACAAATTTATATTTACATTCTATTTTGTTGACAGTTTACTGTCAACTGTCAACATAACTCCAAAATCAATCAACCTGTCAATGCTTTTATCTTCTTGCCATTTTTCAAATAATCGCTGGCGCAAGGCTTGATCAATGGCGTAGCCTTGATCACTTTGACAAAGAAAATCACGAAATTCATCGTTCAAAATAACTGTTAGGGATTCTTTTAGCCTTTCAAACTTTTCCTTACCAAGTAATGGTAGTATTTCAGCTTGATAATAAAAAATAAATTGAAAATGTAGTAACTCATGCAAAAATGTTCCCAAGTAACATTTAGCTGGCCACAAAGCGCAAAGCCAAAAATAACCAGCTTCATAATTATAAGGACAGCGAGGAAAAGTTGTTAAAAAACCAACAAAATTATCTCTATACAACGGTCGGCCAAAAATTTCCACCACCTTATTAATAGCGGCTTGACCTTTTTGGTTAAATAAATCCTGTCCAACTTTTAACTGACTATTTAAAAGATCTTGATTTTCTTGATAATACTTATCTAAAAATGGTAATAAAATATTACCAGCGGTAGCTTGATCCAGGCCAATAATTTCTTTTATTTCTCTTTGGGCTATTCTTTCAGACCAAGCAACACCATGGGAGGGATGATTGGCGGCGTGCCACCAATTCCAAGCATCTTTTTCTTTATCTATTTTTAAAACAATTTGGTAGTCCATGGTTTCATTATAGCTGATTTAAGCAAAACAAAAAACACCGGCGAACCGGTGTTTTTAATATAGAAAGTAAAAGAACGCAAATTAACGCTTGGACCATTGTGGAGCACGACGAGCTCGTTTCAAACCTGGCTTCTTACGTTCCTTAATACGGGCATCACGAGTCATTAAGCCTTTAGCCTTGAGGATTGGCTTAATTTCTTCATTCATCGCCACTAAGCAACGAGCAATACCATGAGCAATTGCTTCAGCTTGGCCAGATTTACCACCACCACTAACAATAACTGAAAAATCCAAACTCTTATGTAAACCGGCAGCTCTTAAAGGTTGAGCAACAGCTGCCTGATGTGATAAAACTGGGAAATAGCTAGCTAAAGCTTGGCCATTAACCATAATAATACCGGTCCCCTTTTCATAAAGACGAACTTGAGAAGTGGCTGTTTTACGTTTACCAACTGAAGCAGTGTATTTACCACTAAATTCACGGGTTAAAGTATAATCCACCAAATCTTCTGGCTTAACCACTGGTCGAGCCTTGTTATCATCTTCCAAAATATCTAATTCTTCCATCATAATCGTAAACTAGTTAATGATCAGGCGTTTTAACATGCCTTCACGCAAGCGATTGGCTGGCAACATCTGCTTGACTGCTCGACGCAAGATTTGATCAGGCTGAGTAGCCTGTAAATCACGCATTTTAAGAGTCTTAAGACCACCTTGGTAACCGCTATAGTGATAATAATTCTTTTGTTCTAATTTCTTGCCAGTAAAAACAGTTTGGCGGATATTGCTAACATAAACAACAGCGCCTTCATCGAGGTGTGGCTGGTAAGTAGCTTTGTTCTTGCCACGAAGCAAGGTAGCTATTTCGGTAGCTAGGCGACCAATAGCTTGGCCGGCTGCATCGATTTTATGGATTTCTCTTTCGATCATAGACTGATAATTAGACTAATTCAAGACGGGCCTGTTCAGCACCATCACCTTGACGAGGTCCGAGATTGGTCAAGCGAGTGTAGCCGCCATTGCGTTCTAGATAATTCTGAGCCAAGCTTAAAGCCTTGGTTACAGCTTCTTCTTGAGGCAAAACAGCCAATAAACTACGACGAGCTGTCAAATCACCAGCTTTGGCAACAGTCAAGAGATGCTCAACCATTGGTTGGACAGCCTTGGCCTTAGCCTTGGTAGTGACGACAAATTCGTTCATAAAAACACTAGACGCTAGATTACGGAGCATCATTTCGCGTGGACCCTTTAATCGGCCCAAAATCACACCTTTATTTCTGTGACGCATACAATATCCTTAAAAAACTCTTTTAAACTATTTAGCTTTAGCCTTGGTTGGCTTTTTGGCAACTTTTTCTTCAGTATCTTTTTTAGCTGCTTTTTTAACGGTTTTCTTTGGTTTAACTTCCTCTTCAACTTCAACTTCTTCAACTTCAGCTTCAACCTCTTCTTCGCTAGCCAATTCAACATCGGCAGCATCACCTTCTGGCAAGTCAACCAATGAAGAGAACTGTTCATTCAAGATAGCAGTCGCATCAATGAAAGCTTGGCGAGGAGTAGTGGTGCCATCAGTCAAAATTCTTAAAATCAATTTATCCCAGTTGACCATATTACCAACACGAGCATTTTCCACAGTTAGTCCAACTGCTAAAACTGGAGTATAGATAGAATCGATTTCAATATAACCTAATTCTTTCTTTAATTTCTGACGATTTTCCACCATTTCATAACCTCGGCCATTACTAACAAAGATTTCCATACTCAAGTTAGCATCCTTGGTAGTCAAATTAGCTAAAACCAAATCGGGATTAACAACTTCAATCTGACTATTAGGAGTAATATCGGCAGCAGTCACAACTTTCTGACCTTTAGCTTCGACAGTTAACTTACAGATTTCATCACTAAAAATCTTTAAACGTAATTTCTTCAGATTCAAAACCATTGCCAAGACATCTTCTTGGACACCAGGAAGACCCATAAACTCATGTTCAGCGCCAGTAATCTTAACACCGACAACAGCTGCCCCCGGCAAAGATGACAATAAAACGCGGCGCAAAGCATTGCCGACAGTTGTACCATAACCAGGAAAGAACGGTTCAATAATAACCAATTCTTCGTTGGCCTGATTACCTGGCAAAACAGTCATTTTTTGTGGCAAAGCGATTTTTTCCATAGTGGATGATTTTAATTTGGGCTAAAATTAGCGAGCGTAGAACTCAACGATCATCTGGGTGTTGACATTCTTTTCCAAATCTTCCTTCTTTGGTTCATGTAAAACCTTACATTCAAGATCACTAGCTTCCAAGAACAACCAGCTTGGAGCTTGAAAATTCTTTTTCATCAATTTTTCACCAAGGCCATTAAAAACCTTGTTACGTTGGTGAGTAGCCTTAACTTTAACAACATCACCATCTTTAACGCGGTATGATGGAATATCAACGCGACGGCCATTAACAGTAAAGTGGGCATGAGCAACCAATTGACGAGCCTTAGCTCGAGAACTAGCAAAACCAGCTCGATAAACAACATTATCCAAACGCAATTCCAGTAAACGCATTAAATTTTCACCAGCATCACCAACGCGCTTTTTAGCAGTTAAGAAAGTTAAGAAAAATTGCTTTTCTAACATACCAAACATACGCTTAGCTTTTTGCTTTTCACGTAATTGAGAAGCGTATCCAGATTGACGAGGACGGCCTTTAGGACCGTGAAAGCCTGGTGGAAAATTACGCTTAGCTAAAGCACACTTGCTAGAACTACAGCGTTCGCCCTTGAGCATTAATTTTTCACCTTCGCGGCGGCATAATTTACAAGTAGCACCTAAGTATTTAGACATACAAGCGATTACAAACAATAATTAAACTCGACGAGGTTTGCGCTGACGGCAACCATTATGTGGAACTGGAGTAACATCCTTAATAGCGTTAACCACCAAACCGTTGGCATTAAGAGCACGAACAGCGGCTTCACGACCAGTACCGACTCCATTAACAAACACATTAACATCGGTCAAACCCATTTCCTTAGCTCGTTCAACAGCAATGCGGGTAATAATCTGAGCAGCATAAGGAGTTGATTTCTTTGGACCCTTAAAACCAGCCAAGCCAGCACTAGCCCAAGAAACAACATCACCATTTTCATCAGTAATAGTAACAATGGTATTGTTGTAGGTTGACTTAATGTAAGCATTACCGACAGTCAAAGTCTTTTCAGCCTTACGACGGCGGCGTTTGCCCTTGGCAGCAGCCAAACGATTGGCCTTAGTCTTTTCCAATTTCTTTTTGATTTCTTCTGGCAACTCTTCCATTACTGGACCAGTAGTAGCCGGAGTGGCTTCGGCAGCCGGAGTGGCTACAACCTTTTCTGGTTCAGCGACAACCTGCTCGGAAGCTGTTTTTTGTTCGTCAGTCATAATAAACAACTACATTAATTACTTGAACTTTAGGTCTTCTGACCAGTTGGTTTACGTCCAGAACCCATAGTCTGACGGCGATTACCGCGGACAGTTCGGCTATTGGTCTTGGTGCGTTGGCCATTGCAAGGTAAGTTGCGGCTATGGCGTGCGCCACGATAAGCGCCAATTTCTTTTAAGCGCTTAATGTTGCTAGCCACTTCTCGGCGTAAATCGCCTTCAACGCGTTCATTTTTTTCAATCAAAACACGAAGCTGATTAGCCTGATCTTCGGTTAAATCCTTGGTTCTAACCTCGCCAGCAATCTTAGCCTTAGCTAAAATAGCTTTAGATTTAGTTAAACCAATCCCAAAAATATAGGTTAAGGCAACTTCGATTTGTTTGTCGTTAGGCAGGGTAACACCCGCAATACGTACTACCATATAGTATATAAATAATAACAACTAACCCTGGCGCTGTTTATGCTTGGGGTTCTTACAAATCACCTGAACGCGGTTGAAGCGGCGGATGATTTTACAATCTTTACAGATTTTTTTTACGGAAGCTCTTACTTTCATAACTTACTCTACATTAATTAGAGACGGTAAATGACCCGTCCCTTAGTCAAATCATAAGGACTGATCTCTAGGCGCACCCGATCTCCCGGGGCTAAGCGAATTTTATTGATCCGCATCTTGCCAGACAGATGAGCTAACAACTCATGGCCGTTATCTAACTGCACCTTAAAGGTCAAACCAGGCATCAATTCTAAAATTTCCCCTTCACATTCCAGGAAATTTTTTGAAGCATTGGTTTCGTTTACAGTCTTGGTCATTAATTATTTTTACTAACATAAAATAATTTATCGAGCCAGAGACTGATAAATTATTACTATGTCTGACTATTTATTTTGTAAATATAGTCCAATTATAGGGGTAAAGCCAATATCTGTCAAGGGGTGCTATCGGCCCACCTAAAACTGGTAGCCAGTTGGAAAATTATGATACCATTTAACCAAACTGGCAATGCTGTCATCTAGGCTTTTACTCGGCTGCCAACCTAATAATTGTTGGGCCTTAGAGTTCTCAGCATAAACCTGAGCATACTCCCCTAAACGAGCCGGGGCCTCGGCTTTGACCAATTGACAATGCAAATTATTTTCAACAGCACTAACAATTTCTTTGACACTATAACCTCGACCACTACCTAAATTAATAATTTGGCTAGAACCGGCAGCAGCCAGATAATCATAAGCAGCGGCATGAGCAGCTACTAAATCCTCAACATCAATATAGTCGCGAATCGGCGTGCCGTCTGGAGTATCAACTTGACCGCAAGTATAAGCAAAAGGCTCAATATTTAAAGCACCACGGACAGCGTTTTGCATCAACAACTGACTGGGCTTTTTACTGTCGCCAATTAAACCCTGACTATCAGCACCACAAACATTAAAATAACGCAAAATAATATAAGGCAACTGATGTTGCGAACCATACCACTGAATCATTTTTTCCACCATCAACTTAGATTCTCCATAAGGATTAGCCGGATTAGTTGGATGCTGTTCATTCATCGGCAAATACTGGCTTTCACCATAAACAGCGCAAGTTGAAGAAAATATCAATGGTGGACAGCCATGCTGACGCAATTGTTCTAATAAATTTAAACTGCCAACAACGTTATTATAAAAATAACGCTCCGGTTGAGACATTGATTCATCAACTAAGCAAAGGGCAGCAAAATGTAGAACAGCAGCAAACTGATAATCATTAAATAACTTGGCTAAATCAGCTGGCTTAGTCAAATCGCCTTCAACTAATTGTAAATCGCCCAACTGCTTTAAAATATCTATTGGCTGACGCCAACCACGTGATAGATTATCAAAAACTACTACTCGGTAACCGCGACTTAAAAATAATTTAACCGCATGAGAACCAATATAACCAGCTCCACCAGTTATTAGAATAGTTTGCTTATCCATAAATTATTCTAGGATGGCTTTAATCCGTCGTACTCCAGCACTACTGCTTTCTTCTTTAACAATCCGAAAACGACCCAAGTCGCTAGTATTTTGAACATGGGGACCGCCACAAATTTCTTGGCTGAATGGCGCCTTAGAACCAATCGTATAAACCTTGACCCTTTCCCCATATTTAGCATCAAAAATGCCCATCGCCCCTTGTCGGCGAGCTTCATCCAGCGAGACTTCCTGGCAAGCAACTGGCAATTCTAAAGCAATCTGCTGATTAACTATTTCTTCCACTTGGTTGATTTGCTCAGCAGTCATTTTTTCTGGATAAGAAAAATCAAAACGCAACCTCTCAGTAGTAATATTAGAGCCGCGCTGATAAACATCATTGCCCAAAACCTGTCTTAAAGCCTGCAGCAAAAGATGAGCGGCCGTATGCAGCTTAGTGGTTTCCTCAGAACTATCAGCTAGTCCACCTTTAAACTTACCAGCGGCGGCCGTTCGCGATAATTCCTGATGTTTGGCTAATTCTTGATTAAAACCAAGAGTGTCAACGGTCAGATTATTTTCCTGAGCCAATTCTTCAGTCATTTCTAAAGGAAAACCATAGCTCTGATAAAGCATAAAAGCTTCTTGACCGTTAATTGGCTGGCCGTTAGCTATCATAGTCTGAAATTCTTTTAAACCACGATCAAGCGTAGCCTTAAATTTGGCCACCTCAGCCTTGAGCTCAGTAACAATAAAATCTCGTTTAGTTATCAACTCTGGGTAAGCCTCGCCCATAGCGGTTGTAATGGCCTTAGCCACACCAATCAAAACCTCTTCCGAAGGAGTCGGCCAGTTGTTAGTCAAACGGACGGCTCGACGAATTAATCGGCGCAAAATATAGCCTTGATCCTTATTACTTGGCGTAACTGCTTTTTCATCAGCTAACAAAAAAATACTAGCCCGAGTGTGATCAGCAATAACACGGAAAGCCTTGGTATTGTCTGAGTATTTTTGATTGCTCGCTTTTTCTAAGTAAGCAATAACTGGCGCAAACAAATCAGTTAAATAAATATCTGGTTGGTTGTTGATTACTCCAAGAATTCGCTCCATTCCCATGCCAGTGTCAACATTTTGCTGAGCCAGCATTTTAAAAGTGCCATCAACCTGCTTGTCATAAGCCATAAAGACATTATTCCAAATCTCAACCCAGCGTTTATCTTCTGGATTATAAACTTCTGGAGCGGGCATTTCTCCAGTCCAATAAAAAATCTCAGTATCAGTACCACAAGGACCGGTTTGACCAGCTGGACCCCACCAATTATCTTTTTTACCTAACTTAGCTAGTCGCTCAACTGGTAAACCAGCTTTTTGCCATAAGTCATAAGATAATTGATCAAATGGCGCATCTTCATCACCAATAAAAACAGTGGCAGCCAAACGACTCTTATCTAGACCCAACCATTTAGAGTCAGTTAAAAATTCCCAACTCCAAGCAATGGACTCTTCTTTAAAATAATCACCAAGTGACCAATTACCGAGCATTTCAAAAAAAGTACAATGGGTTTGATCACCAACTTCATCAATATCATCAGTTCTTAAACATTTTTGCGCATCAGCTAGTCTTTGACCTAGTGGGTGCTTTTGACCCTGAAGATAAGGAACTAGTGGCTGCATGCCAGCCGTATTAAACAAAACGGTTGGATCATTTTCCGGCACGAGTGAAGCACTTGGAATAATGGCATGGCCTTTTTCAGTAAAAAATTGTAAAAACTTTTTTCTTAATTCAGTTGAGGTAATAGACATATATTTCAGAGAAACAAACGGCCAGCAAAATAGCTGGCCGCTAGTTTAAATAATTACTTTTTTATTCCTGTTCTTCGGTTGAATTTTCAGGAGTAGCGGCTGGAGCTTCACCATCAGGTAAATAGCCAGCAAATTGTTGTTTAACCGCTTCTTTGTCAGCATCTTGTAAGCCAGCCAACAAAGTCTTTAGAGCTTCTTTGGTTTTATCAATCTTGCCAGCATCACGATAAACACCAGCAATCAAATATAAACCATTAAGGTCATTACCAACTTGTTGCATTAAGCCATCGGCAATCTGTTCAGCTTGATTTTGTAAATCAGCCGCTTTATCAGTTTCAGTTTTAGCACGCTGATTCAATAATTGAGCTAAGGCTAAAACATAGGAAGGTTCACCACCAGAATAATTAACAGCCTGAACCAAATCCTTGGTAGCCTCTTCTGGTTTTTCAATCGCCTGATTTAAAGCAGCGCGATAGTAATAAGCTTCAGCCCAGTTTGGTTTTAATTCAATGGCTTTATTGTAGTTAGCAAAAGCATCACTAACTAATTTATCTTTCATTTCTTTTTCACTGGCTTGATAGGCTTGAGATACTTCAACTTGAGCAATTTTGGCATAAGGCCAAGGATTATTACCATCAATCTTAATTAATTGACCTTGAGTAGCCAAGACCCCTTCAAAATCACCAATTGTTTCATACATATTAGCTACAGTTTTGAGAATAGCTGGTTGATTTTTGATGTAATTAAAATTTCCATCAATTAATTGTTTAGCTTGCTGAACATAGCCACGAGCTTGTTCGCCCAAAGCTGTCGCCTCGGTTCCAGTAGCCTTACCAGCTTCGGCACCAATTTGATTGGCCTTAAGCCAAGAAAGTTGAGCTAAGCCAAAGCCATACATTTCACGCCACGGTGCTAATTTGTAGGCATTCGCCATGCGACCAATTTGCTTGGTTGTATCCTCGGTTTTAGTCGAATTACTAGCAATAACATCAGCTAAGTATAATTTACCACCAAAAGCAGCACTAGCTAATAAACCAATGGCGACGACAATAATTATTACAATCCAAACAGTGCTAGTGCGACGATCATCATTTCTTTCAAAAACTGGCTGTCGGCGTGGCCAACTATAAGTAACAACCATGAGCAAGGTCCAAAGTAAAGCAAATATCAAGATAATATTATTACCTAGTGGCATCATTAAACCACCAGCAAGTAAAACAACAACAGCCGCCAAAAGACCAGCTGAAAAATTACTATCAGCTTCATCCATTTCTTTGCTAATCATAATTCTTCGCCAAGCAACGAATAATCCACCAAGCAACAAGGCCAACAATAATAAAGTTCCTAAACCACCAACAATCACCAAACTTTCAGCCAACCAACCTGATGGTAAATCAAAATCAAGATTCCATAAATTACCAGCATTAAAATCAGTTTGCTTGAAACGAGTAAACACATTACCAAAGCTAGCTAAACCATTACCCAAAATTGGACGATTAGCTAAGCTTTGTTTAGCAATTTGCCAAGAAAAAGAATTAGACAAACTAACTTCATTTGGTAAAGTTAATTTTAACCAACCAAAATTACCAATAATTAACAAAACTACGCTTAAAGCTAGCGAGCCAATCACGGCAGTCAATTGTAATGAAGTTAGCTTAACTGTTCGGCTTAAACCAAAAATTAAAACTAATAAAACACCTAAAATAACGATTGGCCAAATAGTAAAAGAACCAAGTGCTGTTAAAGCAATAAAAATAGCTAAGCTTGATAAACCCAACCAAATATTCCAAATTGTTTTACCCTTTTGACTAAAACCACGTTCACAAAAATAATCAGACTGATCGAGTGCTAATAAAAATAAAGGTAAGGCTGCAGTAAAAAATAGCGCTAGATTGGTTAAAGAACCAACTGGATTAAAACTAATTGCTTTAGTAAAAGCTACTGGGATTAAATACAAACCAAATAACTGACAAGTTGAATAAATTGTTACAAAACTAAAGCTAATCAAAATAGCCAACCAACTGCGACGGCGATTGGTTTCTGACCAATTATTAACTACTAAAAAGTAAAAAGCCAGTAAAATAGCAAAAAAGGCTAAGCTACGCATCGGTTGACCATAACCACCAAATAAACTATTACGCCAAGAAGAGCTCCAGAAAGTAGCAATAGCCGCTGCTACAAAAGTAGCTAAAGCCACCCAGTCTAAACGTCGCCAATGCCAAGTAACCGAACCTTCTGTTAAAACTTTGGCTAACCAGACAGCTAAGCCAACAATAGTAAAAGCACCGAAAAAGAAAAGCCGATCAAAGCTTGCCCCTTGCCAACTAATATTAAAAAAGAAGGCTGGCAACAAGAAAAAGGCAGCTGGTAAAATCCAACTAATTACTTGATCGGTCCAAGATAGCCGAGATGACGACCTCAAAAAACGAGAGGCTTTACTAATTGGTGACATAATCTTTATTTTTATCTTACCAAAATTAATTAATAAACTATGAATAGTTTAACAAATATCTTTTAGCTAAGCAATAACACCACCACCCAGCAAACGGTCATCATCATAAAAAACAACGCTTTGTCCTGGTGTAATCGCCCGCTGTGGTTCATTAAGTTTGACCAACCAACCATTATCAACTGCTTTTATTTGACAATCAACCGCTGTATGATGGTATCTAATGACCGCCTGACAAGTTAAATTATTTTTAGGCTTATGTTTATCTAGCCAATACAGTTTTGGTAAAAATATTTCTTGACCAGACAAAGCTAAGTCATCAGGCTCGTTGGTAACTAACAATTTATTATTAACAAAGTCACGACCAATCACGTAATACGGCCCAGTCCCACCTATTTCAATACCGCGACGTTGGCCAATCGTATAAAAAGGCAAACCTTGATGCTGACCAACCACCTGTCCAGCTTGATCAATAATATCACCAGGTTTAAATTTTAGGTAACGACTTAAAAAATCATTTAGATTGTCCGGCACAAAACAGATTTCTTGGCTTTCAGCTTTTTGGGCGACCGGTAAATTAAAATCCTTAGCCATTTGCCGAATTTCTGTCTTATGAAAATCACCCAAAGGAAATTCTAGCATGGCTAAATCATGCTGATCTAATTGATAAAGAAAATAAGACTGATCCTTGGTCAAATCCTTGGCTCGCCACAATTGAGCCTGACCATCAACCACGGTTTTACGAATATAATGACCAGTTGCCACTGAATCAAAGCCGATTTTCTTGGCATATTTTACTAAACGACCCAACTTAACTTGTTTATTACACAAAACACAAGGATTGGGTGTTCGGCCATTTTGATAATCATCTAAAAAACTATTGACTACTCGTTTTTTAAATTCTTGGGCAAAGTTGAGAGCGTAAAGCGGGATACCAATCTTTTGACAAACTGCCTGAGCATCAGCCCAAGACTCCAAAGAACAACAATTATTTTCAGCCGTATCAGCATAATTATCTTTCCAGAACTGTAAAAAAACACCAATCACTTCGTGACCTTGATCATGCAGTATTTGAGCTGCTACAGCTGAATCAACGCCACCGGAAACAGCGACAATAATTTTTCTTTTAGGCTGGCTAGTTTGGGTTATTTTAGTCTTCATAATTCAAATAAAACTAGAGTTTTAGGACAAAATCACACTTTTCCGGCAACTGAAAATCTTTTAAATATTGAAGGTAGGCTTCCTTGTAGTACTTAAACCAATTATCAGGATGATCTAGCGGTAAATAATCTTTGCCCCATTTCTTTTTTTCTCGATCAATTACTCGGTCGGTAGCTTTAGACAAATCAACATCTAAATAAATAGTCTTATCCCAATAGCTACTAATTTCTGCTTCTGACTGAAAAAGAAAAACACCTTCAACTATTAAGATTTTCTTATTAAGTTCTAAGACCTTAACTACTCCGAAATCATTTTTATCATAATCATAAGGATAAAATTCTGCAACCTCTGATTGTCTATTTTTAAATAATTGCAAAATACTGGCCAAATCATGATAACGATACCAATTTTTTCTAAAAACAACTGTTTTATCAGGAGCTTTTTCAATCATTTCCTTTCTATCCTGCCAATGTTTAATAAAATCATCTAAATGAATAACTATTACTTCTTTATTTTGCTTAGCAATAAAATCGGCGATAATTGTCTTACCTGACCCAGCACAACCATCAATAGCCACAATTAACCTACTCTGCTCTAGTGACCATTGTTGAAGTTTTTTATTTACTTTTTCAGCTATTTTCTCTACTTGAATCATAAAATAAAAACCCGACAAACCTTTAGTTTATCGGGTGGTTATTATAAAATATTGCTAATTTTTCTAGCCTGATCTTCGATCATAGCAATATATTTTTCGTAACTTGAAATTTTAGAAAGATTACCATTAGACAAAACAAACACAGTATTAAGAGATAATTTTTCTAAAAAATATCTATCATGAGAAACAACTATTATTGTCCCCTTATAAGAACTCAACAGCTCCTCAAGTGCATCTAAAACTTCAATATCTAAATGATTCGTTGGCTCATCTAGAATTAAAGTATTGATTAATTGTGCCGAGAACATGGCAAGAATAAGACGTGCTCGACCACCAGGACTTAAGATTTCAATCAATGCTTCAATCTGGTTCTTATTAAATCCAAATCTTACAAGTTTAGCGTAAGCTTCTTGTCTACTTAATGACGTTGACTCAACAATAAATTCTAACGGAGTTTTTTTTCTTGGTAATATTTCATGTTCTTGTGCCATGTTGCCAATTTTAACCCCGGAGCCCAATATTATTTGACCTTCCAACGGCTTTATTTCGTTTGTTATTGTTTTTAATAGAGTTGATTTACCGGCACCGTTTAAGCCCATAATACCAACTCTACTACCATATTTAATATCAAAAGAAGCTGGACAAGAAACAAAACCACCTTTATAACCAAAAACCACTCCTAAGCCTTTGATATCAAAATTACCATGTTCAAAGCTTGACTCGATTTCAATTTCAAGCGGTTTTCTTTCGGCTGGTTTTTCTATCTTATCCATCTGATCAATACGTTTTTCTATTGATTTAGCTATTTTTGATGATTTTGCTGACTGGTCACGTTTAAATCCTCTAGAAAACTTATCATTATCGCTTCCTTGCCAACGAGAACCTTTCGCTGCATCATTTTTTTTCTCTCGAGCCCTTTCGGTTAATCTTTCAATCTCTTCTTGCTGGATGCGATATTCCTCTTTTTTGTTAGCTGCAATTTTTGTTTTCATCATCAAATAATCACTATAAATACCTCTGCTAATATTTAACTGATGTGAACTCCAATCAATTTCGAAAATTTTATTAACAACTCGATCAAGAAATTTACGATCATGAGAAACAATAATACAGGCTGCTTCAGATTTTTGTAAAAAATCTTCTAACCAAATTAAAGCAGGAATATCGAGGTTATTTGTTGGCTCATCAAGCAAAAGCAAATCAACACCCCTTAACAAAATCCCCGCTAACACTATTTTACTTTTTTGACCACTGCTTAGTTTAGATAGTGAACACTCAAGATCGATATCATTAAAGCCAAGCCCCGTAAGTATTGTTTTAACCTTATGAACAAAAGAATAACCATCCAGATGCTCATATTTAGCCCTAACATCACTATACCGGCTAGCCTTTAATGGATCTTCTAAATCAAGGGTTAGTTCATCTAATTCTTTCTCAAGTAAGTCAATACCTGCTTCCTTTTTCAAATAATTAATAATGGATTCGCTAGTAGCTAAACTAGTATCTTGAGGAAGGTAACCAATGCAAACGTCACTGGCAATTTCAACACTGCCAGAATCTTGTGTTTCGATTCCAGCAATAATTTTTAACAGTGTTGTCTTTCCGGTTCCATTATGGCCAACAAGTGCTACTTTTTGCCCCCGTGCCAATGAAAAAGAAACATCAGAAATAACACTTAGTGCACCAAAGCTTTTTTGTAGGTTTTGTACTTTTAACATGATAACAAACCTCCTTTTATTTATTTTTTTATTATACCATTGTTAATGAACCACGTCACGTAAAAATGACATAAAAACAAAAAAATATCAAGAGCTACAAAAAAACCGCCCAATAAATAACAGGGCGGTGTTTAGATTATAAATTTTCCTCGTAATAATTTTTAGTTAATTCTTTTGCGCAATTACAGGAAAAATCACCAAACAGATTCAAGAATTTCAATAATAACGCCTTGACGTTCTTGATATTGTTCTGGAAAATATCCAAGATGACATTCATTTGTTCTGGCCCAATAGTTAGCTGTTTTTGAAGACCAACATCATAATCAGTTACCGAAGCAATAGCTGCGTAACATAAACCAAGTTCTTTAGCTAAATAACATTCAGGATATTGGGTCATGTTAACAATATCCCAATTATTTGAAGAAAGCCATTTACTTTCGGCTAGGGTTGAAAAACGCGGTCCTTGAATAACTACAACGGTTCCATCTTTTTTCACCGGCATATTTAAATTATTTGCCGCTGAAGCAATCAAATTTCTTAAATTTTCACAATACGGCTTATCCATTGGTAAATGAACAAAAGAGCCATTATCCATATCAACGTAATCATCCCTACCCCATGTAAGGTTAACAAATTGATCAGGCAAAACAATACTACCTGGCTCAATTTCTTTTTTCAAACTACCGACTATGCAGGTACCAATAACATATTTAACTCCAATTTCTTTAAGTGTTAACAAATTAGCCTTATACGGTACTTTGTGCGGCGCTATACTGTGTTTGGACCCATGTCTAGGAATAAAGGCCACTAATTGTCCATTGACCTCACAAATTAGAATTTCATCAGAAATATCTCCATATTTTGTTTCTGGTTTTATTTTGAAAACGGTTTTTATTTCATCAAATTTGCACATACCAGAACCACCGATAATTCCAATTTTAATTCTGCCTCGAATATCTTCTCCAGATAAATTCATCTAGCACCTCCTCTGAAAATAATTCACTAATTTTATCAGGATGAGAAAAACTTTTTTCAAAATCCAACAAACTCCAAGTACAACCACCTCCACTAAGAGCCTTTGCTTCTCCATTAAAATAAAGTGGCAAATTTTTTCTCCACTCTTTTACAATAGGTTGTTGCCAAATTCTAAAGTCATTACTAATTGACTCTACTTGACCTAGGTTGGATTTATGGAACGGACAGTTAGAAATTTGTCCGTCTGGTTGTACTACTAGTTGATTACCATAGCAGGTACAATCGACTGGATAAAAGTCTTTATCTTCGAATGCTTGCAATTTTCTTTCCATTTGATACTCAAAGTTGGGTATTGTTTGATTTCGAAAATTATTTATTACCCCAGAAGAAGCTTTTTGATAATATTCATTAATCTGACTATCACCAACTATCTCTAAAAGAGCTCGTCCTTTTAAAAAATTAAAGCCAAATTTGTTAACTCCAATCTTTTCAAAGAAAGACGAAAAATTAGAAATCAAATCAATATTAAATGGCGTTATGCTAACCGAAGCGAATGTTGGTATACCGTTATCTACTAACAATTTTATTGATTTGATTACTCGGTCATAAGTTCCATAACCATTGTTGTCAACTCTTAGAATATCATTAATTTCTTTTGGTCCATCAAGACCAATAGTAACCATAACATTATACTCCTTACAAATATTAACAATATCTTCATCAATCAAGACACCGTTGGTTGCTATCATGAAGTTAATTTCTTTCGGTAATAAATTATTCTGAATTTGCTTCTTCAAATATTTAAGAGAAGCTACAATTGTTTTGACATTCAAAAGAGGTTCCCCTCCATAAAAAATAACGTAATATTGATCTGGCTTATTATCAATGTCTTTTAAGTGTTTTTGCCACAAATCTATACCTAAAATAGCATCTTTCTCTGAAAGTAAAATATTACCATTTTCCATTTTTATTTTAGGTATCGGACAATATTTACAACTTAAATTACAGCCCTGAGAAGTCATTAGATATAAAATGGTTGGATTATTTAATTTTTTTTCAAGCAAAAAATTAACCTTCTCAAACTCATCAATATCCTCCTGTGGCTTATCAATAATTAACTTCTTTTCCCTTAATTTATCAACAAAACCGTTGTCATGGTAATAGGTTTTTTGATTCTTGATTTTTAACCACTGATCAACTTCAAAATAGAGCGGATCTGGATGAAGCTCGTGAAATATAGCCACAATCCCTTCTTTTTCTTTAACTCTTAAATATTTCGACCACATAACACCTCCTAATCATGTTTTAAAAACAGCCCCCAGTTTAAATTAACACCAGGGGCTTAAGAGTTTATTTTTTTCGCCAAATTTTTTCAGCTCAGCCCATTGTTCTTGGGTAAGCTGAACGTTTCCACCAAAATCATCTTTAATAATAATTCTGGTAGAATCGGTAAAGTCAATTGTTGGGCAGCATCCTTTTACCCCGCACAATGTGACCACACCTTTTTCTCTGTTAGGATCTAGTGACATAATTCACCTCCTTTTGTTTTTTGTTAAAGACCTAAAGTTAACACCTGTAGTTAACTTCTCCACCTAATATCTACTTACTATATTTTAATATTTTTGTCAATAACAATATTTTTATAAAGCGCAACCACCCGGCAAAAAATCACGATAAAAAGATTGATAAATATCATCCTGAGGTGACAGCCATAATTCTGGCTGACAATCTTCATTGGTAAAATTAAGGTCGCTAACTCCGCGCACAATAGCGGCTGGGGTTTGCTCTGAACATTCACCCATAGCAAAAACAGCCGCTGCCGCTAAAGAATCAACAATATTAGTTTGAGAAATCTTCATTGGTCGACCAAATAAATCAGCTTGACCACGATAATCACGGAGCGGATGAAAACCAGCAAAAGCTAAGCCAATACCAGTCACCCCTAGCCGCAGAGGATTGGAACGACTGTCAGTGATAATAATTCCTAAATTATTTAGCCGGTAGCGCTCTTTGAAAAACTGGTGCCACTCTAGAGCGACTTGTTCAACCCTTTCTGGTAATAAAATATAATTATCCAAAGCATTGCTTTCATCAATCCCAGCCGATGGAGCAATTAAATGATGATGGAGCGTTAAAACAGCATAATTGTGAGGCACCATTGCTCGCGGCAAATAAGCTTGAGATTCTTTAGCAATCAATTCATCTTTATCTGACACTTGTTCAATCGGGATAGAACGACCTTGATGAAGACTGATAATTTTAGAAGTTATTACCAAAACATCATTTTCCTTAAGACCAAAATTATCCAAGGCTTCACTAAGAGCCACAAGAGCATCATCTTGGGGTGGGTTGAGACGCTTAGTTTTTACAGCTAATATTTCCATAAATTATAATTGACCAGATGCAATCGCCTCACGGATAGCAATCATTAAATCATAATAAAACTCCAGATTATTTAAACTAGCTAAACGACGACCAAGCGGCTCATCAATCTTATATAAATAATGCAAATAAGCCAAAGTATAGCGCCGCAAAATCGGCAATCTGGACTCGGGATTAATCGGCTGATCCATTTCGGCAAATTGGCTGTTTTTAATATTTTCAGTTCGATAAAAATTGAGCACCTGCCCGTTTTCACCAACCAAGCGACGATCAGGCTGCCAAAAAAATAGCCGACCATGACGACCTTCTCTAGTTGGAATAACGCAATCAAACATATCAACTCCCCGTTTAACAGCTTCTACAATATTATCCGGATAACCGACACCCATTAAATATCTAGTTTTATCTTCTGGCATATCAAGAGCAATGGCTTCAATTATCCGATACATTTCCTCAGCCGTTTCACCAACTGACAAGCCGCCAATATTATAACCATCAAAATCTAAAGCCACTAAATCAGCCAAACTGCGACGACGCCAATCAATATCCAAACCACCCTGCACAACAGCAAAGAGTAGTGGCTTATTTTCTGGCATTCCCTCGTGATGAAGCTTGGCTCTTTTAGCCCAAGCCGTGGTCCGCTCCACTGACTGTTTAACTTTTTCCGGAGTTGACGGCAAAGCTAAGCACTGATCAAGACAAACAGCAATATCAACACCACAAGCAGCTTGCAAATCCAAAGATAATTCAGGGGTCAAATACTGTTTGCTACCATCCCAAGGCGAATTAAAATGGACGCCATCTTCTTTAATACGCACCAAATTTTGACTATCCGGTCGAACACCGGCTAAAGAAAAAACTTGAAAACCACCACTATCAGTTAAAATCGGACCTTGCCAATCCATAAACTGGTGCAATCCGCCGCGCCGCTTAATCGCTTCTATTCCTGGCCTTAGCAGTAAATGGTAAGTATTAGACAAAGCTACTGGCGCCCCTAGCTGACGCAATTCTTCAGTAGTAATATGTTTAGCCACTCCTTGAGTAGCCACAGTCATGAAAAACGGAGTTGGCACAGCACCGTGCGCTGTTGTTAAGACACCACGACGAGCTGCCGAACGAGTTGATTTTTGCTGTAATTCAAACATGTCTTATTCTTTACGCTTAATCTTTTTAACTCCCAAATAAATAACTTCCGGTTGTTCTGGATCAACAATAATCGACCAGCCAGCCCGAGAAGTCGGTAATTTTTTCGTTGACCAATTAACACCGCCATCAATTGACCGATAAAAAGTAGTATCAGTAGCATAATAAATTTCTTGGCTATTCTTAGGATTAATCGCCAAAACATTAACAATAGTTTTGTCATCTGGAGTTAAAAGACTAATTTGCGTCCAAGCATCACCAGAATTGACTGACTTAAATAAGCCATAATTGGTAGCCAAATAAGTAACCGGCTGATCTTCGGAAGAAATAACTAAATCACTAAACTGATTGCCGATCTTAAATTCATCTAAACTTTTATTAATGTTTTCCCAGCTAGCTCCGCCATCAATGGTTCGAAATAGGCCATTTTTCTGAGTGGCAGCAAACATAATTCGACTATCGCGTGGATTCATGACAATCTTACGAATCGGATCATCAAAACGATTAACCGTCTGCCAACTATTGCCATTATCCCCGCTGCGCAAAACATCACCACGTGAAGTACCAAGATAAACAAAGCCAGCATTGTGGTGATCAATTAGCAGACTAGTAATAACTACCTTAGGATCATTATCATAATAAACTTGATTCCAGGTGCGATTACAATCGGTTGAACGCATCAAACGATTAGCAGTAGCAGCAAAAATGGTACATTTATCACGATAATCAATTGCCACCACATTAATGCTAAGCTTACCCAGGCTAGTAGCAATCTGCCAGTTTTGCGCTCCATCATAACTATAAGCTAAGCCGCTATCGCTACTGGCAAAATAAAGAGCTCGATGATCACCAGGATCAAGCGCTAGAGCATTACTATTGAGAGTACTGATACTACTTGGTCTTCCGGTAGCAGTTGGAATATTACTCGCCACCAACCAAGAATCACCACGATTGGTACTACGAAAAACACCGCCAGCATCCGGTGAACCAGCCTGCTTACTGGCTCCACTATTAACGCTAATCGAACAGCCAGTCAGCATCGTGGCCACAACTAAACCCAAAACAATCTGACGGCTAATTAAAGTTAATTTAAGCATAAAGCTAATTATTGGCGGTCAAGTTATGGAAAACCAAGTTCGGTTGAACATTGGCAACCAAATATTCTCGAGCAGCGCCTAATTTAGTAAATAGATTAAGTAAATCAGTCCAAGCCATTGCTGCCGCAGCAGCTGTTAATTCTTGGCGCATAAACCAGTGCTGGATTAAAGGAGTCTGGTCCTGTTTGATTAATAACAAATCACGAGCTAAACCTAACCAAACTTGCCACAGACTCCATTCAGCTTCACCAGCAGAAGCGGCGGTTTTTGGATAAAGCTCGCTCAAATAAGCTAAGCGCTCAGCTAAGTTGCGAGCTCTAATTAATTTTAGTAGAAGTTGCGCTGACTGGCAATAAGCTAGATATAAATTCGGTTGCTCCAAAAAACGAATCGCTAGATTGGGGCGACCCAAAGCAACTTGGGCTAAATCTTTAGCCAGCTCCCGATTGGTCCCGCGTTCATCAACTAAATAATCATAAATCAGACCAGTATCAACTGGATAGAAACGAAAAACTTGACTTCTCGAAACAATCGTTCCAGGAATGGCAGCAATATTTTCTACTAATAAAATAAAAACAACCTTAGCCTTAGGCTCCTCTAAGTTTTTTAATAAAGCATTGGCAGCCGAGTCGCTTAAAGTCTCAGCATGACGAATAATAACTACCTGATAATTATCAGCAAATGATGACAAACTGACTTTTTCCAAAAGTTCGCGCACTTGTTCGATGCCAATTTTTTTCTTATCTGGCAATAAATCAACTTCATAAAAATCAGGATAAACACCGCGCGCTGTCTGCTGGCAAGCTGAACACTGACCGCAAGGCCAATTGGTGCCTGGTTCTTGACGATGCTGGCAAACCAAGGTTCGAGCAAAATTTTTAGCTACACTAGCCTTACCAATATCGGCTGGACCAACTAAAAGATAGCAATGAGATATCTGTTCCGAAATTAAATGAGCCGCCCAAGAACGGACAACCCGCTCATTGCCAATATGCGACCACTGTAGTTGATGACCTTGTATTTCCATAGTTACTCTTAGATTATCACGACCCCGCCTGATTGGCAATAAAAAAAGACCACATTGTTAGATGTGGTCTCATAAAAGTTTAATGTTTTTCCCAACCTTTTTTGGTTAGGTTTTTACCATTCTGGTAATCTATTTTGGAATAGATTTTTTTTACCTCCTCGAAGTTCTTTAGAGAAACAACAAAAGACGCATTTGTAAAAGCATCTTTTTTTACAAACGGTTTAATAACTTTTCTGATTTCTTTTACTTCAATGAAATCAGTTTCATCCAAGGGGTTTAAAGAGGATATCTCAAGACCCTCTTTTTTTTCAACAACTCTTATTAATTTAAGAGTTATGTAATACTTTCCGCAAGAAGGATTGTGATAAAAATTTACAAAATAATTAAATCCATTTTTTTCAAATGAATTTTCAGGTAATATTGGAATAGATTGGTTAAGGTTTGTTACCACTACCCCATTTTTTATAACCACAGATTCCTTTTCTCCAGCAAATATGACTACCTGATCTTCGCTGTTAATGTTTACCCCATTATTGTGCTTAGGCACAATAATTTTCTCAAAAGTTTCTGCAAAAGCAAGGTTAAAAGACAGTATAATAAACAGAGTGACAGTAACGGCCAGTTTTTTTGTGTTGGTATTAGTTTTCATTTTTAACTCTTTCTCCCCGATATCTTTCCTCGGTGGCGGGATTTTTGTTTTTTTAGTTGTTAATAATACAACTTTGTATAATATCATATAATCAGATTTGTGTCAAGAGGTAGTATTTACATAATAATCAAAAGATATTCTTATAATTCTTCCTTGGCTAATTCATAGATGGTTTCGATTTGTTCATCGGTTAAGGCACCTTGCCAAAGAGTTAGTTCATCAAGATCAATTGGCTGAGCATCCTGGGCAATAATTAGCTTACTCAGCGACTCGACTAACCAGGGACGACTTTCTCGCCATAGCGGCTGACCATCAAAATAAAGCGTTAGCTGGTAACGATACGAATCATAAACTAAAGCTGTCTGATGCCACTCATTATCCTCGATAGTCATAGTTAAAGGATACCAAGCTTGCCCATTGTAATGAACCTTTAAACCATAGCTGCCTAAAGTTAACCCAAAAAGATCTCCGCCATTATTACCAGATAACCACAAATTAATCCGGTCTTCCTGACTATAGTCACTATTTTTCCACCAGAGCGATAAAGAAACATCTTGGTTATTTAATTCTTCCAGTAAACTCGCCTGCGGATCATTGGGGTGTTCAATCCTGACACCATACTCAAAAGGACTATAGATACGATTATTAAGTGGCTCTAAAGCAACTTGTTGCAAGTTATCCAGATTTAAAGATGAAATTGGCTGGTCAAACGACCACAAATATTTAGCTACAGCCGGGGCCTGTTCTTCTCTAGCCGTTAATGGCTCTAGCGGCTGAGATAAATAAAATAATTGTTTAACCTCGGCTTCATTTAAGGCTCTTTGCCAAAGAGCTATTTCATCGCGACCCATCGGATAATTTTCATCAGCTAATTCCAATTTAATAATACTAGTCATGGGGCGGTAATCGACGGTTTGGCTAAACTTTAGCTGGCCATCAACAAAAAACTTCAAGTCACCGCGATTTTTAGTTAAAGTAACTAGGTGCCAGCTATTATCAAGCGGCATAACATTTTCCATAACATAATAATTGCCATTATTCCAAAGCTGTGAATTATAGATACTTAAAGTTAAACCTAAAGCAATCTGACCATCAGCGGTTATTAGATATTCATGGCCACGGCCGTCATTAGGGTAAGAATCGTTGCGCCACCAATAACTAAAGGTTACATAATCGGGATTTATATTATCTAAAACAGCCTCAGCTTTTGGTTGCTCCCAGGTTTGATAAACAGCACAATCATATTGACCGCCAACCCAAGTAAACGGATGATTAATAAAATCAGCCGAACCAATTGAATCTTTGGTATTTCGGCCAAAACATTCATCAAAATGCCAGAGATGCTTTAAGTCAGGACTAAATCTTTCTTGATTATAAATCTGGCCAGTTCCAGAACGCGACCAAACATTAGTTTGCTCAATAAAATCATGAGCATTGTTATCACTATCAAAACCATTGCCTAAAGAAAAATGATTGCCGCCCTCAATTAAATCATTGGCTGTCGAAGTTACCACAGCTTTACGTTGCAGCGAGTAACCTTGCGCTAAATCAGCTATTGCCGCCTCCCCTTCCGGCTCTACGGATTGATTGTAACCGATTCGATCCAGCTCAACTCCCAAATTATCAACAACTCGCCAGTGTCCGCCATCATCACTAAGTCCCCAATTGCCTTCATGCTGATAATCTGGAATTAATTCTCTGGAATAATCTTTAGAAGCTAATAAAAAGTAACCATGCGCTTCAATCTGGCTACCATCAGGCAAACCATTGCTGCCGCTGCGATTAATCCAAGTATTGCCACTGGCCGAGCGAGTTTGCAGCCGCCAAGCAGATAAATCAACCGCTTTATTGTTGGGATTATAAAGCTCAACAAATTCATCGCTAGCCCCGGCTGGACCACGGGTTGCTAATTGGCTGATAACAACTTTAAGCGATGGCTCCGGCTCTTTTTCTAACAGAACCGTCCAGGCATCAGCCCCTGAATCAGTTGGCCAATATTCACGATTACCAGCTGTGTCATAAGCCCGCGACCGAAAAGAAATCTTTTGTCCAGGCTGAGCAGGCAAACTAAAAACGGCTTGCCGATAATTAACCTCACTTAGCCAATTATCCCAACTACCGCTACCTAAACGATAATCAATATCAAACAACAACTCAGCCGGGGTAGATGAATTATCACTACCCTGCCAGCTAACTGTAAAACCAAGCTCTTCGACAGTTTCCGGTAAGGTATCTACAGTTGAGCTAGGCGCTATTTTATCAATTACCGCTTGACTGCTAGTGGGGGTAGTGGTAGCAGTTGAAGTAGCAGTCGTTCCAGTAGTTGTATTAGGCGAAACTATTTTCCATTTATGCGTTAATTTAGCCGAATAATTACCAGCTGTATCTTGAGCGCGAACAATTATTTGATGCTGGCCTAAAGCTAGATCTCCATAAGAAAAATCTTCACTACAAGCTTTTTCTTGGCTATCATCGAGCTGACAAAAGAAATTAGCCGATTCGTTAACGCTAAGCGAAAAATCAGCTGACCGCTCCGACACTGTGCTCGATGGCTTACTGAGCCAACTGATTTTCGGCCGGGTCTTGTCAATCAGCCATGACCAAGTGGCTGGCGACTGATCAATACTGCCGGCCTGATCAATGGCCCGCACTTGAAGCTGATACTCACCGCTAACCAGGTTTTTAATCTGATAATCACTATCACATTTACGCCAATTTTTATCATTTAATTGACACTCATAAGTAGCTATTTTGTTAGCTGAAAACAAAAAATTAGCCGTTCCAGTATTAACCGCACTAGGAGGACCACTTTTAATATAAGTTTCCGGTGGCTGGCTATCAGAAGAAATATTAGCTCGAGTTGAGGCAACAGTATAGGAAGTAGAAGCAACACTAGCACTAGCTTTGGTGGTTGTAGCTTTGGTGGTTGTAGCTTTGGTGGTTGTAGCTTTGGTGGTTGTAGCTTTAGTGGTTGTAGCGGTCTTAGTTTTGTTAGTCGTAGCCTTGGCAGTTGTAGCAATTGTAGCTTTAGTAGCCGTGGCTTTGCTAGTTGTAGCAATTGTAACGGTTGTAGCTTTAGTAGTTGTAGTAGCTCGAGTGGTAGTAGCTCTAGCGGCTGGCGTAGTGGTTGCTTTAGTAGTGATTGTTTTAGCCAAGACAGTGGCACTAGCCTTAGTGGTGGCCGGTAGACCATCGACTGACAAGAAAAATAACCGCAGCAGTTCAGCACCATAACCAATAGCTAGTGGCGATAGCTGCTGCCAATAATCAGCATGAACTTGATCATCAAGAAAAAATCGCTGACGATTGGCTTGATAATAAACCAGCTTATAGCCACGATAATTAATATAACCACTAGTTGCTGGCCTAAGAGAATAGCTAATTGTATCTTGACTAAAATAATGTTGACTGACTGCTAAAGCTAGCTGACGAAAACAATCACGATAATCAAGACAGCGCGGATAAACCATTCCCGGATAACTACTGAGCTGATCACGATTTTGCCAAAGCCAATTTTCATAACTATCACCCAACTCATGAGGATCATTACGAACATGAGCCGGCACACTCATGTCTTGAAGTAAATGAAGAACATGACCAAGATTAGTAAAAGCTTTTTCTAGATTACCTTGACGATAAAATTCGATAGCTTGATTCCAACTAAACTTACCCTGGTAAAGCCAACTCGCTTGCCGGTCGCCAGTTTGCCCCCAGTCCGGTGCGGTGGCTAAATTCATAGTGGCGTAAAGACCTCTATTTAAGGGCTGATCAGTTTGTGGTGACCAAAAATGATGGAGTGTGCGACTAATTGGCTGATCTTCAGCAGCAGCTCCAGCAATGAGCCAAGCTTTTTCCTCGGTCGCGATAGCTCGAGCTGATTGCTCAGCTGTCCAAGTAGTCAGTCTTTGATGAGTAACACCAACATCATAAGCATTAGCTATTTTTAATGGCAACAATAAATTTGGCCATAATAAAAAGCCAAGACCAATAAAAATAACAATTCCCCTCCGCCACATATTTTTAATAAATATCGCCAATCTGCCAACGACCAGCTAGATTTTGATAAAGCTCGATTTGCCCCAGTGGCCGACCTAAGTCTTGACTCTGATAAGTCAAAATGGCTCGCTGTTTGCAAGCCACTGCTTCTGGCAGACAATCACTTTGAAAATATAAATCAACAGTTTCCGGTAAAGCTCGATCTAACTGCCAGAGTGCTTCATCTTGCCAAACTTGACGATAATAATCGCGCCGCAGACCAATAATCAAAGAGAGGGCGGTTTCTTTTTGATTATCCTGTAGTGCTTGCCAAAAAGCATGATAGGTTGTTTCTGGAGTTTCTTCACCCAAACTAGCTTCGGCATCTTGAATAAAAGGTTGAGTAATTTTTTTCTGCCAAACCATTAAGCGATAACGCGGATAATAAAAAATAATTATCGCTATTAAACTATTTAGACCAAGAAACAAAAGGACAATAAAGCGATAGCGCTTAATTAATTGCACAACTTTAAACCACATATATTTAAAGCGGGAGGTTTATTAAGCCGCTCGGCTAGGCCAGCCAGATTCAACGCTCCCCCCTTAAACGCTGAAGATAAGCCGATCTAACCGAGCCACTCAACAAAATAAAAACAACTAGCGGACGCTAATTGTTTTTGCCCCCCCTAAAATATACTTGAATTTTTAATTAACTATTGGAAAATTTTCCATAGTACTTGAACCAATACCAATCGGAACATTAGCGCCATTTTCACCAGGAACAACCGGAGCTGATTGACCTGACCAATCTTTAGTCCAATATTCATTTTGACGCATAACCTTATAAGCATCACCTGGATTACCCAAGAAATAACGCTTACCATCACTAGCTACATACCAAGCTGACTTATC
>DAONSQ010000001.1:0-56909 GCA_035411265.1 bacterium | reverse complement strand
GCCTTCAACTGAGCCAGTGGTTGGTTTGATAATCTTGGTGGTATTGTTTAGTTGAAAAATCCAGCCAGTTTGGCTTAATTTATTCCAGTGGCTCGAGAGGAGTTGTTCGGCTTGACTGGGTGTTAATCCAGAAATGTCTAGGCTGCCAATTGTAGTATTGGGTAGAAAGCGATTTTCGTAATGTTTGAGAGTGTAGTAACTACCGCCAGCCAGGGCGATTAAAATGAAGCCCAAGCTTGATAACAACCAAATCAGCCAAGTTTTATTTGGTTTTGATAGGGTTATTTTGGGGATGGGCATAGGGTTTAGATTAGATGTTTAGGAGTTCATTGAGAATGCTTTTAGCAATGACTTGATCAGACTCTTCCAGATTAACTGGGTTTATTAAGGCGCAATTAAAAATATTGCCAACCTGGCTGCCTTGGGGCAATTGATTAGCTGGCCAAATAAATTCTTGACCTTGCTTATTGATAAGAACAGCTTGACTGTCGGTTAAATTTTTTAAAGTTAGCTGGCAGTACATAATTATTGATTTTTGACTTTAATAACAATCTGTTTGGCTTCCGGTGCTTTAGGCAAGGTAATAGTTAAAACACCATTATCCATAGAGGCTTTAATTTTATCGGCCTGAACATCAATTGGTAAAATAATGGAACGAGAAAAAGAGCCCCAATAACATTCACGAAATAAGAAATCAGCATCAGCAATATCATTAGGTAAATCACGTTTGCCGCGGATAGTTAAAAGATCATTTTTGATGGATATTTGAATGTCTTCTGGACGAGCTCCGGCAATAGTTGATTTAACAATTAGATTTTTTTCATTTTGATAGATATCTAAAGAAAGCTGCCCCTCATGGCTGCTAGCTAGCAGCCAGTCATTATTTTCGGTAGTATTAGTTTTAGTGGAAGAATTTTTTTTAATCATAAGAATAGCGCTTAATGGCTAAAGTATTTTTCTTGATCTTCATCATCATCAAAGTCAGAAGATCTTTTAGTTATTTTTTGATCAGTTTCGTCATCGTTAGTGG
Source organism: bacterium (assembly GCA_035411265.1). GTDB lineage: Bacteria > Patescibacteriota > Patescibacteriia > Patescibacteriales > Patescibacteriaceae > UBA1359. Next base: position 55,879 of record DAONSQ010000001.1, on the reverse strand, counting down.
TTTCGTTTTCGCTAGGCTCACTATAAATGTCAGCTAAAATTTGTTTGCTAGCAATTACTGGCAGTTCATCATCAGTTTCTTCTTCGGCCTGATCTGGTTCATTGGCGTTATCATCTTCTTCGGCTGGCGTCATTTCTTCGGACCAGATTTCACTAGCTAAATAATTTTCTGGTGGCTGAACATTAGCGGGGTTGTGGAGCGGTTGAGCGCTCATAGTTTGATTTTGCTGGGCGCTATATTCTTCAGGACTAATATAGATTTCGCGAGGTTTAGCACCATTAACTGGACCAATGACGCCTTGTTCTTCTAATTGGTCCAGTAAGCTGGCAGCGCGTGGATAGCCGATTTTAAACATTCTTTGCAGATAAGTGGCTGAGGCGCGGCCGCTTTTAACAACAGCTTCTTTAGCTCTTTCTAGTAAATCATCACTACCTTCAACTGAACTACTAGCTAGAGCGCCACCATTGGGCAAGTCAGGAACGCTTTGTTTTTCGACAATATCGCTAACATATTGTGGTTCGCCGCTACGAGCTTTAATATAAGTGACAATACGTTTAATTTCGCCTTCGCCAACAAAAGCACCTTGAATACGAACAGGTTTGGCTAGACGCGGGGAACTAAAAAGCATATCGCCTTTACCCATAAGCCTTTCAGCACCAGCCGTGTCTAAAATAGTGCGAGAATCAACTTGGGAAGCCACAGTAAAAGCAATACGAGCTGGCATATTGCCTTTAATGACGCCGGTAATAACGTCAACGCTTGGTCGTTGAGTAGCTAAGATTAAATGGATGCCAGCAGCGCGAGACATTTGTGCTAAGCGGATGATACTAGCTTCAACTTCTTTTCTCGACATCATCATTAAGTCAGCTAATTCATCGATAACGAAAACAATGTAAGGGATTTTTTGATTAGGAAATTGCTGATTGTAGCTTTTGATATCTTTAGCATGGCAGCCTTGAAACATCTCCAGGCGGCGGCTCATTTCATTTAGGGCCCAACCCAGAGCATTAATGGTTTTACTAGCCTCATTAACAACTGGTGTTAAAAGATGAGGGATATCATTGTAAATACTAAGTTCAACTCTTTTTGGATCGACCATGATCAGGCGCAAATCCTCAGGACTATTTTCGTAAAGCAGGCTCAGAATAATACAATTAAGCATAACTGATTTACCAGAACCAGTAGTACCGGCCACCAAAAGGTGAGGCATTGAGGCCAAGTCTTCGAGCCAAACTTTGCCAGTAACGTCTTTACCAAGAGCAATCATGGTGTTGGTTTTACGTTGGCGGAAAGTGGGGTTATCAAACATATCTCTTAGGCCAACAGTGGCAATGGTCTGATTGGGAACTTCAATACCAACTAAAGATTTGCCAGGAATTGGTGCTTCAATACGGATGGGGTGAGGAGCGGCCAAGGCCATGGACAGATTACCCGCGAGACCGGTAATTTTTTCCAAACGAATACCCTCGGCTGGTTTAATAGCATATTGGGTAATGGTTGGGCCAACAGTGATTTCGGAAATGCTAACTGGGATATCAAAATTTTCTAGAGTGGTTTTAATTCTTTGACCACTAACAACGGTGTCGCCACTTTCAGGTTTATCTAATTGTTTATCTAAAAGATCAATTGGCAAGTCAATTTTGCCAGCCGTAGTTTTAATGCTTTTATCTTTTTTGGGTTCAGGATTGATTTTGGCTTCGGGAATTTTTTGTTCAGTGGGGGTGAGTAGAGGTTTTCTCTTGAGAGGTAGAGGTGTTTCATCTAAAAGCTCAGCTAATTCTGGTTCAGGAGTATAAATAGTTGAAAGCTCCTCTTCAGCTGATAAATCTTCAGAAAAATTGCGTCGACTAAAAAGTTGATAAAGATAACGAAAGCCACCAACTAAAGGTTCAATTAAGATTTTATTAAAAATACTTTGTCGGCCAAGTAAACGGCTGAGATTAGTATTGAAAATAAAAATAAAACTCACAATTAAAAGAACAATAGTTAAAACCCAACTTGACCAATAACCAAAAAGTTGAGTTAAGGCCCAAGTAAGACCAAAGCCGACGTAGCCGCCGCCTTGACCTTCCTTGGCTAAACTAAGCCAGTCGTTATTATTTAGGCAAAAATGGAAAAAACTTTGCAGACCGATAAATAGTAAACCCCAGCCAATAAATTTGGTGGTGGTAATCTTTAATCGTTCACGATAATAAATAAAAACTGCTAGAGCTAAGAGAAAAATTGGCAAAAACCAACGTCCCCAGCCTAAAGCTTGCCTGATGGAACTATATAGATATTGACCGATTAGGCCGTCTGGCTGAACTAAGCTTAAGAGACTAATAGCGGCTAACAAGGCTAAAATAATGGCGATTAAGCTTTTTTTAGCTTCATCACTGAGGGTTGGCCCGCCTAGGGATAAATAATTTAAGCCAGGTTGATCGCCCAAGGGGCTATTTTTTCTTTTTTTAACCATATCTTTTTAATCGGCTTTGATATGGATAAAACATAGTCAAAGCTTGCTTTCTTGATGCTGAAAGTATACCATTACTAGGTAATTTGAACAACTATTTAAATAATTATGAATTGGTTAGCGTGGCAAGATTTTATTAGCAGTCATCCGGCTTTTCGTTGTCGACAATTAGAAAAGGCTGTTTTTCAACAATTAATAACTGATTGGTCTGAAGTTACAACTCTGCCTTCTAGTGATCGTCAATGGTTAAAAGATAATTGTTCATTGGAAATTAAAGCTGAAATTTTTAGTCAAAAAGACGAACAAGCTGAAAAAGCTCGGTTGGAACTATCTGACGGTCAAGTAATTGAGACGGTTTTGATGCGCCATAGCGATGGCCGTCGAACAGTTTGTTTGTCTTCGCAAGTCGGCTGTCCGCTTCAATGTTCTTTTTGCAGTACTGGCCAGCTTGGTTTTCGCAGGAATCTAAAGGCTTATGAAATAGTGGAGCAAGTGCTGCTTTGGCAAAGGCGATTGGCTTTAGTCGAGGAAAAAGTCGATAACCTTGTTTTTATGGGTATGGGTGAACCGCTTCTCAATCTCGCCGAAGTTTTAAAAGCAATTGAAATTTTTCATAATCCAGAAACTTTGGCGATTGGTTGGCGGCATATGGCGATTTCAACGGTTGGCTTGGTTACGGAAATTAAGCAACTAATAAAATTTGGCCAACAAATAAAGTTGGCTTGGTCGCTTCATGCTGCTGACAATCGTTTGCGTGATCGACTAATGCCAATCAATAAACGTTATAATTTAGAACAAGTTAAAAAAGCCATGCTAGACTATGCGCAGATTACCAATCGGCGGATTATGATGGAATACTTGATGCTAGATGGCGTGAATGATAATTTGATCCAAGCGGAAAAATTAGCTGATTTTTTAAATGATTTCCCCAAGAACTTAATCGTTGTCAATCTATTAACCTATAATCCGGGTGAAAGTGATTTTCGCCCAAGCCGAGCGAGTAGTCGTCGCGATTTTATTAATATTTTAAAGAGGCGAGGTTATAGTGTCACTGAAAGGTTGAGTATGGGGCAGGATGTTGTTGGTGCTTGCGGCCAATTGGGTCAAAGAAATTGATTTTACTAATAACCGATGCTAGAATTAGCTTAATAAATAAGAGTTATGGCTAAATTTTATCTAACTACTACTTTACCTTATATCAATTCCGAGCCACATATTGGCTTTGCTTTGGAAATCGTTCGAGCTGATGCTTTGGTCCGTAGTCGTCGGCTAGCTGGTGATGAAGTCTTTTTTAATACTGGGACTGATGAGCATGGCTTGAAAATTTGGCGCAAGGCTCAGGAACAGGGGTTAGCGGCTCAGGCTTACTGTGATAAACTGGCCGCGAGCTTTCAGGAGTTGAAGGATTTGCTAGGGTTAAGTTATGATAATTTTATTCGGACGACTGATACTCGACATCAGGCGGCAGCTCAAGAATTTTGGCGCCGTTGCGCGGCTAATGGCGATATCTATAAGAAACATTATAGTGTTAAGTATTGCGTAGGCTGTGAGATGGAAAAAACTGACTCTGAGTTAGAAAATGGCCGTTGTCCGCTTCACCCCAATCAGGATTTGGAGTTAATTGAGGAAGAGAATTATTTTTTTCGTTTGTCTAAATATCAGGATAGATTGCTGGCTTTATATGACCAGTCAGCCGACTTTGTTGTGCCCGATAATCGATTAAAAGAGATTAGAAATTTTGTGGCTAAAGGTCTTCAGGATTTTAGTATTTCCCGTCTAGCTAGTAAGTTGCCATGGGGCATACCGGTGCCGGGTGACGAAGAACAGGTAATGTATGTCTGGTTTGATGCTTTGGTTAATTATATTTCAGCTTTAGGCTGGCCAGAACAAGAAGATAATTTTAGGGAGTGGTGGCCAGGTCTGCAGATTGCTGGTAAAGATAATTTAAGGCCGCAATCGTTAATGTGGCAGGCCATGTTAATGTCAGCCAATTTACCTAATACTAAACAAATTTTTATTAACGGTTTTATTACTTCTGGCGGTCAAAAGATGAGTAAGACTTTAGGTAATGTTGTTTCGCCAAAAGATTTGGTTGAAAAATACGGCACCGAGCCGGTGCGTTATTTTTTACTAGCTGAAGTTAATGATCGAGAAGACGGTGATTATACCGAAGAACGATTTCAGGAAAGTTATCAGGCCAATCTGGCTAATGGACTAGGTAACCTTTTTTCACGGCTAGGTAACTTAGCTTGGAAGTATGAGCTAGAGCCTGTAAATAAAGGAAATAAAAGCAAGTTGAACACAAAAGTTGAACAACTAGCTAAGGGTTGGCACTTCAACCAAGCAGTCAATGAAATTTGGCAGATTTATCGCCAATTAGATGGTCAATTAACGGAAAAACAGCCGTGGAAATTACCAGTAGCTGAAGCAAAAGATTGCCTTAAACCGTTAGTGGATGAATTTGTCGAAGCTACTATAGCTTTGAGGCCTTTTTTACCAGCAACAGCGGAAAAAATAATTAATTTTTTCCAACAACCATTTACTGGTAAACCAGAACCGTTATTCTTAAGAATTGATAAATTAAATCAATAATATAATTTTATGCTAGCCATTGATATCTTTTTTGCCGTTGTTTTAGGCTGGGCTTTTTTAAGCGGTTTACGGCGAGGACTTTTTCGAGTTTTAGGCTCTTTGGTTGGCTTAGTGGTTGGAGCGTGGGTGGCTAGTCATTATTATCTTTGGGTTTATGATTGGCTTTTCGGTCATTTTCAAGAATCGTGGTTTGTTAATAAAATTGCTATTTTTATTATCTTGTTTTTATTATCCAGCAATTTAGCGGCAATTATTTTTGTTGCCGCTGGCCGCCTGATTGAATCGATCATGATTATTCCCTTGATGAAGACTTTTAGTCATTTGTTGGGGGCAGTTTTGAATTTGGGAGTTACTGCTTTAAGCTGGGGTTTATTGTTGTTTTTCTTCAGCCGTTATTTGCCAACCACCAATACTATTGGTCAGCAGTTAAGTGAATCATTTTTTGTGCCATACTTGATGACTATCGGTAAAATCTTGAGCCCTTTATTGCCGGTGGTTTTAAAGCAAATGCAAGCCTTGTGGTAATTGATGCTTAAGATTAAGTTATGTTGGAAAAATTACCGCAAATTGCTGAGGCGCTGCTTAAAGGGCAAGTAGTCTTATTGCCAACCGACACTATTTATGGCTTGAGCTGCTTAATGGATAATCAGGCAGCAATCAAGCGGGTTTATCAAATCAAAGAACGAGACTTAAAGAAGCCTTTTATCTATTTAGTTAATAGCTGGGCAATGGCTGAAGAGTATGCAGTTATTGATGAAATGGCCCGTAAACAATTGGGTGAATATTGGCCAGGAACTAATACGTTGTTATTAAAAAGTCGCATAACTAATCAAGAAATCAATAACAGCTTAGAAACCATTGCTCTTCGTTGGCCGAAATTAGCTTGGCTGGAAGAATTAATTAGATTAGTTGGCCAGCCCTTGGCTTCAACTAGTGCTAATTTGACTGGCCAGCCAGCCGTAGTTAATTATGAACAAGCCTGTCAAGGCTGGAATAAGACAAAACCAGACTTGATTATCGATGGCGGGGAGCTTATTGGCCAGCCGTCTAGAATTATTGATTGCACTAAATTTCCGGAGATTAAAATAATTCGCTAAAAGAAAAAGACCCGCCGCAGCAGGTCCCTAGTTGAATTAGAAAAGTTTAAGTTTGGCTGAGCAGATTTGCTTAGCCTTTTCGTTGTTTAGGATTTTTAAAAGTTTTTGTCCATCCTCCTTTGTTTTGAAATTGATGGCTGAGCTGATTTGATCGGCGACACTCATTTTTTCCTCCTTTGTTTTGAAATTGATGGCTGAGCTGATTTGATCGGCGACACTCATTTTTTCCTCCCAAATTTTTTTTGTCTAGTTTAGACATCTAATATTTACCACTTATTAAAAGAGCTGTCAATAAGCTCATTTTATTTGGGTTCAAGATAGACTTATAGCTCTTTTTGTGATAAATTAGAAATAGCGTTATCTGTTATTTTAGTTAGTTAATTCCTTTTTCTATGCACCTTCTTGATAGCCACGCTCACGTTAATTTTAATGCTTTTAAAGATGATGGCGACGAAGTGATCAAAAGATCGCTAGAGGCCGGTGTCGGTATGATTTTGGTTGGTTCGGAAGTTCGGACTTCGAGGCGAGCCATCGATTATGCCAATCGTTATGATAGTGGAGTCTGGGCCGCGGTTGGTCTTCATCCAACCCATTTGTTTAGCGCTCGGGTCCAAGATGCTGACTATGATTTTGTGACTCATGGGGAAGAATTTGATCCGGAAGTTTATGGCAAACTGGCTGATTTTAGTAAAGTAGTGGCGATTGGTGAAATCGGTTTAGATTATTATCATTTAAGTGAATTTTCAGCTTCACCTGAGGAAATAAAAAAGAAGCAAAAAGAGGTTTTGATCGAGCAGCTTATTTTGGCAGCTAAGCGAGAATTGCCGATTTTAATCCATTGCCGTGACGCTCATGTTGATTTGCTGCCGCTACTCAAAGATTTTCGCCGTGAATATCGCCAGCTTTTACCAGTTGGCCGACCTTGGGGGGTGGTCCATTGTTTTTCGGGTAATGAAAGCTTGGCTAATGAATATTTTAGTATCGGTCTGTTAATTTCTTTTAATGGCTTGATTACTTTTTGCCACGATTGGGATCATTTAATTAAAAAAATGCCAGCTGATAAGTTTTTAGTTGAAACTGATTGTCCATTTTTGACGCCAGCGCCTTTTCGCGGTCAAAGAAACGAGCCTGGTTTGGTGAGCTTAGCTGCGGAGCGGATTGCTCAAATCAAGGGCTGGACTTTGGAGCGGGTGGCTGAAACCACAACAGAAAACGCGCGACGATTATTTAATATTGAATGGTAATAGTATGGAAATCATTTTGGGTATAGTAGTGTTATTATTAGCTGGCACTTTGGTTTGGCTATTGGTTGTTCATCGTGATAATGGCAGTGAAAAAATGGCAGTTTTGCAGGAGAAAATGAATCTGTTAGCAACGCAAAACAATGATTTAAAAGGCCTTTTAGATCAAAAGCTGCGTGAAACCCACCAGGCTAGCCAAAGCCAATATCAAAACACCATGAGTGCCGTGCAGTCGATTAATAACCAGTCTAGCCGCTTGTTGGGTGATGTTACTAAGCAACTTGCTGAGCTTCAATCAAGCAATAAGCAAATCTTGGGTTTCTCTGGCCAATTACAAAATCTACAAGATATTTTAAAAAACCCTAAACAGCGAGGAGTTTTGGGTGAATATTTTTTGGAAGAAATTTTAAAAAATGTCTTGCCGCCTGGTGCCTTTCAAGTTCAATATCCTTTCAAAAATGGGGAGATTGTTGATGCGGTAGTTTTTGTTCGAGATAAGGTTATTCCAATTGATTCCAAATTTTCTTTAGAGAATTATGAGAAAATTTTAAATACTAATGATCAGGAGCAACGTCTGAAATTGGAAAAAGCTTTTAAGCAGGATTTAAAAAATCGAATTGATGAAACTGGTAAATATGTCCGACCAGCTGAAGGAACCATGGATTTTGCCTTTATGTTCATACCGTCCGAGGCGATCTATTATGATTTGTTGGTTAATAAAATCGGGGCAGTTCAGATTGAAACCAAAGATTTGATTGAGTACGCTTTTCGCGATAAACACGTGGTAATTGTTTCACCGACTAGTTTTTTAGCTTATTTGCAGACAGTTTTACAAGGTTTAAAGGCTTTACAAATTGAAGAAAATGCTAAAAATATTAAAGTTAATGTTGAAAAGTTGGGTCGGCATTTATCTTCTTATGAAGAATTTCTGCGTAAAATGGGGTCTAGTTTGGGAACGACAGTTAATCATTACAACAATGCTTATCAAGAATTTCGTAAGGTTGATCGTGATGTCGTTAAAATAACTGGTGAAGAAGCTAGCGTTGAGCCAATGGTGCTTGGCCGTCCAAGCGAGGAATAGTTTATGGTGAGCCGCTTTATTGAAAGAAGACAACAAGCGGATTGGAATTTAGAAGCGGCTATTCAGCAGACGATAGCTTATTTTTCCCTTTTTAAATATCCTCTTAGTCAGTGGGAGATCTGGTCTTTTTTACCGCAAAAAACTGATTTTAATCAAGTTAGAACGACGGTAGCAAAAATGGTTGAACAGGGTTTGTTGATGGAAAAGTGGGGTTATTATTTTTTACCAGGACAAAGTGAAACAGTTGAGTGTCGTGGACAACGCTATCCAATGGCTATTCGTAAAATAAAAATAGCTAAGCGTGTTGTCGCTTGGCTAAGATGGCTACCGGGTATTCGTTTTGTGGCGGTGGCTAATTTAATGGGGGCCTATAATTTGCGTGATGGCGGTGATATTGATTTATTTATTGTGGCTCAACCAGGTTGTCTATGGGTTTGTCGGTTTTGGGCGGCTTTAATTTTGCAAATTTTTGGTTTGAGACCAACGCCAGAAAATTCTCGTGATAAAATTTGTTTAAGTTTTTGGTTGGCGAGTAATAATTTAAAAATTGATCAATTTAAATTGGCCGATGAGGCTGGTTGTCCGGATTGGTATTATATTTATTGGTTAGCTAATCTGCGGCCATTAGTTGAGCAAGGTCTGACGTATAGCCAATTAATTAAGAGTAATCCTTGGCTTAAAACTTATTTGCCCAATTGGCGGCCTGGTCAATATGAAGTTGCTGACCAAACTTTAAATAGCCGATTGGCTAAGGTTTTTTCTAGGTTGAATTGTTTTTTAGCTAAACCTTTTGAGCGATTGTTTTTTTATTTACAGCAAAAGTTTTTACCAATTGCCATTAAGACTCTGATGAATCTTGATCAGCGAGTGGTGGTTAATGAAAAAACAATTAAATTACATACGATTGATCGGCGTCGCAATTTTCGTGATCGTTTGCAGACTGTTTTAGAAGGTTTGAAAGTAGGAAAAATAGAGAAAATTAAAGCAGACCCTTTAAGCTATCAATTAAAAATAAATTGGCTGAGTCGGTTAAATGAGTTTTTTTGCCTCGGTCTTTGTTTGGTTTTGCCTTGGTCGACTAGATTGATTATTAAAGCAGGCAGTTTAGGCGGAGAGTACTTTGAGTATGGAACAATTAGCCTTTATCTTAGCGATATTTTTTTAATAGCAGCCATACTGACGACATTTTGTGTTCATTTTCGAAAGGGTCGTTTCTCTCGTTTAGGAAAAATGTATTTACTGTGGTTGGTGGGTCTATTAACTATAATTGGGGTTGGTTTTTTTAATTCGACCGTTAATTACCAGCTAAGAATTTTTTATTGGTTGAGGTTATTTTTATGGAGTTTTGGTTGGTGGTTTTTACTGCGATTAAATTATTGGCCTATAAAAAAATGGCTGAGTTATGTTGCTCTAGGCTTAGTTATTCCGGCTTTTTTAGGAATCGGGCAATTTTTTACTCAGACGGCTCCAGCTAATAAATGGTTGGGATTAGCAGCTCATTATTCTGGTGATTTGGGGACTTCAGTGATTGAGTCTTTGGGCAGTGGTGGAGAAATAACTGGCCGTTGGTTAAGGGCTTATGGTAGTTTCGATCAACCCAATATCTTGGGTGGTCTGATGGCGGTGGCAATAATTTTAGTTATTGTTGGCTGGCCATTGTTTAATAGTAACTTTATTCGCAGTTTATTATTTGGAGCCCTAGCTGTTTGGTGCTTAGCTGCCTTGTTTAGCTGGAGTCGGGCTGGCTGGCTAGCGATGATTGTTGGTTTAGTTTTAGCAGTAATTTTAGCTTGGTCAGAGAAACTGAGGCGTCGGAAAATATTATGGTTAGCTAGCTTCTTGATAGCATGGACGATACTTTGGCTCTGGCCTTTTAATGAATTGATAAATAGTCGAGTTAGCCTAGCGACCAGATTGGAACAAAAATCTTTAACCGAAAGAGCGGACGGTTATCAGATGGCGGCGACTATTATTAAGCAAAAACCGTTTTTGGGAATTGGTTTGGGAAATTACACTCAAGTTTTAAGCCAGCAAGATAAAGAAGTCGGTCCGGCGTGGCAGTATCAGCCAGTGCATAATACTTTAGTTTTAATAATGGCCGAAATTGGCTATGGCGGCTTTATTTGGCTGGTAGGCGGTTGGTGTTTAGCTTTGTGGCAAACCAGGAAAAAAGCTTTTGTCTGGCCACTCGCAGTTAGTATTTTTTGTTTAATGATGCTGGATCATTGGTGGTGGAGTTTGCATATCGGTATAGTTTTTCTGTGGTTTTTTTCAGCGGCGATTTTCAGTAGTAGTCGTTATGAGACAAAACTGCTATAATTAAATAAATATTAATTAAAAAATAATTTTTTATGAAAAAGCATTTTTTAGCTGTTCTGGCACTTGGTTTTTTCCTTGGCCTGTCAGCTTTTTTTATCCAAGCTGTAATTAATCCCAAAGATGCTCAGGCAGCTGGTCCAGCTGTAGTGATTAGTGTTTTTGATGTTAAGGTTTATAATAGCGGTGCAGCTGATGCTTCGTTGGTTGAAAATGCTGGAATTATTGAAAAAGAATTCTATACTGCTGTCAGCAAAGGTTTATTGCCTTTTTCTGTTAGTGTAGCTGATGAAAAGGCGGCAAATCTTATAATTGATAATTTAGAAACAGACGTTTGTGGTGGCGTTGATAAATGCGACAGCAAAGCTTTTGTGGCCACTTACAGTGCAACTGGTACAACTGCTACAACTGCTACAACTGCTGGCCTGATAATTAGTGTTTTTGATCCTAGTTTTTATGATTTAAATTTAGCTGACTCTATTTTGAGTAACGAAGCCGGCGTGGCGGCTGGTGAATTTTATGCTGCTGTTGATAAAGGACTCTTGCCTTTTGTAGTTAAAATAACTGATCAAACAGGAGCTCAAAAACTTATGGCAATTTTAGAAGAAAATGTTTGTGGTGGCGTTGATAAATGCGACAGTAAAGCTTTTGTTATGTCTTATAGTGCTGCTGCTGGTTCTTGTCTTAGTATTGAATATGTTAACGATAAAGTTTATCCAGTAGCCGAGGTTGATGTTTATTTATCAAAACAGGGGTTAATTAAAGAAAATCAATTAGTTGATGCTTTTAAAAACGGTTCTCTTCCATTAATTATTGAAAATGCCAGCCAATCAATTGTTGATGCTTTAGAGACTGAGTTTTGTGGTGCCCCTGGTAAATGTGAAAGTACTAATTTATTAGTTAAATTAGGTGAATGTTCTGGTTCTGGCACCGGTTCTGGGTCTGGCTCAGGCTCAGGCTCTGGCTCTGGTACCGGCACTGGTACAGGTACTATGCCCGAGCCATTAGTGACTGACAAAACTCAAGCTATTGCTGTTGCTATTGCTCAGAAAAATGAAATGCTAGCTTCTTTTAATAGTTGTCAGAAAACTAGCTATGCTAATTTAGAAAGCTTGAGTAAACAATATGTGACCAACGTTAGGAATGCTAATACTAAATATTTTTCAGCCATGGCTCCGGTTACTGCTCAATTTATCAGAGACTTTCGCGCAGCCACCACAGAGCTTACCAAACAGACTTTAATTGATGCTTATCGTAGTTCTAGTATTTCTAATCGTTCTAAATTGTATGTTGATCAGACAGCAACATTTACTAAGTTTATTTCTGATTATTCTAGCGCTAAGACTACTTTTGAAGCTTGCAGATAATTAACATGACTGATTTTAAGCACATCTTAGAGGTTACTAAGTTAGACAAGCCGTTGGTAATTTTTGATTTAGAGACAACTGGGTTAGCTTTGGCTTATGACCGGATTATTGAATTGGCTTTTGTCAAAGTTATGCCTAATGGTCGGGTTATGGAAAAGGACATGTTCTTTAATCCAGAGATTGAAATTCCCAGTGAAGTGACGGCTATCCATGGAATTAAACAAGAAGATGTGGCTGAAAAGCCGTTATTTCGCGACCAGGTTCAGGAAATCTGGGATATCTTTAATGATTGTTATTATGGCGGCTTTAATGTGGCTAATTTTGATTTGCCAATGTTGAGGCGAGAGTTTTTGCGTTCTGGTTATGATTTTAATTTTACGCGTAAACAAATTATTGACAGTAAAATAATTTATCATGCTATGGAGCCGCGCGATTTATCGGCTGCCTACAAGTATTATTGTCAAAAAGAGATGGTTAATGCCCATAGTGCTTTAGCTGATGTTCATGCTAGTGTTGACATTCTGGATCAGCAACTTAAGAAATATGATTATCAGTTGATTCGTCAGATTGGTGAGGCGCCAGATGATCGATATGTTGACGAAGAAAAACGTTTTTATTGGCGAGGTGGCGAGGCTTATCTTAATTTTTCTAAACACAAAGATCGTTCTTTGGCCGAGGTGGCTCAAAGTGATTCGGGGTTTTTGCAATGGATTTTAGGGGCTGATTTTTCTTCAGAAACTAAAAAGATTGTTGAGCGAGCCTTACAAGGTGATTTTCCTCGTAAAAATCAAACTGAAGCAGCAGCACCAAGCAGTTCTTTGCCTTTGGCTAAAAAATCAGCCAGTGGTTTTACTGATGAACCGAAGCTTTTTTAAATGATTATTGAAGAATTTGACAATCCAGAGTTGGAAAAGATTCTTAAAGCTGATGTCGTAGATGAAACCGATCAAAAGTTGGATATTAGTTTGCGCCCCAAAACTTTAGCCGAATATGTTGGCCAAGCAGCTATCCGTCAGAGTTTGGAAATCTTTTTGCGAGCAGCACAAACTCGTGGTGAGTCTATTGAACATGTGTTGCTTTATGGTGCGCCAGGACTTGGTAAGACTACTTTAGCTCATGTTATCGCCAATGAACTTGGTGCTAATCTACGAGTGACAGCTGGTCCAGCTATTGAAAAAGCTGGCGACCTTGCAGCTATTTTAACCAATCTCCAGGATGGTGACCTGCTATTTATTGATGAAATTCATCGTTTACCGCATAGCGTTGAGGAAATTCTTTATCCAGCCATGGAAGATCGAGTTTTGGATATTGTTTTAGGTAAAGGACCGGCTGCTCGAACCTTGAGAATCGATTTACCACATTTTAGTTTGGTTGGAGCAACAACTAAAGTTAGTTCGCTATCAGCACCGCTTCGTGATCGTTTTGGTATGGTTTACCGGTTAGATTTTTATGAAGCCGAAGAACTAGAAAAAATTATTGAAAGAAATGCTAAATTGTTGCAGATTAAGATTGAAACTGAGGCTAAAAATTTAATTGCTCGTCGAGCTCGTCGCACACCGCGAATTGCTAATCGTCTTTTAAAACGGGTGCGTGATTATTGCCAAGTTAAAGGCAGTGGTGATATTGATGTCAAACTTTGTAAACAAGCTTTTAATTTGCTGGCAGTTGATGATTTAGGCTTAGATGAAGTTGACCGTTATATTCTTACGACAATTATTGAGAAGTTTGGCGGTGGACCAGTTGGCTTAAACACTTTAGCTGCTGCAACGGGTGAGGAACTAATGACTATTGAAGATGTTTATGAGCCATTCTTATTACAGCTTGGTTTTTTAGAAAGAACACCGCGCGGTCGTAAAGCTACAGCAGCGGCTTATCGCCACTTAGGTTTAACTCCGCCGGCGGGTTTATTTTAATATGAAGATTAGCGATTTTGATTATCAGCTCCCGATTGAGTTGATTGCTCAGGCACCAGTTGAACCGCGTGATCAAGCTAAATTAATGGTAATTGATCGGGCTAAACAACAGTGGCAAACTAAAGTTTTTAAAGATCTGCCAGATTTTTTACGACCCGATGATATTTTATTGATTAATAATTCCAAGGTTTTACCAGCTAGGCTTCTGGGTAATAAGGCTGGTAGTGGCGGTCGAATTGAGATTTTGCTAGAGCAAAAATTAATTGAAACGCCTGATCAAGAAAAATGGCGCTGTTTGGTTGGTGGAACTAGACCGAAACCAGGAACAATCGTCGATTTATCAGCTAAATTAAAAGGAGAAATTATTGAAGAGGTGGGGAATGGCATTTTTGTGGTTGCTTTTAATTTAACAGAGCAGTCTTTTTGGCAAGAAATTTATCAAATCGGTCAAATGCCTTTGCCGCCTTATATTAAAACTGATCAACTTGGTCTAAAAAAAGCAGTTGAAGATTATCAGACTGTTTATGCCAAACCAGAACGGGTTGGTTCGGTGGCGGCACCGACGGCGGGGCTTCATTTTACTGATGACTTGCTGAGTGAAATTAAACGAAATGGCGTCGAGATAATAGAGGCCACTCTTCATGTTGGCTTAGGCACTTTTGCGCCAGTTAGGGATGAGCAGTTAGTTAGCGGTCAGCTACATGAGGAAATTGTTGAGATTAGTGCTGAAAAAATCAATCAATTGATTGCGGCTAAACGGGCTGGTCGAAGAATTATTGCCGTTGGCACGACTTCGGTGCGGATCTTAGAAGGGGTGGTGGCTAGATTTATGAGTGAACCAGCAACTGATGATTGGCGAGCACCGATTAATCTTTTTATTTACCCTGGCTTTGAATTTAAATTACTCAGTGGTTTGGTAACTAATTTTCATTTACCCAAATCAAGCCTAATGATGCTGGTTTCAGCTTGGGGTGGAACGGAGTTAATGAAACAAGCTTACGGGGCAGCTATTGCTGAGCACTATCGATTTTTTAGCTATGGCGATGCCATGCTGATTATTTAATGGCTAAGGTTGACGAAATCGCTAGTATTTATTATACTAAATCCGTTAATTAGGTTTATTTTAAAATACCAATATGGTTCAAATGAAGAAGCGCACCAAGAGTGAAACTCGTGGACGCCGTTCCCATCATGCTTTAAAAGCCAAGACTTTGGCGGTTTGCCCACAATGTGGTAAGGCAGTTTTACCACATACTGCTTGTGCTTTTTGTGGTACCTATAAGGGCCGTCAAGTAATAAAAGTTAAGACTGCTGCTACTAAAGCTGCTGCCAAGACTACCAAGCCAGCTGCTAAAAAGACTGCTAAACCAGCTGTTAAGCCAGCTAAGGCTAGCAAGTCTGAGTCAACTAAGAAGGCAGCTAAATAATAGCTTATGGCCAATCGTCATTTGGCTCGAACAATTGCCATGCAGACTTTGTTCTGCTGGGATTTTAACGGTCAAAAAGATACTTTAGAAGATTTAGTTCAAGAGAATTTTCAGCAATTTGCACCAGAGTTTGATGATCATGGTTTTGTTAATGATCTAGTTAAAGGCGTAGTAGCTAATCTGCCGGCAATTGACAATTACATCATCAAGTACGCGACTGAATGGCCATTAGATCAAATAACACCAGTTGACCGTAATATCTTAAGAATTGGTGCTTATGAGTTGGTTTATGATCAGACAATTCCAGCCAAGGTAGCAATTAATGAAGCGATTGAGGTGGCCAAGAGTTTTGGCGGCGATGCTTCCGGACGGTTTGTTAATGGTGTTTTAGGTGCAATTTTTAAAGAAGTGCCAACCAAAGCGATTGACTTAGAAAATCCAGATAAAGAAAAAGAAGAAGAAATATGTCCGAACAGCGGCAATTAGCTCAAAAATTAAGAATAGACTTCAAGAATGAACGCCTGCTAATGCAGGCGTTAGTTCACCGTTCTTATTTGAATGAACACAGTGATTTTCCGGTTGGCCATAACGAACGTTTGGAGTTTTTGGGTGATGCTGTTTTAGAGTTGATTGTGACCGAGTATTTATTTCTTAATTATCCGGAAAAAACGGAAGGTGAGTTAACCGATTGGCGAGCTTCGCTAGTTAATGCTAAAACTTTATCTCAGATAGCTAAGGAAATTGAACTGGATAAATACCTTTTCTTATCTAAGGGCGAGGCTAAAGAAACAGCTTCTAAGGGTCGTCAATATATTTTAGCTGATGCTATGGAGGCTTTGATTGGTGCTATTTATTTAGATCAGGGTTGGGATGTTGCTCAAAGGGTAATTAGTGAGCTGGTATTGTCAAAACTAGAAAATATTATTGCTAATAAGCTTTACCTTGATCCAAAATCTTATTTTCAAGAAAAGGCTCAAGAAGCTTATGGTTTTACGCCGCGTTATGAAGTTTTGTCATCGAGTGGTCCAGATCATGAAAAAACTTTTGAAATCGGCTTATATTTAGATGATAAATTAATTAGTACTGGTCGCGGCATGTCTAAGCAGGAAGCTCAGGTTGATGCTGCCGAGAATGGTTTGAAGAAAGAAGGATGGCGCTAAGACCAATAATTATTAAGACGTCAGCTAGATTAAAGATAGTCCACCAATTAGCCAAGTAGTCGATAACGCCACCATAAATAAAGCGATCAAAAAGATTACTATAAGTTCCGGTCAAAAATAAACTCCAGCCCCAGCTTTGGGCTGGCTGTTTTTTTATCTGCCTAATAGCAATAAAAGTTAAAATTAAAGTCACTATAGTAAGGCCAAATAAAAGACTGAGGCCGCTCCAAGGCAAAGAAAAAGCAATTTTATGGTTGAGGCTATAGGTTAGTGACCAGCCAGGCCAAAGTTTGGTTGAATGGTTTGACCAGTAAACAAGAGCCAGTATTTTTAGAAAGCGATCGCTAGCCAATAACAAAACAGCCCAAAAAAGGGCTGTTTTAGGTATTTTACTCAAGCGATTTAATTTTTTTGCAATTGACTTTTGCATTTAACACAAGAGCTAGAAAAGGGACGGGCTAGTAAACGCTTTTCGTCAATTTCTTGGTGACAGTATTTGCAAATACCGTAGGTGCCTTCGTCAAGTTGCTTAAGGGCTAAGTCAACATCGCGTAAAGTCTTTTCTAAAATTTCTTCAGTGGCAATATTAGTAGAGTATTGGCCGACTTCTTGAGCGTTTTCGTCACTTTCTTCACCGTAGTCAGGAAAAGTGCTGGTAAAATCATTAGCATTACCAGACTCTTTGGTGGCAAAAGTATTTAAGGCTTCAACGCTTTCATTTTTTATGCGTAGCAATTCAGCTTTGATTTGCTGGATGGTTTCTTGTTTCATAACAAAAGTAAACTAAAATAAATCCTCCTAGAGATAACTTAAGTATAGGCTAAAAGTGGCTTTTTG
The DNA here is from genome assembly GCA_035411265.1 of bacterium. Taxonomy (GTDB): domain Bacteria; phylum Patescibacteriota; class Patescibacteriia; order Patescibacteriales; family Patescibacteriaceae; genus UBA1359. The sequence continues at coordinate 38,396 of DAONSQ010000001.1, read as the reverse complement.
GCAAGCTAATTTAGGCTATTTGGCAGTTCAAAAAGGCGACCATCAGGATGGTGTTTTAGGTTGAAAAATAAGGTATTTTCTGGTAGCCAGTCATTAATTTTTTCTGGCCATTCAATGATAATCAAGACGTCTTTTTGGCTGGTCCAGTCGTTAATACCAAGATCGACTAGATCTCGGCCGCTCGACAGACGATAGGCATCAATATGGATCAGCTTTTTAATAATTGGATGGAAACAATCGTATTGTTGCCAGATAGTAAAAGTTGGGCTAATGACGGGTTCTTTAACACCTAAGCATTTAGCAATAGCTTGGGAAAAAGCGGTTTTGCCAGCGCCCAAATCGCCAGTAAGGGCAATGATTTCACCGCCGTTAAGAATATTAACTAAGCGTTTGGCTAGATTAGCGGTTTGTTTTAGGTTAATAGAGAGATACTGCATAAATAAAAAAGCAGTTAATCAGTGGGCGCACAAGGAATCGAACCCTGGACCTCTTCGGTGTAAACGAAGCGCTCTAACCAGCTGAGCTATGCGCCCTAAATTGTGCCGAGGACAGGACTTGAACCTGCAAGAAGTTGCCTTCACAAGCACCTCAAGCTTGCGTGTCTACCAGTTTCACCACCTCGGCCCGCAATTTAAGCGGTCTTTTTTGGCGTGGCCGCCTTTTTTTCGCTAATATCCTTTAAACGCTTCTTGTAACCTTTCTTTAAGAAGGTTAATTTAGCGCGGTGGACAATGGCTTGTTTCTTGATTTCAACTTTGCTAATAGTTGGCAAATTGATAGGAAAGATTTTTTCAACACCAACACCATTAGAAATTTTGCGAACAGTAACAGTGCTACCAGCTTCACTACCATGTTTACGAGCGATAACTAAGCCATCAAAATATTGAACGCGTTCTTTTTCCTCACCTTTAGGATTAAGTTCTTTAATGCGTTGGTGAATGCGAACGGTCATGCCTGGCTTGAGATCGTTTAGGGTAGTTGGGGTGACTTGCTCTTCAGGAGTGGCAGTCGTTGATTTAGTCTCGGTCATAAAATTATAGTAATTTTCGGCTAATAAAAAATAGCGCTTAGTCGGTAAGCTCTCTCAGCTTAAGCAATTTTAGGATAATTGTCAAGATGAGCTAAAGATAGCTTGACGTTGACAATAGATGGCTATTTGTGGTAATTTCTGCTTAAGAAAATAGAACCTTAACAAGAGGAAGAGAGGTGGATTATGAATGTTTTAAATCTATTACGTTGGCTATTGCCTTGTTGCTGTTGTTTGAGAAAAAGGCCTAACGCTAAAGCAATAATGGATATTTCTCAACATTTTTTACAAAATACTAGCCAATTATTAGCTAGTCCAACTGATGATTATTGCTGGTGGTCAAATTGGTATCGTCTGATGGGGCTGGGGCGTCTCAATCCGCAAGGCTTAGATTTTAATAAAGCCAAGAAAGGCCATTGGAACATTCCAGTTAGCAAAGGCTTAACTTTAAGAAAAGTTATGGCGGTAATTGATGAATATTTTACTATTAGTAGCCTTAATATTACTGATGTTAGGAGTTTGCAAACCGAAGATATTCGCTCAATCAATAGACGGTCATATTTAATTTCATTAAAACCCAATGAAATCACTGACTGTTCAGAAGATAATCTTTCAGGAAAAGTGGCTATGACCTTGATTGAAAGATTGTTACTTGAATTATATTATTGGTCGCTGACTGGTCAACATTTGGATTCCAATAGTACTATGTCGCGTTGTTGCGGTAGCACCTTTCAAGGTAAGCATTTGGACGTCTATTGGTTAACATCACTAGGTGGCATTATTATTGACAAAGCCATTGATCGAAGTAATTTTTTAATCAAAAGGCAGCCAATTTTACGATTGCTGTGTTCAAATTAAACTCTAAAACTTTTAACCGTTAACGATTTAGTTAGCGGTTTTTTTGTTGAAAAATGGTTTTAAATATTGGCCAGTAGCACTGTTTTTATTACTGGCAACTTCTTTAGGTGTGCCTTCGGCAACAATTTGACCACCTTTTTCACCGCCGATTGGCCCTAGGTCAATTAGCCAGTCAGCAGTTTTGATAACGTCCAGATTATGTTCAATTACCAGAACCGTGTTGCCTTTATCAACTAATTGATGAAGGACTTCTAAAAGTTTATGAATATCGGCAAAATGAAGGCCAGTGGTTGGTTCATCTAAAATATAGAGAGTTTTACCAGTGCTTTTACGGGCGAGTTCGGTGGCTAGCTTAACTCTTTGGGCTTCGCCGCCGGATAGGGTGGTGGCGGGTTGACCTAATTTAATGTAACCCAACCCAACTTCATTTAGAGCGGCAATTTTATCTTTAATAGCTGGTTGATGCGCAAAGAAAACTAAAGCTTCTTCAATGGTCATTTCTAAAACGTCGTAGATATTTTTGTCTTTATAATGAATTTCTAGCGCTTCTTGATTGTAGCGTTGGCCATGACAAACCTCGCAAGTAACATAAACATCGGGTAAAAATTGCATTTCAATTTTGGTCATACCATCACCATGGCAAGCTTCACAGCGACCGCCAGTAACATTGAAGGAAAAGCGACCAGATTTATAGCCACGAAGCTTGGCTTCGGGTAGACTGGCAAAAAGATCACGAATTGGGGAAAAAGCGCCAGTGTAAGTGGCTGGATTGGAGCGCGGCGTGCGGCCGATTGGTGATTGATCAATCTCAATGATTTTATTAATATTTTCAATACCGTCAATTCGCTCGTGTTTACCGGGGTCATCGCTGGACTGATAGAATTTTTGTTTTAAAGCTTTAGCTAAAATATCGGTAACTAGAGTTGATTTACCAGAGCCGGAAACACCGGTCACCGCGATAAACTTACCTAAAGGAAAATTAACGGTTATATTTTTTAGATTATTTTGGGAAGCTCCGACAATAGTTAGCTTGTGACCATTGCCAGAACGATATTTTTTAGGTAGAGCAATGGTTTTTTTGCCAGATAAATATTGACCAGTCAGCGATTTGGGATTAATCATGATTTGTTTAGCAGTACCCTCAGCGATAATCTTGCCACCATGTTTACCAGCTCCAGGACCGACATCAACAATGTGGTCAGCTTCCATCATGGTGGCTTCATCGTGTTCAACTACTAAGACACTATTACCGAGATCGCGAAGATTTTTTAAAGTCTCAATTAATTTGTCATTATCTTTAGGATGAAGACCAATCGACGGTTCGTCTAGGACATAGAGAACTCCAGTTAAGGCTGAACCGATTTGGGTAGCTAAACGGATGCGCTGGGCTTCGCCGCCTGACAAAGTAACTGCTGAACGATTAATGGTTAGATAGTCCAATCCAACATTAAGTAAAAATTGTAAACGACTATTGATTTCTTTAAAGATTAAATGACCGATTTGCTTCTGTTTTTTATTGAGAATGTCACTAGCGGCTAATTTTTGAAAAAAATTATAGTTTTGGAGAATGGTCTGTTCAGAAACTTCAAAGATAGAGCGGTCAGCTATTTTTACACCTAAAAATTCAGGTTTTAAACGTTGGCCATGACAGACGGGGCATGGGATTGTCCGCATGTATTTTTCAATTTCTTTACGGATAAAGTCACTCTCAGTATTTTGGTAGCGCTTATAAAGGCTGGGCAAAATACCCTCAAAGCGAGTATTTAGAGCGCTTAAACCATTAGTGCTGGGTAAAGTGTAGGTAATATCGCCAGTGCCATGGAGCAGGATTTCTAGTTGCTTTTCAGTTAAGTTTTTGATCGGCGTATTAAGGTCAAAGCCATTTTGGCTAGCTACGACGCCAACCACGCGAGTTGACCAAAGCTGGCTGGAATAGCCATAGTGCGACCAAGGACGGATAGCGCCTTGAGCAATGGTTAGGTTATAATTAATAACCAATTCAGGAATAATCTCTAATTTTGTGCCTAGCCCAGAACAATGAGGACAAGCGCCATGGGGTGAATTAAAAGAAAAGCTTCGCGGTTCGATTTCAGGTAGACTAATACCGCAACGAGGACAGGCAAATTGTTGTGAATAAATTTTTTCAACAGCCTGATCTTCAAGTTCGGCAGTGGCGACGAGTCCATTAGACAGATCAAGAGCTTTATCAACGGCTTCGGTTAGGCGAGTGCGATTTTCCGTTTTATCATCAATAGTTAGGCGGTCGATAACAATTTCGAGATTATGTTTTTTCTGTTTATCGATAGTTAGATTTTGAGCTTCCTCTAGATCGTAATAAATCTTATCCCAGCGGACACGATTAAAACCAGCCCGACCAATAGCAGTTAAAACATTTTTGTGTTCACCTTTTTTGTCACGAACGAGTGGTGAAAGGATAGCAATTTTTTGTCCTTGGTTTTGCTGGTAAATTTGATCGACAATTTCATCTAAAGTATTGGCTTTAATTGGGTCGCCACATTGCGGGCAGTGTGGTTGGCCAATACGAGCGTAAAGCAAGCGGAGGTAATCATAGATTTCAGTAATGGTGCCAACAGTCGAGCGAGGATTGTGAGAGGCTGATTTTTGATCAATTGAAATAGCTGGTGAAAGTCCTTCGATCAAATCAACATCCGGCTTATTCATTAAGCCAAGAAACTGGCGAGCATAAGAAGAAAGAGATTCGACATAGCGTCGTTGGCCTTCAGCGTAGATAGTGTCAAAAGCGAGTGAAGATTTGCCAGAACCGGACAATCCAGTGATAACAACTAATTGGTTGCGAGGAATATCGACATCAATATTTTGCAGATTATTAACGCGGGCACCGCGAATTTTTAACCAATCGTGAGAGAGGGTTTTTGCTGAAGCCATGATAATAATTTAACAACTCAATTAAAGCGGTATTATAGCGGAAAAAGACCGTTTAGTCAAAGGTTGGCAGCATTGACAAGATTGGGTAAAATAGCTAGGGTGTAATGATTCGTACATTACAACATAATAAAAGGAGGTAGTTATTATGATCACTAGAGAATTAAAAGTAGCCCTAAAAGGAGAAGAAGATGTTTATAACATTTTTTCTCGTTTGTTTAACTTATCCCACGAATTGTCTGGCCGAGCAACTCCAATCATGTTATTGGGTTTTGAACCAGATCAAATCGCCATGTCACTGATTAAACATCTGCGTGATAATGGTTTTGGCGATGTTTGGTTTGTTACCAATCTGGGCTGTGGCTGTCAGGGTAATGATGAAAATTGCTTTTGTTCAAAAATAAAGGCTAAAATCGGTCACCCTGATAAGTCAATTATTTTTAACAAGCAGCAAATGAAACAATTAAATTTCGAAAATTTTTCTGGTCTCGTTATTAAAAATAGCGAGCACTCGCAATTTAGAATTTGAGAGGAAAAAATGAAAAAAATTTTAATTGTTGAAGATAATTATGGGGAAGTTGCTGTAGAAGCGTTAAAAGAATTTGATTTTGAAATTCATTTAACTACGAATGTTAAAGAAGGTCTTGAAAAAATTGAAGTTAATCATTATTTGGCAGTTATTTGTGATATGCAGATGCCACTTAATGCAGGCGAAGAAGTTAATCCAAAAGCTGGTGAAATAATTTTCAAATTGTGTGCTAAAAAACTTATTCCAGTTTTTATTATTACTTCTGGTATATATAGTCATGGCGAAACTTTTGGCATTGTAGATTTGTTATTTGATCCAACGGTTTATGTTAATTCTGAATCAGAATTAAATTTTGTTCTCCACCACCGTATTAGAGGGGTAAAAAATTATACAACCTACAAAGAAATGTGGGTTGAAATTAATAACAAATTTAGTGACTTAATAAAGTCACGATCTCGATACTTAGAACATGTATTGAGAGAGTAAGGCATAATCCGAATTTGATAAATTTATCAAATTCGGATTTTTATTTAATCTAAACGTTCTGATATCTTTATAAATTGTTTTTTGGGGCAGTTGGTAAAGTTATTTTTTACATCATCAACAAACCAAGCCTTAATTTCTAAAGGGTAAAGTGTTAGTTCGTTTAATTTTGTAAGATTAACCCACAGAGGTTCATAAAAATTATTTTCAGAATTTCTTTCAGCTTCAATACTTTTTTCGTGTAATTTTGGTTCGCCCAAATGGTTTTTTAGTAAGTAGAAATATTGCTCACTGTTATTGTCGTATTTATGAACATATAGAAGACGATCAATTTCAGCTTTTAGACTAGTCTCCTCAAATAATTCTCTTAGAACCGCTTGTTCAATTGTCTCGTTTTTTTCAACACCACCACCAGGAAAAACATAATATTCCTTGCCTTCACGTTTTCGATAAATAAGTAAAACGCTGTCGTTATTTATGATAATAGAGGCAGCCCGAATCCTTTTATCGGTTGAGCAGGTAATCATAAAATTTATATATTTGGTCGGGGTGACCTGATTCGAACAGGCGACCTCAGCGTCCCGAACGCTGCGCGCTACCAACTGCGCTACACCCCGAAAGTGGACTTAGCGAGAATCGAACTCGCGTCTCTGCAATGCGAATGCAGCGTCATACCACTGGACCATAAGCCCTAATTATCAAACAAAAATAGCTTACACCGTATTAAGAGATAATTCAACTAGTTAAACATGATGCTGCTGGCGGATAGCCTGGTCTTCAGCCTGTCTTTCTTCATCAATAACTTCTTTAGCGCGTTGTCTAAGTTCGGCCAAATCAAGTTTGGTTAGCGGTTTTACTAATTCTAATAAAGTTTGGCGCTCGTTTAAGGCGGGATTTTCAATGACATCAGCCAAAACAACGTCTAGGATAGCGCCGATTTGTGGTCCAGGAGCTAGCTTGAATTCGGTCATCAAGTCGTGGCCATTAATTTTGAGCATTTTAACGGAAACGGGGTCATGACGAACCTTATCAAACATATATTCTAAATGTCTAAGCTTGTATGGTTTGGCTTTGACAGTACCTGAGCCAAGCCGATCGGCAATTCTTAAGTCGATTAAGTCGGCTAGATTTTGTTCACCGGTTTTGGCGATTAAGCGGCGAACAGAAGCTTCAGTAACTTCGCCGACATTATAATAAAACATGTGGTTACGGACTAAATTAACCACGCGGTCAATGTCTTGATTGGAAAAGTGAAGTCGTTCCATTATTTTCTTGGTTTGTTTGGCGCTAATGTATTCGTGATTATAAAAAGTAATCTGGCCGGCAATGGTTTTTTTAGCTTTAGTTTTACCAATATCGTGAAGTAGGGCGGCTAAGCGGACCATTGGGTCATTGCTCGGACAATGTTTTAAAGATAAAAGGTTATGTTCAAAAATTGTATACACATGATGGTGGTTTTGCTCGATGCCATAGCCAGCTGTTAATTCCGGTAAAATATATTGCAAAAGCTTGGTTTCGTGTAATTTTTTAAAACCATAATAAGGATTTGGACCGGCAATGATTTTGATAATCTCATCGCGGATGCGTTCGTTGGCAATAAACTTAATACTACCAGCCAGTTTAACCATGGCTCGTTCAGTTTTTGGTTCGATAGCAAAGCTAAAACGGCCGCTAAAACGGATAGCGCGGAGTAGTCGCAAAGCGTCTTCTTTGAAGCGATCAAAGGGTTCACCAACAGTGCGGATAACTTTTTTATCCAAGTCTTTTTGACCGCCATAATAGTCGACAATCTCACCATTTAAGGCCATGGCCATGGCATTAATAGTAAAATCACGGCGGCTTAAGTCATTCTCTAGCTTATCTTCAAAAGAGACTTCGCTAGGGTGGCGATGATCATTATAGGCTGCTTCACTGCGATAAGTTGTTATTTCAACTACTGGAACATTTTCTAGTCCATGAAAAGGAACAATGACTGTACCAAAGTTGTTTTCATATTTGCTGTCAGCAAAAATTTTTAGAATTTCTTCTGGCCGAGCATTAGTGGTGATATCCCAATCCTTTGGTTCATTGCCCATTAAAAGATCGCGGACACAGCCGCCAACGACAAAAGCCTCAAAACCATTATTTTCTAAAGTGGTTAGAGCTTGTTGGACGAAATCTGGCAGTTGTTTTATTAGTTCAATTGAAGAGGTTTTTCTAATCATTTAGTTTAATTTTTGCTGAGTTGAAGAGTGGCTAAGAGTTTGTTGTAGTCTTTGATTAACTGATTATAATTATTGATTTTAGTATTATAATCTTGGCGATTTTGTTCGTAAGCTTGGACAGCCCGATTATAAAACGGTACAAGTTCGTTATACTCACTAATGTTGCGAGCAGTTTTTAATTCATCTAGTCTTTGTGATTGAGCTCGAAGTTCAGTTTGTTGAGCATCAATTAGGATTTTTTGTTCTTCGATTTGTTGATGTAGAGTATTAATTTCTTGGTTTTTGTCAGTTAATTGTTGTAAAAGATTTTTAAGATCAACTAAACCGGTCCAGTTTTCACCAGTGCTGGTGTGATAGATTTCCGGCGTGGCTAGATTACCACTCGCTTGCCAGCTTGGCAAGGTTGAACCAGTGGAGCTGGCTGCTTGACCGCTAATATCTTTTGGTATTAAGCCAATACGATAATATTGAGTGGTTTCTAGATAGCAAAAGCCGCTGCTATAGTTAGTAGAGCCTTGAGGGCAGCTAAGACCTAAGGCCATATGGTTGGCTTCTGGGTAGGAAAGCAAAGCAGTACCATAGCCTAATTTTTTGAAAATCATCCAAGCTAAAAGTGATTTGTCAGTACAAACCCCCTTGTTTAAGTAAAGGGTTTCATAGGGATAGTTGGGAGTGGCTTGGTTTGATTTTTGGGCAATCAGCTCACTACGAGCTTGATCATAGGGAATTGATTGGACAAAAGTAGCGGCGAGTTCAGCTAGCTGACTATTATTTAGGTTGTTTTTACTAGCCTGTTGGCGCAATTGATCGACAATCTGGATTATAATTTTTTCCTGCTCCGTACCAGTGGTGAATTGTTTGTAATAACGGTCGCGCCAATCACTGGGCAGTTGGCCGCTATAAGAAAAAACCTTAGGCTGTTGCTTGTAATAATTGTAATAAGTATTCGTTAGTTCAAGTTGAATCAAATAATCTTGATTGTTCCAGGTCCAGCGCCAGACTTTAGCGGTTGGGCTGATGGCAGTGGTTGAGGTAGCAGCTTGAGTTGGGGTGGTGGGTGAAATTTTTAAAGTACCGGCTGGAATTGGATTGATATGTTCATTGGAAGCGCCAACAGCGGTCTCTTTCATTATCTTAAAGGCGTCAGTTGGTCGGCCTAAAAAATGAAGTTTCTTTTTACTTGGTTCAAAGTAATAAGCTTTGCCGTTATCTTGTGGTTTTAGAAGAATTCGTCCAAGTAAACGATTAGCTTTTTTGGGGTCTAGCTTATTTTTTTCTAGTAAAGTGAAGTCATTATTGCTAATACCGATAGCCAATCCACGCATTACTTGAAAGGCATCAGCTGGTCGGCCAAGATAGTAGCGTTTGCTATCGGCTGGGTTGATGTACCAGGCTTCGCCTTTGCCTTCAACGGCTAAGAGTATTTTGCCGTCAAAAGGACTAGCAGCGATAGCTGGTGAAACTTTTAAACCAGAGAGTAATACTATGGCCGAAAAGGCGATAGTTAGCATTTTACGCATAAGCTAAAAGATGTTAAATTGATAATGAAATTATAGCTGATTTTTAAATAAAGGAAAACCTATGAATAAAAGAAAAAGCCTCGTCATTGTCTTGAGTTTGATAATGTTTTTTATTTTTCAGCTAAAAACGGTTTCTGCGGCTAGTTTGAGTCAAAAATTGTCAGGCAAAATACTATTAGATGTCGCTCGCTCTGGTCGAGCTTGGTATGTTAATCCGACTGATTTACGGCGTTATTATCTGGGGCGGCCAGCTGATGCTTTTCAGATTATGCGTCAATTAGGTTTGGGTATCACTAGTCAAAAATTAGCGCAAATTCCTTCTTCGACTGTGCCAATTGATTGGGCAACTGATAGTTCGACTAGTACCTTGGCCTATGATTTGAACTTAATTCAGCAGGTTAAGGGAAAAATACTGCTAGATGTAGAAAACAATGGGGAAGCTTGGTATGTTAATCCGACTGATTTGCGGCGTTATTATCTGGGGCGGCCAGCTGATGCTTTTCAGATTATGCGTCAATTAGGTTTAGGTATTAGTACAGTTGATTTAGCTCGCATTCATAAACCTGGCTTAGATGAAAGTTTAGATGAGTATAGTAGCTATCAGATTAAATATGTTACCACTACGGCTGGGGTTTTTCGAACTGACTTAATTACGATTGATTTAAGTGATCCTAATTTAAAAATAATTACCGATACCGCTAGTGATAGTAATTGTTCTGGTGTTTGTCCGGCGCGCGAGTTAGCTGAATTCGTTCAAGATAATCAAGGGTTTGCGGCGATTAACGCCACTTATTTTGATACTAGTGCGGCTAAACGCAATTATTATTTTTTTCCAGTCTATAACAGTCGTTTAAACTTGATGATCAACGAGAATCAATTAAAGTGGTGGACGACTGGACCAATGATGGTATTTGACCAAAATAATAAGTTTTATTATTTCAAAGACAGTCGAGAATTTGGTAGTGTGGCTAAGTTTGAAGCTCAATATGGCGTTAAGGTTCAGGCGGCTTTAGGTAATAAGCCACGATTAATTGAGAATAAATTAAATTTATTAATTGATTGGGAATTGGATAAACAGCAGACTGAGGGTAAATATTTGCGTAATGCGATTGGTTATAAAGATAACAAGATTTATTTGGCGGTAGTGGCTAAAGCGACTGTACCTGATTTGGCCTTGGTGATGCAGGAGTTAGGAATGGAGTATGCGCTTAATTTAGACGGGGGCTATTCGACAGCGCTTTATTATAATGACGAATATATGTTGGGGCCAGGCCGCAATATCCCTAATGCGATAATTTTTGCCAAAAAGAATTAACTTTTATGAATGGTCCGAGTGAGCAAGAATTGGTTAGTTGGCAAAAGAAAATATCGAATGGCCTTAGTTGGTCAATTACAATTAAGGCGGTGGTTAATTGTCCGCGTCAAGGCTGGCAAGGCCAATTGGCTGATGGGAGCTGGAAGGTTGGCCTGAAAGAGCCAGCTAGCGATAATCGTGCTAATGAAGCCTTGTTAAAATGGTTAGCTAATGAAGTTGGTTGCCGTACTCAAGATTTAAAAATTATTAGTGGCCAAACTAGTCGGCGGAAAATTATTCGTTTGGCAAAATAATATGACTAATGTTAAACCAAAATTATTATTACATATCTGTTGCGGACCATGTGCAACTTGGTCTGCCAAGAGCCTGATGGATGAATATCAGGTAGTCTTATATTTTTATAATCCCAATATTTGGCCAGAGGAGGAATGGCAAAGGCGTTTAGCGGCAGCTGAGCAAGTAGCCATAGCCTATAACTTGCCAATAATTGTTGATGATAGCGATCAAACTGCTTGGCTTAAGAAAGCTCAGCCATTGGCTAGTGAACCGGAAAGAGGTCGGCGTTGTCGGTTGTGTTATGGCTGGCGCTTAAAAAAGACTGCTGAGCGTGCCAGTCGAGACGGCTTTGATTACTTTGCCACCAGCCTGACGGTTAGTCCCTATAAAGACAAAGAAGCGATTAATCAAATTGGTGAAATAATTGCCAATCAAGAACAAGTTAAATATCTAGCAACTAATTTTCAAAAAGATAGTGGCTATCAAAAATCAATTATCCTATCAAAAGAATTAGGGCTTTATCGGCAAAAATATTGCGGTTGCCAGTTTGCGGCGCAGTAGTTTTTATTGGTTTTTGGTGGTATAATAGAAAAAATAATAAAACTATGGATTTACAATTTTATTTTGAACAAGCAATTGAGCAAAAAGCTTCTGATTTGCATTTGGTTGGCGGCAATTGTCCGCACTTAAGAATCGATGGCCAATTAGTTAAGATTTCTGATGAAAAAATTGAATCCAATCAATTATCAGGAGCAGTTCGCAAGCTATTAACCGAACATCAGTCTGAAAGATTGGAAAATAATCGAGAGTTGGATATTTCTAAAATCGTAGCGGGTGTTCAGTTTCGTATTAATCTTCATTATCAGCGAGGAGTTATTGGTTTGACCGCTCGTCTGATTTCTAGCAGTATTCCTTCGCCAGAAAAAATTGGCCTAGATAACAATATCCAGCGCTTAGCTTATTTAAATGATGGCTTGGTTTTGGTGGTTGGAGCTTGCGGTTCAGGTAAGTCAACAACGCTGGCTAGTTTACTTGGGCTGATTAATCGCGAGCGACAGGGTAAAATTATTACGATTGAAGATCCGATTGAATATATTTTTGAAAATGATCGCTGCTTGATTGAGCAGCGAGAAATAGATATTGATACCAATGACTTTGCCGTAGCCCTGAAGTATGTTTTGCGCCAAGATCCAAACGTGATTATGGTTGGTGAAATGCGCGATCATGAAACTATGGATGCGGCTTTAACAGCTGCTGAAACCGGTCATTTGGTTTTTTCAACTCTACATACTAGCACGGCTGCCGAAGCTTTATCGAGAATCGTTAGTTCTTTTCCGGCTTATCAGCAGTTGCAAGTGGCTAGTAAATTATCAATGTGTTTAAGAGCGGTAGTTTCGCAAAGACTATTACCGGCAGTTGGCGGCGGTCGAGTGGCAGCTCGTGAAGTTATGTTTAATAATGCGGCCATTGCTAATTTACTGCGCAGTCAAAAGCCTGAACAAATACAGTCGATTATTCAAACATCATCGCGCGAAGGTATGATTTCTTTTAATCGGGCTATTGAACAATTATTATCAGCTGGTAAGATAACACCAGAGATAGCTGCGGCATATCAGTCGGGCGATACAGGAGCCTCTTATTGGCGTTAAATTGGAATATTAAAATAAATTAAATAAATTTTTATGGAAATTACTCTTGGCATTATTGTTTTAATTTTAGTCTTGTCTAGCTTAAGGCAGATCAATCAATATCAACGAGGCGTTTTGTTTACTATGGGACGTTTTGCTAAAATTATGGAACCGGGTTGGCGCTTGGTTATTCCAGTTTTTCAAGGTTATCAAAAGGTTGATATGCGCATTAAAGCAGTCGATGTACCAGATCAAAAAGCTATTACTAAAGATAATGTTTCAGTAATTGTTAATGCGGTTCTTTATTATAAGGTTTTTGATGCAGCTAAAGCAGTAATTGAAGTAGAAAATTTTTATTATGCTATTAGTCAGTATGCCCAAACTACTATGCGTAATATTGTTGGTGAGGTCACGTTGGATGAGCTTTTGGCTAATCGTGAAAAAATTGCCGAAAGGATTCGCGAAATTGTTGATATCGAAACTGATGCCTGGGGTCTTAAGGTTAGTAATGTCGAACTAAAAGACATTAGTTTACCAGCTAACATGGAGAGAACCATTGCTAAACAAGCTGAAGCTGAGCGTGAAAAGCGGGCAGTGATTATTAATTCTGAAGGTGAAGTGGCAGCTGCTGAGAATATGGCTAAGGCAGCTCAGACATTATCAGCTACTCCTGGTGCTTTGCATTTAAGAACATTGCAGTCGATTAATGATATTTCCTCTGATCAATCTAATACTGTTATTTTTGCTGTTCCAGTTGAAGTTTTACGTGCTCTAGAGGGTTTGTCTAAAAAATAAACATGATTTTTAAAACCAGTCGAAAAGCTATTGTTTTAAGTCTATTAACTTTAGTTTCATTAGAGTTAGCAGGTTGGCAGATTGGCAATATCTATTGGTTAGTAGCGATAGTTGAGGTTTTTTTGCTAGCTTCAGCCTGGTTATCTTTGAGTGGAAAAAAGCCTAGTTATCGTTTAATGTCTGGATTAATACCGGCGGTTAATTTTTTGGCTTGGGCTGGTTTTTTAACAATTGTTAATGGTCAAATAATTCGACAAGTTTTAATTATTAGCGCTGCTATTCTGCAATTTTGCTATTGGCATCGAGGTCGAATAGCTTGGTTGGAAAATCAAATCAGCGCTTGGTGGCGCTTAGTTAATGCAATTAACTTAATTAGTGTCTGGCTAATTGCGGCTTCTCTATATGGCTGGCAGTCTTTTTTGGCTTGGCCAATTTTTTGGCCATGGTTGATTTGGCTTCTATTATCAGCCATAATGCTTTGGTTGGATTATCGAGTTTCGGAGTTGTTATTAAATGACCATTGGCCAATGGTTTTAGTTAATTGGTTTGTTGGCGGACAATTATTTTTAGCGATTTATTTTTTGCCAAGCTCTAATTTAATCCAAGGCTATCTATTGTTGGTTGGCTACTACCTAACTAGCCAGGTAGGTCGGACTAGCCTACTGAAAATAAATACGGTTAAACGATTACGATATCAATTTTTAATAATAATTATTAGCTTAATTTTAGTTTTATCGACAGCTAAGTGGTTTTAATAACTGTAATTTTATGAATTTATCAATTAGTCACAAAAAAGTTTCTTCTTCTTTAGTTTGGTGGATATTAACAATTATTATCAATTTAGGCTTAGCTATCGTTTTGATTAAGTATTATTTTACTTTAGAGCAAGCTAATTTTATAACTGCTAATGTCTTGTCTGGTCAAAGTGTTACTGGCTGGCCAATGGCAATTCATGATAAAGAAAATAAGATTAAAAAAATAGCAATTGATTATAACGAAGCAGCCAGCCTAGCGCCAACTTTAGAAAGTAGTGTTATTAAATTTTTTGAAAAGACAGCGGTTGTGACAACTAGTTTAAAAGGTGATTTATATAATTTGGATCGACCCTTGGCTAGTGCTTGGGTGGTAACTAATGACGGTTGGTTGGTTAGTGCTAGTGAGTTAAAGGATTTAAATGAAGTTGTTGCTATTAGTAGTAATGATCGTAGTTATAAAATTAAAACTAAAGTTGTTGATCCGTTAACTGGTCTTTTTTTCTATCGCTTAGATCAGGCTAGTAATTTGGCTTCAGTTAAGCTTGGCGAAAGCGGCTGGAGTCGGCCAGGACAATTATTTTATGGTTTAGATGGTCGCGGTGGACTTAAAGCTATTTGGCTAGAAAGAATTAACCAAGGTAATGAAAACATGACCATTGATGCTAGTGAATTATTAGCTCGCTGGCAATTTTCAAATTCTTGGCCTAATGCTGCCATTTTTAATGGTCAAGGCGATTTGTTTGGCTTAACTAATGGCCAAAATAAATTCATTCCAGTTAACTATATTAAATCAGGGCTAACCGGATTATTAACTAAAAATAGCTTCAAGAGAATTAATCTAGGCTTAGAATATATTGATTTAAATCGTTTATCAGCAGATAAAAGCGGACTTTTAATCAGTGAAGTGGAGGCCGATGGTGTAGCTGAAAAAGCTGGTATTAAAAAAGGGGATATTATTTTAAGTGTTGATGAAATCAATCTTAACGGTGAAATTACGTTAAATGAGATTTTGCAAAGCTACCAAATTGGCGGACGATCAGTAATGGTAATCCAAAGAGATAATCAAAATCGTCAAGTTAATTGCCAATTTTAAATTTTTTTATGAAACTCAAGCAAACTATAGCTTCGGCCAATTTTTCAAAACAAAAAGTCCTTTTGCGGCTAGATCTTAATGTTCCAATGCAAGCTGGACAGGTAACGGAGGACTATAAAATTAAAACTGCATTAAAAACAATTAAAAGTTTGTCAGATCAAGTCGATAAGATTATTATTGCTAGCCATTTAGGTGAGCCAATTGTTGATGGTATACTGGTGACAGGAGCCTTGGAAAAATACAGTTTAAAGCCGATAGCTGATCAATTAGCAATATTATTGGGGGTTAAGGTTAAATTTTTGCCTGGTCAAGATTTAATTAAAATAAAAAAAGATATTGAGCAGGCTCAAGAAAAAATTATTGTTTTGGACAATCTTCGTTTTTGGCCCGGTGAATTAACTAATGATTCTAGTTTTGCTGAACAGCTGGCCAGCTTAGCTGATTGTTACATTAATGATGCCTTTGCTGTGAGTCATCGTCAGCAAGCTTCAGTTTCAGCAATTAAAGATTTTTTACCAAGCTGGGCTGGATTATTGCTTGAAGCCGAGGTTGATAATTTATCCAAGGCCTTGCAGCCAGAGCAGCCTTTGGCGGTTGTTTTGGGAGGAGCCAAGGTCAGTACTAAAGTAAAATTGATTAAAAATCTAGGACAAAAGGCGGATAAAATTTTACTTGGTGGCGGATTGGCTAATAATTTTTTAGCAGCTCAAGGCTATAATATTGGTAAATCTTTGGCTGATGAGGAGAGTATTGCTTTAGCGCAAGAGTTAATTAAGGAGTTTGCTGACAAAATAATTATCCCGAGTGATGTTATTGTGGCTGACGCGTCTGGCCAACCAGCTTGGCGCTTAGCGCAAGAGGTTAAGGATGAAGAAATGATTTTAGATATTGGTCCCAAGACTATTCAAGAATTTAGCCGCCAGATAAAACAGGCTAAAACGATTGTTTGGAATGGTCCTTTGGGTAAGTTTGAAGATGAACACTATAAAAATGGAACATTGTTTGTGGCTAGAGAAATTGCCTGGCAATCACGTGGTGCCGCCTTTGGTTTAGTTGGTGGTGGTGAAACAGTGGCGGCTTTGCAGATGACAGAAATGGCTGGTTATGTTGATTGGGTTTCGACAGCTGGTGGAGCTATGTTGGCCTTTTTAGGTGGAGAAAATATGCCAGGACTAACTGGTTTATTAGAATAATCTTTTAATTATTAATATAAAAAAACCGTATGGCAAAAATTGTCCAACTGACTGCTCGGGAGATTTTAGATTCTCGGGGTAATCCAACTGTTGAAGCTAAAGTAACTTTAGACAATGGTTTAATAGCTAAAGCTAGTGTTCCTTCTGGTGCTTCGACCGGTATTCATGAAGCTCATGAACTTCGCGATGGTGATGCCGCTCGTTATAATGGTAAAGGTGTTTTAAAGGCAGTTAACAATGTTAAAAATATTATTGCACCAAAATTGGTTGGTCAGGAAATTACTGCTTTAATTGAAATTGACCGCTTGATGATTGAACTTGATGGCACTGAAAATAAGGGTAATTTAGGAGCTAATGCTATTTTGGCAGTTTCTATGGCTTGTGCTCGGGCTGGTGCTTTAGCTACTGGTCAGGAGCTTTATGCTTATTTAGCTAGCACTTATAGTTTTGCAACTGATAATTATCGTTTTCCAACTCCAAGTTTTAATATTTTTAATGGTGGCAGTCATGCTGACACTAATGTTGATTTTCAGGAATTTATGGTTTTACCATTAATTACCGGTTCAGTGGCTGAAAAGATTCGTATGGGTTCTGAAGTTTTTCATTCTTTAGGTAAAGTATTGAAGTCTTATAATCTAGATACAGATTTAGGTAATGAAGGTGGTTATGCGCCTCATGTTGAACGTAGCGAGCAGGTGATGGAAATGATTGTGGAAGCGATGTCTAAGGCTGGCTACAAGCCAGGTGAACAGATTGGCTTTGGTTTGGATGTTGGATCATCAGAAATTTTTGATGAAACAACCGGTAAATATAAGTTTGCGTTAGATAACTGGGAATTTACCGCTGATGAACTCATTGCCAAATATAATGAATGGTCAGAAAAATATCCGATTATCTCGATTGAAGATGGATTAGCTGAAGATGATTGGCAGGGCTGGCAGAAACTGACTAATCAATTGGGAAGCAAGATGCTGCTTATTGGCGATGATCTGTTTGTAACTCAGACTAAGCGCTTGCAACAAGGTATCGACAGTAAAGCGGCTAATGCTATTTTGATTAAGCTCAATCAGGTTGGTACTGTTACTGAAACTATTGATTGTATTAAAACCGCTCAAGCTAATGGTTATAAGATCATGATTTCTCATCGAAGCGGTGAAACTACTGATGATTTTATTGCTGATTTAGCGGTTGCTACTGGTGCTGAATATATTAAAACCGGCTCAGCTGCTCGCGGTGAACGCTTGGTTAAGTATAATCGTTTAATGGAAATTGAATTGCAGTTGTCGGGTCAGTATTAATTATGGAGAGTGATAATAGTCAAAATAATAAAAAAATCAGCCCAGTCGTCCTAATCTTATTGGACGGCTGGGGGATTGCTCCTCTGGGGATTGCTAACGTTTTTACTGATAGCAAGTGGCCGAATTTAAAAGAATATTTACAACAATATCCTTTGGCGGCTTTAGCGACGACTGGTCATCCTGACTATCCGGCTAAAGAAGCTTATAGCCAAATTGGCAGTGGTCAAGATAGTCAAGCAATTCCTGGTTTAGGTGATCTTGCCAATCAAACTGGCTTGACCGAATTATTGGACTTGGCTGGTTTAAAGCAGTCTTATATTGCGGAAACAGAAAAGTTTCCGTTACTGGCTGATTACTTGGCCGAAGGTGTTCGTTCGCCTTTGATTAAATATCACTTAATTAGTACGCCGCTTAACAATGATTATCTAAAACAACCATTAGCAGCCAGTCAGCAAGTTATAGAAAGAGCACTGCACTATTGGCATGAAGAGCGGCCTGATTTTTTAGTGGTCAGTTTAGCAGCTTGGAGCTCCGTAGCTCTTTATAGTAATTGGGAAGCAACTGCTAAGGCGGTTGGTTTATTGGATAAATTATTGCCAAAATTAATCGAACCATTACAACAATCAGGGGCGACTATCTTGCTAACCTCAGCCTATGGTCGCCTAGAGAGTTTGATTGATCCTTTAACTGAACAAAAAAACTATGGTCCGAGCAATAATCCAGTGCCACTGGCAATTATTGGTCGACTATGGCAAGGTCAGAGTTTGGGTGAAGGTGAAATTTTTGCTGATGATTTAATTTCTTTGCCGCTAAGTGGTTCGCTTCGGTCAATTGCACCGACAGTGCTGACTTTACTTGGAGTAGAGCGGCCGAGTTATTTGGAGGAGCCTTTATTGCCAAGCGGTATTTAAAATAAAAATATGTCTGTTTTACTGTTAAATGCTGGGTCAACTTCTCTAAAATATCAAGTTTTATCTGACGAGGGAATTGTTCTTAAAAAAGGCGGATCAAGCCGAGTTAAGGATTTTGAACAGGCTTTCAAGCAGATTATTGAAGAGCTTCGTTTTGTCGATGAGATTAGGGTAGTTGGTCATCGGGTTGTCCATGGTGGTGATCGTTATTGTCAGCCAACAGTTATTGATCAAATAGTTTTAGACTATTTGGAAAACATTACTACTTTAGCGCCACTGCACTTACCATTTAATATTTTAGGTATTCATTTAGCTATGGATCATTGGCCGAATTTACCTCAGATTGCTGTCTTTGATACGGCTTTTTTTGCTGAATTACCAGCGGTGGCCAAACTTTATGCTTTACCTAAGAAAATAGCTCAGGAAAATCACTGGCATCGGTATGGTTTTCATGGTTTATCGCATGAATTTTTAACTCAAGCAGCTGCTGAAAAATTGAACAAAAAAATTGAACAGGTTAATTTAATTATTTGTCACTTGGGCGGTGGGAGTTCTGTTTCAGCGGTAAAATTAGGGAAAGCAGTCGATATTTCACTTGGTTGGTCACCAACAGCTGGATTGCCGATGATGACACGGACCGGTGATCTTGATCCAGGTTTATTGTTAGAGATTATTGAAAAAACTCCAGGACAAACTAGTGACGAAAAAATTAAAACAGTTCGTCAATTGCTAAACAAGGAGTCTGGTTTATTGGGACTTAGCGGTTATGACGATTTTCTAGATATTTTAACAGCGAGAAAAAAAGGTGAACAAGCGGCCAAGGAGGCCTTTGATTATTATATTTATCGGATCATTAATTTTATCGGAGCTTACTTTGCTGTGTTAGGAGGCCAGGTTGATGCCGTTGTCCTTAGTGGAGCTATTGGTTTTGGTAGCTTGGATTTGCAGGCGGCGATTTCGCAAAAATTAGCTAGCTGGTGTTCTGCACCAATAATGCCTTTGGCGACCAATGAGGAGCTGGCAATGTTAAGGCAAATAAAAAGTTTGGGGTATTAATCTATGGGATTTAAAAAGATTTGGCATGGTTCGATTGATAGTGTTGGCTGGGCGGCAATTGTAATCGGTTTGTCGTCATTTATCAGCCGTTTCCTTGGCGTTTTTCGCGATCGGATATTGGCTGGACAATTTGGAGCTGGTGATGAACTGGATGCTTATTATGCGGCTTTTCGGGTTCCCGATCTGATTTATAACCTATTGGTCCTCGGTGCTTTATCAGCTGGTTTTGTACCGATCTTTATTAGCTTGCTCAATGAAGAAAAAGATGAGCAAAAAAAAGATGCTTGGCGTTTTGCTAATTTAGTAGCCAATTCTTTATTGATAATTTTGGTAGTTTTGGGTGTTGCTGGGGTTATTTTTGCTCCGCAATTACTTCATTTGTTAACGCCTGGATTTTCGCCAGAAAAATTAGCGCAAACAGTTCAGCTAAGCCGTTTGATGTTCTTGTCGCCAATATTTTTAGGCCTATCGGGAGTAGCTGGCGGTATTTTGCAATCGTTTAAAAGTTTTTTTGTTTATTCATTATCGCCAATTTTTTACAATTTAGGCATTATTGCCGGAGCTTTATTTTTAGCACCAAGATTTGGTTTGATTGGTTTAGCTTGGGGCGTGGTTATTGGTGCGGCCCTACATTTGCTAGTCCAGATTCCAACCTTGAAACATTTTGGTTATAATTGGCAGCCAATTGTTGATTGGCGAGATAGCCAGCTGAGAAAAATTGGACGAATTATGGTGCCACGAACTTTAGGTTTAGCGGTTGGCCAACTCAATTTATTGTCAATGACAGTAATTGCTTCTGGTCTGGCTAGCGGTTCTTTGGCGGTGTTTAATTTGGCTAATAATTTACAATCTTTTCCAGTTGGTATTTTTGGTCTGTCTTTAGCGGTGGCAGCTTTTCCGACGATGTCAGCTTTAGTTAATCAGCCTGATAAATTGCGCGATAGTTTGACTAAAACTATTCGTCAGGCCTTGTTTTTGTTGATTATTTCAACAATTTTGATTATTTCTTTGAGAGCCCAGATTGTTAGGGTTATTTTGGGTTCTGGCTGTTTTGATTGGCGGGATACGATTTTAACTATGCGAACTTTAAGTTATTTTGGTATTTCTATTTTTGCTCAAGCCTTGATAGCGATTTTAACTAGAGTTTTTTACGCCCACAAAGATTCGATGACACCTTTTTGGATTGGCTTATTGTCAACGGTAATTAATATTATTTTAGCTTGGTTTTGGAAAGATTATCTTGGTGTAGCCGGTTTAGCTTTGGCTTTTTCGGTCAGTAATTTAATTAATTTGGGTTTATTGTGGTTGATTTTAAATTTACGAACCAAAGTTTTAGCAACTGCTAAAATCTTTGAAGGTGTTTGGAAGATGTTGGTAGCTGCCGGGATTGCTTGGCCGATAATTTTTGAAATTAAAAAATTAATCGCTCCAATCGTTGATATGAATAAGTTTTGGGGTGTGGCCGGTCAATTAATCGGATCAGCAACGGTTGGAGTGGTGGTTTATTTGGTGATTGGTTTGATTTTAAATTGTAGCGAAGCTCAGCAAATAGTAAGCTTAATTAAGCGTCGTTGGCCGCGCAATAAGAGTTTAACAGTGGTCGATAGTGAACAAGCGCGGGGACTTTAACTTGACGAATAGCAATTTTTATTATAAAAAGTAAACTGTTCTTTGTAAAAAAAGGAGGTTTGAAATGAGGGCAGTTTTGCTCGCTTTATCTTTTGGGGATAGCTATAAAGCTAATAAGAACATTATCGAGAAAATTAAGCGCAATGTTCAGATTTATAGCGACCCGTACATTATTACTGACAAGAATATTGGCGTTCATTTAATGGATAAGATAGATACTCAAAATCTATATATTATTCCAGGCGACGAATGTCAAACCATGTTAACAGCCCTAAAAGCAGGATTAAAAAAGGTAAGGTCTTTAAAAAAGGCTGATCTTTATTTAATTATTGCTTTTCCAGTGGCTCGTCGCGGCTATCGCATCATGCATCGATTAGCGCCGTGGCTAATAATTTATCCGCGTTTTGTTGGTGCTGATTATAGCCGACATGATCAGCAGCGGCGAGCGCGTCATCCTGTTTGGAGTTATTTAATCGAACCATTTTTGTGCGCCATTCCTTGGGCGCTGTATAAAAGGTTTGGTTAAGTAGTTTAAAGATCATCCTAACGATGGTCTTTTTTAAAACTCTTGACAGCTTTAAAAAAGAGGAGTAAAACGGTAAATGCCTACCTCTGGTAGAGTAAATATCAATAAGGAGTGTTTTTAATGCAACACCAAAGAAGAAATAAGCCAACATAGCGTCGAATTCGTAGACACAGTCACTATCATGTACTTTTAAACAAACGCCAGCGCCACTAGCTGGAAAAGATTAACCGATTAACCAATCCCAAAACAAGGAGGACTCTCATGAATGAGAGTATCAATAGATTCGTTTAATCTTTGCCCCAACCAATTATATCGCGTCAAAAAGAAGCACAAAAGTGCTAAGGCATTTTTTCTAGGGTTTCCGATAGGGTTTCCGTAATGACCTATCAACTACTGACCTAGAAAGTCGCCTAAGAATATATTAAATTTGCGAGCCTTTGGTTGGGGCTCTTTTTTATTTTAAAATCCTTTAAAGCCATTGACTTGGAACGATTCGTCCAGCATAATGGGGATATAATCTACGGGTATGGAAAAAATCCGCAATTTTTGTATTATCGCTCATATTGATCACGGTAAGTCGACTTTGGCCGACCGTCTTTTAGAATTTACTGGCACGATTGATCCGCGCAAAATGACCAATCAGGTGTTGGATCGCCTTGATTTAGAAAGAGAGCGCGGTATTACCATCAAATTGACCCCGGTTAACATGAAATATAAGGGCTATGAGCTCAATTTGATTGACACTCCGGGTCATGTTGATTTTAGCTATGAAGTGTCTCGTAGTTTAGCGGCAGTAGAAGGCGCTATTTTGCTAGTCGATGCTACTCAGGGCATCCAAGCTCAAACACTGGCTAATCTTTATTTGGCCTTAGAACAAGATTTGGCAATCATTCCAGTCATTAATAAGATTGATTTGCCAGCCGCTGATGTGGAAAAAACCAAAGCCGAAATCATCAAGCTACTTGGCTGTTCTGAAGATGAAATAATCAGTGCTTCTGGTAAGACTGGTGTCGGCGTTGAGGCAATCTTGGAAAGGGTAATTGAAGCCATTCCCGGGCCGAGTGGTCAGGAAGACAGACCACTTCGGGCGTTGATTTTTGATTCCAATTATGATGAATATCGCGGGGTAGTCGCTTATGTCAGAGTGGTTGATGGCCAGATTAATAAAGGTGACAAGATTAAACTGATGGCCACTAAGGCGGAGAGCGAAGCCTTGGATGTTGGTTTTTTTGACCCCAATTATCATTCCAGCAGTCAGCTAAAGACTGGCGAAATTGGCTATATCATTACCAGTTTTCGTGAAGTTAGTGAATGTCGAGTTGGTGATACGGTTACCTTAGTTAAAACAGCCGATCAAGTTACCTCGCTTAAAGGCTATTCTGAGGTTAAGCCAATGGTTTTTGCTGGTATTTTCCCTAAGGAAGGTAATGAATTTGAGGATCTACGCGAAGCTATGGGTCGTTTAAAGTTAAACGATGCTGCTTTGGTTTATGAGCCAGAGCAATCACAAGCCTTGGGTTTTGGTTTTCGTTGTGGCTTCTTAGGTCTACTTCATTTGGAAATATTTCAGGAACGACTAAGACGAGAGTTTAATTTAGATTTGATTGTAACCGTGCCAAGCGTGGCTTATAAAGTTTTTCGCAAAAATACCAATGAAGCAGAAATTATCCGCAGTCCACAGCAATTGCCGAGTGCTGCTGAAATCGAGCACATTGAAGAGCCGTGGGTAACTTTAGATATTGTCACCCCTAAAGAATATTTGGGGGCAGTCATGAATTTATCACAGGAAAAGCGTGGTATTTATCGCAATACCGAGTATTTAGATGAAACTCGGGTGGTCCTTCATTATGAAATGCCGCTCAGTATGATTTTGACTGATTTTTATGACAAGATGAAAAGTTTTACCTCTGGTTATGGTTCGATCAATTATGAAATGCTCGATTATCGGACCGCTGATGTAGTGCGGTTAGATATTTTAGTAGCCGAAGATTTAGTCGAATCGCTAGCCATGATTGTTTATCGTGATGAAGCTTTCCGTCGCGGCAAGGACGTGGTGACAACCTTAAAAGACACTTTACCTCGTCAGATGTTCGTGATTAAATTGCAAGCAGCCGTTGGCGGGCAAGTAGTGGCCGGTGAAAGGATTTCGGCTTTCCGCAAAGATGTTACCGCCAAATTATATGGTGGTGATGTCACCCGTAAGCGTAAATTATTGGAAAAACAACGCCAAGGCAAGAATAAAATGATGGCTATGGGTCGCGGTAGTGTTGACATTCCTAGTGAAACTTTTGTTAAATTATTAAAGCGTTAATTTTTTATTTTCATATATGAGCAAGAACAAGAAAAAGGTGACTAGACGCCAAGTTATTAAGGTTATTTGGATTGTTATTAGCACTTTTGTGGTTATCTCAATGGTGGCTTGGACAATGCTTCTCGGCTTTTAATATGATGGACGAGCGCCTCTGGCAGGTGGCGCCAGTTTCACTGGAGGGCGGTTGTGATTTAACCGATCTTGGCCTGCCGGAAGTTATTGTAAAGATTCTCAAAAATCGAGGAATAAATGAATTGACTGCGGCTCGTCAATTTTTAGGCTTAGAGCCGGTGGCTTGTGGTGCTGGTGAGCTTAGCCAATTGAATGAGGCTGTCGAGATAATCGTTAAGCATATTAAGGCTGGCAACTTGATTGTTGTTTATGGTGATTATGATGCTGATGGCGTGACCGCTAGCACTATTTTGCTAGAAACTTTGGCCACGTTAAGGGGTAAGACTAAAATTTGGCTACCAGACCGGGTAACCGAAGGCTATGGTCTCAATCAGGCGGCTATTGATGAATTAGCAGCGGCTGGGGCTAAATTGATTGTTACTGTTGATACTGGTATCCGCAACAAGGCCGAAGTGGCCTATGCTCAAGCTAAGGGCATTGAGGTGGTGGTTACCGATCATCACCGTGAATCGCCGGATGCTAATGATTGGCCAGATTGTCCAATCATTGATCCAATTATGCTCAAGGAAAATTATCCTTGTAAATATTTGGCCGGTGTTGGCGTTTCTTTTAAGCTAGTTGAAGCCATTTTGCAGCGTTCAATTATTGCTGAAGAACAAAAAGCTACTTTGCGTGAGCGTTGTCTCGATTTAGTAGCTTTAGGAACGATTGCTGATTGTGTGCCTTTGGTGGGGGAAAATCGTCAGTTAGTGCGACAAGGTATTGAAGTGATGAATAAATGGCAACGAGTCGGACTTCGCGAATTAGCTCGAGTTGCCCAGATTAATGGCGATGTTAATGAATGGAATATTAGTTGGCAATTAACACCGCGAATTAATGTAGCTGGTCGCCTAGATCATGCTAATGCCGCTTATCGTCTACTGACTACCACTGATCAAGCGGAAGCCGCGCAGTTGTCTGAAGATTTGAATATTAAAAATATTGAACGACAGCAAAAGACTCAAACTATTGTTGAGTATTGTTTAAATGAACTCTTGGAATTGCAGCAAGAAGATAGTTTACTAGCCTTTGTCAGCCGCGGCGCTGAACCGTGGCCCGAGGGGATTATTGGTTTGGTAGCTGGTCGTTTGTCGGAAAAATTAGCTAAACCAGTCTTAGTGATCACAAAAAGTGATCATGGCTATAAAGGCTCAGGTCGTAGCAATGTTGAAGGTTTTAATTTGATTTCTCAACTAGAAGAAGTGGCAGACGACTTAGAGAAATATGGCGGTCATGCTGGTGCTTGCGGTTTTAGTCTGACTGTCCAGCAACTGCCAAATTTTTTAAATAATATTAAAAAGTCAGCCGCCGCTAAGCTAGTTGGTCTTGATTTGCGGCCAAAATTATTGATTGATGCAGAACTTTCCATTGAAGACATTGACCTAGAAACTGCTGAATGGTTAGAAAAGCTAGCACCTTTTGGTCAAGCCAATCCGCAGCCAAAACTAGTGGCTTATCGCCAAACTATTCGCGATATTAATACTATGGGAGCTAATAGCCAACACATTAAGCTTCGTTTAGGTAGTTATTGGGCTTTAGCTTTTGGCCAGGCAGAAAATTTGAAGCATTTACAGCGTGGCAATCAGATTGATTTGGTGTATAATTTAGATATCAATCGTTGGCAAGGCCAAGCCGAGCCCCAGCTTAAAATTATTGATTTGCGCCTAACGGCAGAATAATATTTATGAGTAAAATTTTACCAGAACAATTAATTAGCTTTACTGATGGTGGAGCTCGCGGCAATCCTGGTCCGGCTGGTATCGGGGCAGTGCTGACTACTCTTGATGGTCAAACCGTCGGTGAATGGTCGGAATTTTTGGGTAGTACCACTAATAATCAAGCTGAATATCGAGCTTTGCTGCTGGCTTTAAAACAGGCACAAGCTCTAGGAGTCAAAGAATTAGAGTGCCGGCTGGATAGCGAACTAGTAGTTAAGCAATTGCGCGGTGAATATAAGGTTAAACATCCAGAGTTAAAGCCGCTTTATGAGATGGCTACGACACTAGCCAAAGGTTTTGCGAAAATAGTTTTTAAACATATTCCTCGAGCTCTTAATAAAAGAGCTGATGAACTGGCTAATGAAGCCATGGATCGAGGCCAATAGTTTTTATAGGAGGGGTTTCAGGATGCATAGCTCAGTTGGTTAGAGCGTACGGTTCACATCCGTAAGGTCACAGGTTCGAATCCTGTTGCGTCCACTAAACATTTTATATGGGACAAAAAATAATTAATATTATTTACGGACTAGCGATTATTTTTCTAGCAATTCTGGTTTTAAGGTCAAAACCAGAACCGGTTATGCCAGAGCCGCAGACAATTATCAAGACACCACAGTATTCTGGTAATCAGATTATCGGCCACCCTTTCGAAGGCGATCCGGTAATTATCAATAGCGGACAGATAATCAATCAGCCCTAAGGCTGATTTTTTATTTGACTAAAACCTTTAGGGCGGTATAATGAAATTAGATCAGACAGCCAGTGGGCAGCCGCTGTTTAGTTTACTAAACAGAGGAAAGTCCGGACTCCCTGAGTGCTTCGGCGCTCTGTCGTGATAACGGGTAACGCCCGCCGCGTCGACTGCAAAGCCGGCGTAGGGAAAGTGCCACAGAGACAATACTAGCGGTTATACCGTCAAAGGTGAAAAGTCAGTTGGTGTTGCGGCTTGCCGTAGCTACAGCTGTCGCCAATCAGTGATGATTGGTTGTGGTAAACCCTATCTGGAGCAAGAGCAAACTTCTGGCTTGCCGGAAGAGAAAGTAGCTCGCTGGAGCCACTGAGCAATTAGTGGCCAAGATAAATGGCTGCCGTCCCTTTAGGGATACAGAATCCGGCTTATAGCTGGCCGTCGATCAACAATTTTAAAACTAATATGAAACGCAGCGAATTATTTTTTTCTTTTATCCTAGTTCCCGTTGATTTTTTAATGATTGTTTTAGCGGGTATTTCCGCTTATCATTTGCGTGCCAGTGATATGGCGACTGGTATTCGGCCAATCTTATACAATTTGCCATTTGGTGAGTACTTATTGTCACTATCAATTGTTGCAATGGCTTGGCTAGCTATTTTTGCTATTGCCGGGCTATATCGGGCTCGCGGAATTGGGCGTTTTGAAGAGCTCAATCGTGTTTTCTTTGCTTGTTTTGCTGGTTTTGGCCTAATTGTTATTTTTATTTTCTTTTTTCGTGAGTGGTTTTCTTCACGGTTTATTATTTTAGCTGGCTGGTTGATTGCCTGGGCTTATGTTAGTTTGGCGCGAATGTTTACGCGCTTAATTCAAAAGCAATTATTTCGTTTTAATATTGGAGTTCACCGAGTGGTCATTGTTGGTCGGGGCGCTTCAGCGGATAAATTGATTCAAGAATGGTTTAGTCATCGCTCACGTGGTTATCAAGTGGTTAAGCACTATGATGATTTTAGCTTGGAAACAGCCCAGGAACTAGAGGATTATTTGCAAACAAAAACCGCTGATGAAATTATTCAGGCTGATCCCAATTTAAGTAAGGCTGAAATTGTGCGGTTGTATGATTTTGCTGATGAGCATCATTTGACCTTTAAATATATTGCCGACCTTTTAGATACTAAGGTTTTGAAGACTGAAGTGGATGAAATGGCTGGTATTCCAGTAGTTGAAGTTAAAAAAACTCCGCTTGATGGCTGGGGCCGGATTTCAAAGCGTATTTTTGATATTATTGTTTCAAGTATTTTAATTGCTATTTTGAGTCCTATTTATTTACTAACAGCCATTGCCATTAAGCTTGATTCAGCTGGTCCAGTTTTCTTTAGTCGCTTGGATGATGGTTCGCCACTCTGTCGGATTGGTCAAGCTGGTAAAAAGTTTCGTTATTTCAAGTTTCGTTCCATGGTGCCGGGAACCGACAGTCTTCGTTATACCGAATTAGCTGATCAAAATTTGCGCGGTGATGGGCCAATGGTCAAGATTAAAAATGATCCACGCGTTACTCGAGTTGGCAAGTTTATTCGTCGTTTTAGTATTGATGAACTATCTGAATTATTTTTGGTTTTTATTGGTTCAATGAGCTTAGTTGGCCCAAGACCTCATTTACCTGAAGAGGTGGCCAAGTATGAACGACATCACAAGAAAGTTTTAACGATTAAGCCTGGGATTACTGGATTGGCTCAAGTATCTGGTCGCTCGGATTTAAGCTTTGAAGAAGAGGTTAAATTGGATATTTACTACATTGAAAATTGGTCACTGGCTCGTGATATCAAGATATTATTACGGACGCCAATGGCGGTGCTTAAACATCGTGAAGCTGCTTAAATATGAAAATTGCTTTAATTCATGATCATTTAGCGCAAGACGGTGGCGCCGAGAAAGTGCTCAAGGTAATTGCTGAAATGTATCCGCAAGCCGATATTTATACTTTGCTTTACGAAAAAAAGCATGCGGATAAATATTTTTCCGGTCGCACCATCAAGACTTCTTTTATCCAGAGAGTTCCCGGGGGAGTTAAACATTATCAGTGGTTTTTGCCGTTTATGCCAATGGCGGTCGAATTTTTTGATTTATCTGATTATGATTTGGTGATTTCTGATGCTAGCGCTTTTGCCAAAGGGGTAATTACGACAACCGATGTACCTCATATTTGTTATTGCCATACGCCAACGCGTTATCTTTGGGATTATACTCATAAATATATTGCCGAGCTTCATTATAATAAGTTTTTAAAGAAAATCGTTTCTTTATTTTTAAATTATTTGCGGCTTTGGGATCGCCAGTCAGCTGATCGGGTGGATTATTTTATTGCCAATTCCAAAACTGTCCAAAAGAGGATTAAAAAATATTATGGCCGCACGAGTCAAGTCATTTATCCGCCAGTTGATACTGATAAAATAACTCTAGCGACAGGAGAAGGGCGGTATTTTTTAGCTGGTGGACGAATTGTTACTTATAAGCGGTTTGATTTGATTGTTGAGGCTTTTAAAATATTAGGTTGGCCACTTAAGATTTTTGGTGATGGCGTTGATTTGGCCCGTTTAAAGAAAATCGCTGAAGGTCAAACTAATATTGAATTTTTAGGCCGAGTCAGCGAAGCTGAAAAGATTGAGCTTTATCGTGGAGCCCAGGCTTTTATTAACCCGCAAGAAGAGGATTTTGGTATTACGGTGGTTGAAGCGATGGCGGCTGGTCGTCCAGTAATTGCTTATGCTAAAGGCGGTGCCATGGAAACTATAATTGACGGGCAAACCGGCTTACTTTTTCCAGAACAAACAGTTAATTCTTTGAAAGAAGCTTTAGAAAAATTTAAAGAAATTAATTTTAATGCGGCTGCAATTAGGCAAAGAGCGGAAGAGTTCTCTCGTCAAGAATTTGAAAAGCAATTCCGAACTTTTGTTGAACAAGCGCTTCTCGATTTTAGGAATCAATAAGATATGCGGATAGCCGTTGATGTTCGTCCATTGTTAGCTCGCCAAATTAGCGGTATTCCTGAGTATACTGGTCGTTTGATTGAGGCTTTAATCAAAGCTCACCCGGAAGTCGAGTGGGTTTTATTTTATAGTAGCTGGAAGAAAAAGCCAGACAATTGGCTTTATTTAGCTGATCAACCAAATGTTTGTTGGCGGCAGTTTAAGAGACCTAACAAATTGGTTAATATTTTAGCGACTTTATTTAATCGGCCATTTTTGGATCAGCAAATTAAGGCTGATGTTTGGCTCTTACCACATTTTAATTTTACACCGCTTTCAGGACAAACCCCGACGGTTTTAACGATTCATGATTTGTCATTTTTACGTCAGCCGGAATTTTTTTCTGGTCGCCAAAGACTGTGGCATGCTAGCTTGAGGCTTCAAAAATTAGTTGAGCGAGTAAATAAGATTGTAGCTATTTCGGAAAATACCAAGCGAGATTTACAAGAGCTTTTGGGTGTGCCGGAAAATAAAATTGAAGTTATTTATTCAGCGGTTGGTGAGCAATTTCGGCCATTAAAACAAGCTGAATTATTGCCGATTAAGCAAAAATATAATTTGCCTGATAGATATATTTTATCGTTAGCCACTTTTGAACCGCGCAAAAATTTAGCCACAGTTATCAAGGGTTTTGATAACTTATTGAGTCGCCGTCCTGATTTGCAGGATTGTCAGTTGATAATTGCTGGTGGGCAGGGTTGGCGCCATGGTCAAGCTAGAAATGCTTGGAAAAAGGCGATTAATCAGAAAAATATTAAATGGTTAGGCTATTTGCCAGCGGCTGATTTGCCAGCGGTTTATAATTTAGCTAGCGCTTTAATCTATCCTTCTTTTTATGAAGGTTTTGGTTTACCAGCTTTAGAAGGGATGGCAACCGGTCGACCAGTCATTACTTCGAGCGTGACTGCCTTACCAGAAGTAGTTGCTGGTGCAGCGATAATGATTGATCCAGCGGATAGTCAAGCTATTGCTCGAGCGATAGAACAAATTTTTTCTGATAAAAATTTAGCTGAAGAACTTGGTTTAGCTGGGCAAAAAGTAGCCGCTAAGTTTAGTTGGCAAAAGACGGCTGAGGCTTACTGGCAACTATTAAAAAAATAAGAAAGACCCTGACAAAACGGGTCTTTTTTGTTATACTAAAGGTAGCTTAATAGGCAGTTTAATTTTTGAATTTCCCCTCATGTCCAATCAGTCTTTTGTCCATCTTCATGTTCATAGCCACTATTCTTTACTGGATGGTTTAGGTAAAATTGACGAATTAGTCGAGATGGCCAAGGCTGATAATGCTCCCGCTGTTGCTTTAACCGATCACGGGGTTATGTACGGCGTGGTTGAGTTTTACCAAAAGTGTAAAAAAGCTGGCATTAAACCAATTATCGGGGTGGAAACTTATTTGGCGCCTGGTTCGCGCCATGACAAGAGTAGCCAAAATGAGCGTAATTATCATTTGGTACTACTGGCTAAAAATCAGACTGGCTATCATAATCTTTTGAAGTTAGTTAGTATTGCTCATTTGGAAGGCTTTTATTATAAGCCGCGTATTGATTGGGAAACTCTTTGTCAGTATAGTGATGGCTTAATCGCCATGAGCGCTTGTTTGGCTGGAGAAATTCCGCGGCTAATTGTATCTGATCGTTATGAGCAAGCCAAAGAGCGAGCTTTAGAATATCTAAATTTATTTGGTGAAGGTAATTATTATTTAGAACTCCAGGACAATCCTAGCTTGCCGGAACAGGCGATTGCTAATGAAGGCTTGATTCGTATCTCTCAAGAAACCGGCATTCCTTTGGTAGCGACTAATGATGTTCATTATTTAAGGGGAACTGACAAAGATGTTCAGGATGTTTTGCTTTGCCTGCAAACTAAACGCAAAAAGAGTGAAACAGCTAGAATGAGCATGCTGGATATTGATTGTTCTTTCCGGTCGGCCGAGGATATGGCAGCTGTTTTTTCGGAAACGCCAGAAGCGATTAGTAATACCTTAAAAATTGCCGAACAGTGTGATTTAGATTTAGAAATGGGGCAGGTATTGTTACCGGTTTTTGAGGTTCCGGCAGGGCTGACAGCTCAAGATTATTTACGCCAGCTTTGCTTAGAGGGTTTGGTTAAGCGTTATGGCCAGATTTACGAAGAAATCGATCAGGTTTATCGAGAAAGAATGGATTATGAACTGGAAATTATTGCCAAGATGGGTTTTCCAGATTATTTTCTGATCGTCGCTGATTTTATTAATTGGTCGAAAGATAATGGCATTGTTGTTGGACCAGGTCGTGGTAGCGCGGCCGGATCTTTAGTTTGTTATCTAATTGGTATTACTGAACTTTGTCCGATTAAATATGATTTGCTTTTTGAGCGTTTCTTAAATCCGGAGCGTATTTCGATGCCTGATATTGATACTGATTTTGCTGATGTTCGTCGTGAAGATGTGATTGAATATGTGGCGCAAAAATATGGCCGTGATCATGTTTCGCAGATTATGACCTTTGGAACTATGGCTGCCCGTATGGCAGTGCGTGATATTGGCCGTGTTTTGGATGTTAGTTATGATTATTGTGATAAACTGGCCAAGATGATTCCGATGATGACGAAATTGCCAGAAGCTTTGGAGCAGGTGCCAGAACTTAAACAGATCTATAAACAAGATCCGCAAGCCAAGCAAATTATTGATTATGCTTTGCGGCTCGAGGGTTGTGCCAGACACTCCTCAACCCATGCTTGCGGTATTTTAATTACTAAAGATCCATTAACTGAATACACACCGATTCAGCATGCTTCATCGGCGGATAAATCAATCGTCTGTCAGTACTCACTGCATCCAGTGGAAGATTTAGGTTTGCTTAAAATGGACTTTTTGGGTTTGAAGAATCTTACCATTATTGAATCAGCCATTCGAATCATTAAAGCTACAACCGGAGTTGAGATTGATATTAATAATATTCCCCTAGATGATGAGAAATCATTCAAGCTTTTTCAGGATGGTGAAACGACTGGTGTTTTTCAGTTTGAATCTTCTGGCATGAAGCGCTATTTGCGCGACTTGAAGCCGAATAATTTGGAAGACATTATTGCTATGGTGGCTTTGTATCGTCCTGGTCCGATGGAGTGGATTCCTGATTATATTGCTGGCAAGCACGGTGTTAAAAAGCCGCAATATTTACATCCGAAATTAGAACCGATTTTATCGAGGACTTATGGTGTGGCTATTTATCAGGAGCAGGTTATGCAAATTGCTCGTAGTTTGGCTGGTTTTACTATGGGGCAAGCCGATGTGCTTCGTAAGGCTATGGGTAAGAAGATTGTTAAACTGCTGGCAGAGCAAAAAGAAAAGTTTATTGCTGGTTGTGTTGGGAATGGTATTGATGGAGCTTTGGCGGAAAAAGTCTTCTCGTTTATTGAGCCATTTGCTGGTTATGGTTTTAATCGTTCACATGCAGCCTGCTATGCCATGGTGGCTTATCAGACAGCTTATCTTAAAGCTAATTATCCGACAGCTTTTATGGCAGCATTATTAGCAGCTGATCAGCAAAATAGTGATCGGGTAGCGATTGAGATTGAAGAGTGCCGCCATATGGGGATTGAGGTTTGTCAGCCTGATATCAATCAATCATTTGATTCTTTTACGGTAGTTGATGAAAAATTAGTTGACCATCCAACTATCCGTTTTGGTCTTTTGGCTATTAAAAATGTTGGCGAGCACATTGCTCAAGTAATTAAAGATGAGCGTAAGGCTAATGGCCAATATAAAGACATGGCTGATTTCTTGCAAAGAGTGACTGACAAAGATCTCAATCGCAAATCTTTGGAAAGTTTAATAAAAGCCGGTGCTTTTGATGAATGGCTGGATCGTCAGCAGTTACTGCAAAATATTGAAATTATTTTGAAATATAATAAAGATATTAATCAAAATAGATTGAGCGGCCAGAATAGCTTATTTGCTGGAGTTGGCGGTATTGAGCATCCGCCACTTCGTTTAGAACCGGCGCCACTGATTGATCGTCAAACTAAGCTGGCTTGGGAGCGAGAGCTTTTAGGGCTTTATATTACTGAACATCCGTTTGTTGATTATCGTAAGCAGCTAGAGGCAACAGTAACGCCAATTAGAGATTTGTCTAAATTTTCCAATGAACAAACTGTAATTATTGGCGGTATGGTGGCTAGTAGTAAAAAGATTATGACTAGAGCTAATCAGTCAATGTTGTTTGTTAAATTAGAGGATGATACCAGCAGTACTGAAGTGATTGTTTTTCCAACTTTGCTCGCAGCAACCGCTGAGGTTTGGCGCGATGGCCAGGCGGTTTTATGCCAAGGAACCATTTCAGATAAAGATAATGAACGAAAAATTTTAGCCGAAAAGGCAATCTATCTAACCTTGGATAATTTACCAGACCAGTTGGCAGCTTTTCGTGAATTACCAGGTGCCAAAAAGAAGGTGCGAAATGGCAGTTGGGGAGTGAAGGAAGAGTCACGGCCGAGTGGTCCAGTAATAACTGGTCCAGCTAATAGCTTGCCTGATCCTTTGAATTTAATTTTAAATAGTGAATTTAGCCAAGAGGAATTAGTTTTATTAAAAGAGATACTTCTGCAATATCCGGGCAGCAACCAGGTATTCTTAGAAATCAATCTAAATGGTGATAAAAAGCTTATAGCAACTGGCTTTCAGGTTGATCGTCAACCAAAGCTATTAAGTGACTTGATGGCAAAATTTGCAGGAAAGGTGAGATTTTAGGTATAATATAGATAGAAAATTATTAAATTATTTTATGCCTCAAAAAAAATCAGCGGTTGTGTCGCGCCAGCAGTCGGCCAAGCAACCAGCTCGTCGTTTGGCTGGCCGTCCACCTAAGGTTCGTCCTGCTAAAATGACTACTAAAAAAACAACCACTAAATCAGTGGTAAAACCAGTTAAAAAAACAATGGCTAAAACAGTAGTTAAGCCGGCCAAGAAGATTGAAGTCAAGACTAAGCCAGTTGCCAAGACTAAACCAGCAATTAAAGCTAAGTCGATAAATAAGACTAAATCAATTACTAAAAAAGCTTTAGCGCCGGTTAAGAAAAAGGCGCCAGCACAGCCACAGGTGGTAGTAGTCACTAATCAGCCTTTAGTAACTGAGCAAGAATTTACAGTTTGGGAAGAAGCTCGCGAGACACCAGTTGAAGAAACAATGCCTAGTGGCAATCTTGAAGATTATCCAATTGAACAACATGTTTTTGAAGAAGAACCAGAAATGATTGATGAAGCTGAATGGTTGGAAGAAGTTGAGCTGGAACCAGAACAAAATTCTAGCCGTCTTTATCGTCGTTTAGCTTTTTTCTTTTTAGGCTTAATTGCTATCGTGGTTTTGGCGATGTCTTATTATTCTTTGGTTAGAGTTGATATTACTTTATTTCCAGCTAGCGATGTCCAGACAATTAATAAGACGATTAATTTAACTGACAGTGCTCCGGTTGGTGCTGAAGCTCTGCCGAGTAAATTTATTCAAGAAACTGTTGAATATAAGCAGACTTTTTTAGCTACTGGTCAAGAACAAACAACTGGAGAGGCAACTTTAGCCGGTCAAGTAGTTTTGATTAACGAAACTGGTAAAGATCAGCCGCTTAGAGCAACAACTAGATTAATCACTAGTAGCGGTGTTTTATATCGTCTTAAAGATTATGTTAATGTTCCGGCTGGTGGAAGGGTAACGGCTAATGTCTATGCTGACAGTGTCAAAGCCGAAAATGCTATTGGCGTTCAAACTAAATTCACGATCCCTGGTCTTTGGGCTGGATTGCAAGAAAAGATTTACGCTATTGCTGAACAACCAATAAATTATCAAGTTGCTAGCAAGCCAGTGGTGACAGTTTACGACATTGATCAGGCTATTGCTCAGGCCAAAAGCATGGCAATGCAACAAGCTAAAGATAAAATTGCCCCAGAAATTGGTTCGGAAACTGTTATTTATTGGACTGATGAAAATAATTGGCCAGTTAGTGTCAATGCTAAAGCTGGCGAGAATAAAGCTGATTTTACAGTTGCAATCAAAGCAACTATTGGAGCCGCGATTGTTAATCAGGAAACAATTGAGAATAGCTTGATTGATCAAAATAATCCAGCGGCAGTTATTAACAAGCAATCGCTTAGCTATCGCTTAATTAGTTGGGCACCAGAACAGCATCAGGCCCAACTAGAAATTAGTTATAGCAGTAATTTGGCTTTTAATCGTCCAGAACAGTTAATTAATGAGAAAGACTTGGTTGGTATGAGCCGTAAACAATTAGACAATTATTTAAACAATCAAACTAATTTGATTAAATATAAAACTGATTGGCATCCAAGTTTTTTAAATAAAGTTCCTGGGACTGATAAGATTAATTTAAAACTAGGTCGATAAGATTATTATAGATTTTTTCGATAAAATAAAACTGCGGCTTAGCCGCAGTTTTATTTTATGTAAAGAAGAATTTTTAAATATCAAGATTAGTAACTTTTTTAGCATGAGTTTGGATAAAGTTTTTGCGGGGAGCCACTTCATCGCCCATAAGCATTTCGAAAATTTCATTAGCTAGGGCAGCGTCTTCAACACTAACTTGTTTTAAGACGCGATTTTCTGGATTCATAGTGGTTTCCCAAAGTTGTTCTGGATTCATTTCACCAAGACCCTTGTATCGTTGAATGTGTAAGCGAACTGCTTTTGGTTCTTTGGCTTTGCTTTCATTTTCTTCGTCTTTTTCGCTTTCTTTGGTGGCTTCAGTAACATCTTCGTCATCTTCTTCACTAATAATAGCTTCAACAGTTGAACCGCCGAATTCTGTTACGATTTTATCCTTTTCTTCATCACTGTAAGCGTAGCGAACCGCAGCACCTTTTTTAATCTGATAAAGTGGTGGTTGAGCAATATAGAGGTGTCCCTCATTAACTAGAGGAGTAAAGTGACGGAAAAATAAAGTCAGTAGCAAGGTTCGAATATGGGCGCCATCAACATCGGCATCAGTCATGATAACAATGCGATGATAACGTAGTCGACTGACATCAAATTGGTCGTCAATATTGGTACCTAAAGCAATGACCATGTTTTTGATTTCATTGTTTTCAAGCATCTTGTCTAAACGAGCTCTTTCAACGTTTAGAATTTTGCCACGTAATGGTAGAATTGCTTGAAAACGACGATCGCGGCCTTGCTTAGCACTACCGCCGGCACTATCACCCTCAACAATAAATAATTCACAATCTTCAGCCTTACGACTAGAACAATCAGCTAATTTACCAGGTAGAGTGGCTCCGTCTAAAGCACTTTTACGTAAAATAGCAGTACGAGCAGTGCGAGCGGCAATACGAGCTTGAGCTGATAGAAAACATTTGGCAATAATTTGTTCAGCTTCTTTAGGGTGTTCTTCTAAAAAGATACTCAAAGCTTCACTGCAGACTTGTTCAACACAGCCTTTAATTTCAGCATTGCCAAGTTTGCCTTTAGTTTGGCCTTCAAATTGTGGGTTTGGCAGCTTGACGCTAATAATTGAAACTAAACCTTCACGAACATCATCACCGGTTAGATTCTCGTCTTTTTCTTTAAGTAGGTTTTTAGCTCGAGCATAATTGTTTAAAACACGAGTTAAAGCAGTGCGAAAGCCAACTAGGTGAGTCCCGCCTTCGGGATTAATAATGTTGTTAGCAAAAGCTAGAACGGTTTCATTGTAGCCATCGTTATATTGTAGAGCAATTTCAACTTTGTTATCTTCAACTTCTTTTTCAATATAAAAAACTGTTTCATTCTTAACCTGATTATTGCGATTTAGACTGCGAATATAAGAACGAATGCCACCTTCAAAATAAAAAGTATAATTTTTTTGACAATGATGCGGCCGGCGATCATGCAGTTTGACCTTAACGCCTTTAGTTAAATAGGTCTGTTGTCTGAAATGGTCTAAAATAGTGCCCCATTTAAAATCGGTGGTATCAAAAATAGTGCCGTCTGGTTTAAAGGTAATAGTTGTGCCATGACGGTCAGGATCGGTTTTACCAACTTTTTTAACTGGACCCATTGGTTTGCCGCATTCATACTCTTGTTCCCAAACAGCGCCATCACGATAAACAGTGGCCTTGAGGTAAGTACTTAGAGCATTAACAACAGAAACGCCGACACCATGCAAACCACCGGAAATTTTATAACCGCTACCGCCAAATTTACCACCAGCATGAAGCTTGGTCATAACCGTTTCGAGAGCGGAAACGCCAGTTACTTTATGAATATCAACTGGAATACCGCGACCATTGTCGCAAACCTCAACCATACCGTTATCGAGTAGGGTTATTTCGACATAATCAGCATAATTAGCCATGACTTCGTCGAAACTATTATCGGCAACTTCCCAGATTAAATGATGAAGACCAGTTGATGAAGTTGAGCCAATATACATGCCTGGACGTTTGCGGATCGGCTCCAGACCCTCGAGGACGGTAATTGCTTCAGCACTGTATTCAGCAGTCGCTTGTTGAAAATTCTTG